>DATJFH010000217.1:0-55920 GCA_035495815.1 Bryobacteraceae bacterium
TCGCGCGCCGCGGCGAAGACACCCTGGAGCTTGCCGTCGCGGTCGTTGAAGGTGGTGGCGTTGTACGACACCACGGTCTCGCGCCCGCCCTTGGCGCGGGCGGTCAATTCGTAGTTCGTGACCTTGCCTTCGCGCAGCACCAGGCGGATGCCCTGCTCGGCCCTGTCCGAGTCGGTGAAGTGGTCCTTGACCGGCGAGCCGATCAGCTCCTCGCGCGAGCGGCCCGTGAGCGCCTCCATCTGCTGGTTGACGTCGGTGATGATTCCCAGCGGGTCGGTGGTCATCAGCGCATCGATATTGCTCTCGATCAGCGAGCGGGTGTAGAACTGCGAGGCTTGCAGCTGGCCTTCCAGCTGTTTCTGATCGGTGATGTCACGAGCCGAGGCGAAGATTCCACGCACGCTGCCGCCCGTATCGCGGAAGACGGCGGCGTTGAAGGACACCGGCAGGCTGGAGCCGTCGGCGCCTTTCAGCGTCAGAACGTAATTCGCCGCCGAACCCTCGCGGAACGTCAGCCGTACACCGCCGGCGGCGCGCTCGGGCTCGGAGAAATAGGTGGGAAACGGCGAGCCCACCAGCTGGCTGCGCGGCCGCCCGGCCATGCGGCACATCTTCTCGTTGACGTCGGTGATCGTCATCGCCTCGTTGACCGTCACCAGCCCGTCCACCGACGCCTCGATCAGGCCGCGGTTGTAGGCGCGCTCCTCGCCGAGCTGCGTCTGCAGACGCGCCTGCTCGGTAATGTCGCGCGCACTGGCGAAAATGCCCCGCACCGCGCCCGCCTGGTCCTTGAAAATGGCCGCGTTGAAGGAGACCAGGATCTGCGCCCCGTCCTTGCGCCGCAGCGTCAGCTCGTAATTGGTGACCGCGCCCTTGTCGAGCGTCAGCCGGACGCCGTCCGAAGCGCGCATGGGATCGGTGAAGAATCCGGGAAATGTGGCGTTGATCAGCTCCTCGCGCCGGTAGCCCGACATGCGGCACATGGTTTCGTTGACGTCGGTCACGGTCAGCATGGGGTCCACCGTCACCAGCCCGTCGAGCGAAGCCTCGATCAAGCCGCGATTGTAAGCCCGCTCCTCGGCCAGCTGCGACTGCAGCCGCGCCTGCTCGGTAATGTCGCGCGCGCTGGCAAAGATGCCGCGTACGTCGCCGGCCGGGTCCCGGAAAACGGAAGCGTTGAACGACACCTCCATCAGGCGGCCGCCGCGCGTGGCCAACGTCAACACGTAATCGGTGACGATGCCTTTTTGAAACGTCTCCTCGACTCCCGACGTCGCCCGGCCGGAGTCTTTGAAGTAGTCCGGGAAAGGCGTGCCGATCAACTCCTCGCGGGAGTAGCCCGACATGCGGCACATCTGCTCGTTGACGTCCGAGATCACGCCGCTGCGATCGACCGTGATCAGCCCGTCCACCGAGGCTTCGATCAGCCCGCGGTTGTAAGCCTGGCTGTCCCGCAGCTGCTGCTTGAGCCGCTTGTGCTCGGTAATGTCGCGGGCGGCCGCGAAGACGCCCTGCAATACGCCGCCGGCGTCCCGGAAAGTGGACGCGTTGTAGGATACCACCGTGAGCCGGCCGTCTTTCGAGAGCGCCGTCAGCTCGTAGTTGGTGACCCTGCCTTCGCGCAGCACCAGCTTGATGCCTTCGTCGGCGCGCCGCCGGTCCGTAAAGTAGTGGTTGAACGGGGAGCCGATCAGCGCCTGGCGCGAATAGCCCGTCAGCGCCACCATCTGCTCGTTCACGTCGGTGATGACGCCCAGCGGGTCGGTGGTCATCAGCGCGTCAATGCTGGACTCGATCAGCGAGCGCGTGTAGAACTGCGTCGCCTGGAGCTCCTCGGTGAGCTTGATTTCGCTGCTGATATCCTTTGATATCAGTAGATAACCGACCGCCCGGCCGAGCGCGTCGCGCCGCGGCGTGATCACCACCCGGGCCGTAAAGCGCTCGCCGTTCTTGCGCAGCCGCTTGATCGTCCCTTCCCACTTGCCGTCCCTCAGCGCCGACTGGACAATGTCCTTCGCCAACCCGGATTGTACGTCGCTCGGAATATGCAGAATCGAGGAGTTCGCTTTGCCGACCACTTCTTCGGGCTCGTACCCGTACAAGCGGCGGGCGCCCTCGTTCCACAGCAAAATGGTGCCGTCCAGACCCTTCCCGATGATCGAATATTCCGTCGACGCCTGCAGGATGTTGGTGATGAAGTCGACAGCCTCCTGCGGATCGCCGACAATCGCCCGGTCGAAGAGGTTGGTGCGCCGCAGATCCTCGGAAAAGCGCTGTTCGCGGGAAGTGTCCTTTGATATCAATACAAAGCCGGCCGCCTTCCCCTGCGGGTCGAGACGCGGCGTGATCACCAGGCGAGCCGAAAATTGTTGGCCGCCCTTGCGGACCCGGCGTACGACGCCTTCCCACTTGCCTTTGTTCAGCGCCTCGGACATGATCTGCCCGGGAAGACCGGCGGTCACATCCTCCGGAGTGTGCAGAATCGCCGAGTTGGCCTTACCCACCACCTCTTCGGACGCATAGCCGTACAGCCGGCGGGCGCCCTCGTTCCAGAGCAGGATGTTTCCTTCCAGATCTTTGCCGATGATCGAGTACTCGGTAGAGGACCCCAGGATGCTCAGCAAGAACTCCAGAGTAGGCTGTGTCCCGACTGCCAGGGTATTGTCCGCCGTCAAAGTGTCCACATTCAAAGCGCCTCCGCACATCCACGCCGGCCAAAAGAATGGTGTCTAAAGGTAGTGGAGTCGGCCAGTATTTTTCTCACAAAAATTTGCTGTATCCGCAGGATGGCCCGCCTGCTGCGGGCGGAGCCACAAGAAGACGGCTCAGCCAAAAAGTCCTGAGACCTCTGCTGTGGCGAAAATCGCGCCACCCAAAAGAAAAATCCGTTTCCAGATTTCGAATCACGCCGCCGGGCAGTCCGCTGGGTGAGCGCGGCCAGACTCATTTCACGATTTCGAGACAGCCGCCCGGCCGTCCTGTTGCTCCTGCGGCGGGTGGCAGGGCGAAAGGATCTGGTTTGCCCGGCGCTACTCAGGACGGGCTGCGTTGCTCTGATTCCGCGCGGGGAGAAGGAGGAATTTCCAACAAGGTGACGCCTGCCGTCAAAGCCTGCGGCGCGCCTTACTCGTGAATCCCGACGGCTGAGGTCCTGGCCACTTCCACGGCGAACACATACGTGTCCCCGAACATGTTGGAGCGGAATACCACCCACTTCTGATCCGGCGTGAAACTCACGTTGGGTTCCAGACGGTACTGGTGTTTCGACATGTTGACGAGCCGCTCGGCGCGCAGCACGCCCGGCTGGACAAAGCTCTTGTCTTCGGCGCCGCGGTTCGCAATCGCTTCCGGCCGGAACAGGTAGATCCACTGACCGTCCGGAGCCCGCGCCACCTGGCCGGGATCGCCTCCGTCGCCGCAGAACAGCTTGCCGTCCCTGGTCACGTTGAAGTGGATCGACCACTCGTTCCGCTGCAGGTGATACTGGACGCGCGCGCCGCTGTCCACCTGATACCCCGCCAGCCAGAAGTCTTCTCCCCGCGGCGTCTGCAGATCGTACCAGATGGTCTTGCCGTCCGCGCTCCAGAATTCGTGACCGAAGATCTCCATCGCCATCGTCCGGGTGTGGATCTTCTTGACCTGCGTTCCGTCGGTCCGCATCGTCCAGATGCGGTCCACCTTATGCCAGGGACCTTCGTGGCAGAACATCAACAGCGTTGGATCCGTGGGTGAGAACAGCAGATGATTGAGCCAGGCCCGGTCCCGGTGAATCGTTTTCACTTCTCCTGTCGCGACGTTCAATGTGTAGAGTCCCATCGGGAGCCGCGCCGCCCAGCGCTCCTCCATCATCTGTCCCTTGTTCCTGGGCTGATCGAGCGGATGCGTCTGCCCCGTGCGGTTCCCGCCGTAATCCTGGCCTGCGCCCTCGATGTACGTTCCGGCCAGCAGCGTTTCGTCCGCGTTCACCGTGGAGATCGAACCCCGAGGCGGCAGAACCCCGATCTTGCGCGTGTCGCCCGACTCCACGTCCGTGAAGTAGGCCGCCCCGTCGCGAATGTAATAGACCCGCTGATGCCTGCGCCCGGCGTCGATCAGCCGCGCCCGTCCCTGCACTACCTGCCGTGCTTTACGCGTGGCCAGGTCGAACACCGAGATCCCGCCGGGCGTCGTATACACCAGCTTCTTCCCGTCGGCTGTGTAACCATTCTGGTTGAAGTAGAGACTGGCGCTGCCCGGCTCGTCGGTCAGCCGCACGATGCGGTGTCCGGTGTCGGGATCCACCCAGGAGGCGGGCGGCAGAGAGGCAGCCCGCCCCACCGCCGTCGCAAGAAAAAGGCTCGCGAAAATCAGGGTTCGCATATCAATTACGCCGCGAAGGGGTAAATCGAGCGGCAGAACAAACGAAGGAAGGGCCGCTCATGTCTAAGATACGCTTTGTCGGTTTGGATGTCCACGCCGGGACGGCCGCTTTGGCAGTGGCCGCAGCGGAAGGAGAGATTCGTGCCGGGCCGCGTTGTGCAGATAAAGGCTTGTTCTGAAGCGGCAGCCGTTACCCTTGAGGATCTCGATGCCGGAGCCCCCGACGAATCGGAAATGGTTTCTAATAACGGAACCCGAGCTGGTACCGGTTTTTCGCGCGTCAAGAGCACTTTCTGTTCACAATAGATAAATATGGACGTTCATCTGGTAGACGGAACGTATGAGCTCTTCCGCCATTTCTTCGCCGTTCCCCCGGGACTGGATACGAACGGAACCGAAGTCGGGGCTGTTCGCGGAGTACTGGCGTCTGTCCTGAGTCTGATCGAAGGAGGCGCCACTCATGTCGGTGTGGCCACCGATCATGTCGTCGAGTCCTTCCGTAACGAACTCTACCCCGGATACAAGACCTCCGAAGGCGTGCCCGCGCCGCTGCTGGCCCAGTTTCCGGCGCTCGAGGAAGCGCTGCAATCCATGGGTGTCACGGTCTGGCCGATGATCGAATACGAAGCCGACGACGCGCTGGCGTCCGCGGCGTCCAAGGCCGCCATGGATGACCGCGTCAGGCAAGTGTTTATCTGCACTCCGGACAAAGACCTGGCGCAGTGCGTGGTCGGCAGCCGCGTGGTTCAACTGGACCGGAGGCGCGGAATCCTGCGCGATGACGCGGCCGTGCTTGCGAAGTGGGGAGTGAGGCCGGAATCGATTCCGGATTATCTGGCCGTGGTCGGCGACAGCGCCGACGGCTTTCCAGGCCTGCCTGGATGGGGTCCGAAAGCGGCTGCGCTGACTTTCAGCCAATATCCCCATTTTGAAGATGTTCCCCGGGACTGGCGGCGCTGGCATCCCTCGATCCGCGGCGCCCAGCGCCTCTCCGCGGTCTTGTTCGAGCAATGGAATGACGCCATCTTGTATCGAATCCTGGCTACATTGAGACTGGATGCGCCCGTATTTGAAAACGTGGACGAACTGCGGTGGAACGGTCCGGAGCCAGGCTTTGAACGATACACCGAGCGCCTCAATTCCCCGGCTCTGTATAAGCGCGCTCTTGCCATTCACGCTGCCTCTCCTGAAGCCGTAGGCTAAAATATATCGATGCCCGACGATGTACAACCCAAGCCGGAAAGCTTCGAGAGCTGCCTCGACCAGCTCGAGAAGGTAGTCAAAGAGCTTGAAAGCGGTGACATGCAGCTCGAACGCTCACTCGAGTTATTCGAGAAGGGCATGGCTCTGAGCGAAAGCTGCCGCAAGCAGCTCGAGGAGGCCGAAACCCGCGTCGAAATGCTGATCCGGAAAGATGGCAAGATTCAGCCCGAGCCCTTCCGCCCCGACAGAGGATGAGCCTTAACGAATACCTGGCCGCCCAGGTTCATTTGATAGACTGCGAGCTCGATCGCCTCGTTCCCCCCGAAACCACGCCCCCAGCCACTATCCACCGGGCCATGCGCTACAGCCTCTTCGCCGGCGGCAAACGCATCCGGCCTCTGCTGTGCCTGGCTGCCGCCGAAGCCGTCCGCGGCGATTCCCTCGGCGCCCTCACGGCCGCCTGCACGCTGGAATTCATCCACACCTACTCGCTCATCCATGACGATCTCCCTGCGCTCGACAACGACGACTACCGCCGCGGCAAGCTCACCTGCCACAAAATCTTCGGCGATGCCATGGCGATCCTGGCCGGGGATGCCCTGCTTACGCTCGCCTTCGAGATTCTGGCCACCAAAATCACGATCCCCTGCGGCATCCGGCTGATCGCGGAGCTTTCGACAGCCGCCGGCACGGTCGGCGGCATGATCGGGGGCCAGGTGGCCGACCTCGAAGGCGAGGGTCAGGCGCCCGACGCGGCGCTCCTCGAAAGCATCCATCGGGCCAAGACCGGCGCGCTGCTTCGCGCCAGCGTGCGCATGGGCGCCATCTGCGCCGGAGCCGATCCCGGACAGTTCGAGGCGCTCTCATCTTATGGGGAGCACATCGGTCTGGCCTTCCAGATGGTTGACGATATCCTGGATGTCGAAGAATCCTCCCAGGCCCTCGGCAAAACGGCCGGTAAGGACGCCCAGCAACAGAAGATCACTTTCCCCGCCGTCTACGGACTGGCCGAATCGAAGCGCATGGCCGATACCGAGCTGCAAATGGCGCATGCCGCGCTCGAGCCGTTCGGCGAGTCTGCACGACGGCTGCTCGACCTGGCGGACCTGATCGTGCGCCGCAAAGCCTGATGAAGATCCGGCTCGATGTGGCGCTGGCCGAGCGGGGACTGGCCGAATCGAGAGAGAAAGCGCAGGCGCTGGTGCTGGCCGGAGAAGTGCTGGTCGACGGCGTCAAGGCGCGCAAGCCGGGGCAGAGCGTCGCTCCGGAATCCAATCTGCAGGTCCTCGGCCGTCCCCCGTTCGTGAGCCGCGGCGGACTCAAGCTCGCGGCCGCGCTCGATCAATTCGGCGTCGCGGTGGCGCAGCGCGTCTGCCTGGACGTGGGCGCCTCCACCGGTGGATTTACCGACTGCCTGCTGCAGCGCGGCGCCGCCCGGGTGCATGCGGTGGATGTGGGCGCGGGCCAGATCGATTGGAAGCTGCGGGTCGATACGCGCGTCGTGCTCCACGAGCGGCTGAACGCCCGCTACCTGCGGGCGGAGGACATCGGCGAGCCGGTCGATCTGGCCGTCTTGGACGTGAGCTTCATTTCCGTCACCATCGTGCTGCCGTCGGTGGCCCCGCTGTTACAACCGGCCGGCGAAATGGTTATACTCGTCAAACCACAGTTTGAAGTGGGCCGGGAGCAGGTGGGCAAGGGTGGAATCGTGCGCGATCCGGATCTGCACGCCTCAGCCTGCCGCCGCGTGGAGCACGCGGCGCGCCAGATGAACTTCGAGACCAGCATCATCGAGAGCCCGATCCTGGGCGCTGAAGGAAACAAGGAATTCCTCCTGTATGCCCGACATTAAGACCATCGGCATTTTCTCCAAACCGGACGTTCCCGCAGCCGCCGGACTGACGCCCAAGCTCATCGAGTGGCTCACGGCCCGCGGCATCCACACGCGCTGCGACGAAGAGACGGCCGCTTACGCCGGCGGCTGCGAAGCGCATCCCCGGCCGGAGGTGCCTGAGGGCTGCGACCTGGTTATTGTCCTCGGCGGCGACGGAACCCTGCTGTCTGCCGCCCGTGCCATCAGCGGCCGCGAAATCCCGCTGTTCCCGGTGAACCTCGGCGGCCTCGGTTTCCTGACCGCGATCACGCTCGACGAAGTCTTTCCCGAGCTCGAGCGCGCCTTCCGCGGCGAGCACCGCGTGGGCAAGCGGAAAATGATCGAGGTCGAATTGCTGCGCGGCGACCGGACCGTCGCCCACTACGAAGCTTTGAACGACGCCGTGATCACCAAGGCCTCGCTCGCCCGCATGATCGATCTGGACGCCTATGTCGATCAGATGTTCGTCTGCTCTTACAAGGTCGATGGCCTGATCGTGGCCACGCCGACGGGCTCGACAGCTTACTCCCTCTCGGCCGGCGGACCCATCATCTTTCCGTCCGTGGCCGCGTTCTGCATCACCCCGATCTGCCCCCACACGCTCACCAACCGCCCGGTCATCGTTCCCGAATCGAGCCTCATTCGCACGGTCTGTTTCGCCGAGGACGGCGCCGCCTTTCTCACCATCGATGGGCAGGTAGGCGAGCCGCTCATGAAGGCCGACCAGATCGTCTGCCGCGCCTCCGCTCACACGATTCACCTGATCCGGCCGCCGCGCATGCTGTTTTTCGACGTGCTGCGAGCCAAGCTCAAGTGGGGCGAAAGATGATCCGCGCATGAGGCGGCTCTCCCTCACGTCCTGGATCTTTCTGGGAATGGCCGCCGGCATCGCCCTTGGGGTAGCCGCGCCGGGGGTGGCCGTCAAGCTGGGAATCGTGAGCAACGTCTTTCTGCGGCTGATCAAGTCGATCATCGCGCCGCTGCTGTTCGGAACGCTGGTCTACGGGATAGCGGGAACCGGCAGCCTCAGGCAGATGGGGCGCATCGGTCTCAAAGCGATAGTCTATTTCGAGATCATCACTACCATCGCGCTGTTTCTGGGATTGGGCGCGGTCAACCTCATCCGTCCGGGCGAGGGGATGAAGCTCGAGCGGTCCGCGGCCGAGGCCGCCGCGCCGGCGCAGCCTCCCAAGCTCGAGGCGGTGATCGAGCACGTGTTCCCGTCCAGCATCATCGACGCCATGGCGCGCGGCGATGTGCTGCAGGTGGTGGTCTTCTCCTTCCTGTTCGGAGCCGCCTGCGCTGGAATCGGGGTCAAGGCCCGGCCGGTGGTGGAGTTCGCCGAATCGCTGGCGGAGGTGATGTTCCGCTACACCAACTACGTGATGTACCTCGCCCCGCTGGGCGTCGCGGCGGCGCTGGCCGTCACTGTCGGGAGTAAGGGTTTCGGCGTGCTGTTCGGGCTCGGCAGGCTCATTGCCACCATGTATCTGACGCTGCTGCTGTTCGTAGTGGTGGTTTTCGGCGGGGTCATCCTGTTTATGCGAATTCCGCTGCATGGATTCTACAGAGCCGCCCGTGGACCGTTTCTGATCGCCTTCTCCACGGCCTCGAGCGAAGCCGCGCTCCCGCTGGCGCTGGAGAACATGGAGGCGTTCGGAGTCCCGAAGAACATCGTCTCGTTCGTGCTGCCGACCGGCTACAGCTTCAACCTGGACGGCACTACGCTGTATCTCTCGCTGGCGTCCGTGTTCGTCGCTCAGGCCGCCGGAATTCCACTGACGCTGGGGCAGCAGCTCATCATGATGCTTACGCTGATGCTCACGAGCAAGGGCGTGGCCGGCGTACCGCGCGCGGCGCTGGTGATTCTGGCCGGAACCCTGGCGAGCTTTCAGCTGCCGATGGAGGGCGCCGCCGTGCTGCTCGGTATCGACGCCGTCATGGACATGGCGCGGACTTCGGTTAACGTGCTGGGCAATTGCCTGGCGGCCGCCGTGGTCGCGCGCTGGGAAGGCGTCAAGCTCCCCGCTTCCGCGGAAGCCTCCCTTACACCTTCTTGATCACTTCGAGCAGTGCGGTGAGCGACGTCCGGGTGGCGTGCGCCTTTCCCTGTGGGCTCTTGTAGTGTGTCTCCAGCGTGAAGTTCTCTTTGTAGCCGGTCTTGAGCAGCGCCCGGATCTGGCCCAGGTTGTCGAATTCTCCCTGGCCGACCGCGCGCCACTCGATTTTGCCGGACGGACCCGGCGCGTAGTCGCGCAGATGGACATGGATGATCCGGGCCGGGTCGAGCAGGCGGAATCCGTCCGGGAACGATTTCTCGCCGGAGGCTCCGGCGTTGTTCGGATCCCAGGTCAGACCCAGCGAATCCTCCTTGATCGCCTTGAGCACTCGCGCGGCTTCCGCGCCCGTGGAGACGTAACTGCCGCCCACGTTCTCGAGCGCCAGCCGGAAGTTCCTGGCCTTGGCGCGCCGGGCGGCTTCCCGCACCAGCTCCAGAATCCGGGGGAAGTCCTTGTCGCCCGGTTTTTCCATCCCCTTGTGAGTAAAAGCGAACACGCGGATCTTATCCGTGCCCAGGATCCTGGCGCGCTCCATGGCCTGGTCGAGCAGCGCCCACTGGCTGTCCAGCACGCCTCGTCCTTCGGGTGTATCGGGCGGCAGCGGGATCTTGAAGAACGCGGTCCCGAGGACGGAGGTCTTGACGCCCTGTCCGTCCAGGATGTGGCGGGCCTCCTGGATCTTGGAAAGCGGCTGAACGGTGTTGTACTTGCCCCAGATCGACCGCACTTCGGCCCATTGGAGTCCGAACTCGTGGAGGAATCGGGCGGCGGTGAGCACATCCTCGTCGATTTCGTCCGTGGTGACTCCCAGGCGAACCTGGGACAATGTGGCCGCGCCCAGGCGGCGGACACAGGAAGCGATCGCGGCGGCGGCCATTGCCTGTCGGCGGGTGTAGGTATACATGCGGAGATTATAACCCGCCGTACCGGCCTCAGGTAAGGCGAACGCCTAAGTCTCGTAATTACATAAGTATTACAATCACTTGACCCAGGAATTGGTAGCTTGGAATTTCAAGGTAAATTGGAGGAGATTCCGTGAAGACGGCTTCGGCGAAGAATCAGATCAACTGGGTAACGAGTATCGCTTTGATCCTGTTCCATGCGGGCGCGGTCGGCGCCCTGTTCATGTTCAGCTGGAAGGCACTGGCCATAACGGTAGCGCTGTATTGGATGGCCATCGGGTTCGGCATCGGGATGGGTTACCACCGGCTGCACACCCACCGCTCTTATAAGGTTCCGAAGTGGATCGAATACTTCTTCGCGGTTTGCGGCACGCTGACGCTCGAAGGCGGACCGATCTTCTGGGTAGCCACGCATCGGGTTCATCACCAGAATTCCGATCAGGCCGGCGACCCGCACACCCCGCACGACGGCGGTTTCTGGGCGCACGTCGGCTGGATCATCTTCGGGGAAGCCAAGCATAACAACACCCAACTCATGTCGCGCTACGCGCCGGACCTGGCGAAGGATCGCTTCTACGTCTGGTTGAACACTTATCATTACGTGCCTCTGGTCGTGCTGGGTCTGATCCTGCTGGCGACCGGAGGGGTTCAGATGGTGTTGTGGGGAGTCTGTCTCAGAGTCGTTGTCGGATTGCACGCCACCTGGCTGGTCAACTCCGCCACGCATATGTGGGGGAGCCGGCGGTTCGCCACCCGTGACGATTCCAGGAACAGCTGGTGGGTGGCGCTGCTGACGTTTGGCGAAGGCTGGCACAACAACCATCATGCCCACCCCACGTCCGCGCGGCACGGCCTGGCCTGGTACGAGCTGGATATTACGTGGCTTCAGATCCGTGCGCTGCAACTGCTCGGCGTGGCCCGCTCCGTGAAGGTGGCCAGAGTGAACGAACGGCTGGCGGAACAGGAAGCAGCATAAGAGCCGGCCGTTCATCTACCGCCGATTTACCAGGGACTACCACCTCTACTCTATTGGCTCACAGCAATCGTCGTGATCTGCGGCGGCTGCGAGCTCGAAATGCTTCGAAGCTGCACGACTACCTGTACCAGGCTCGAAGGCGCCACGAAATCCGGAACCTTGACGTCGATCTGCCAGACCCCCACCTGGCCCGGAGCCAGACCTGAATACACGATGCAGCCGTCCGGTTTGCAATCCGCGTCCTCGATAAATCTGGATCCCATGAAGACTCGCGGATTCTGCGCCTTGACCGGTTCACCCGGGGCCTGGCCGTCGGGCGGAGCGTTCGGGACGTAGCCCAAACCGGTGCCGAACAACGAAATCACCTTACCCCGGGAGATCGGATGACTGGGCTCGTTGGCTGAGCCGTCGTCGTTATTGGCGACGATTTGGCCGGTGCCGAAGCCGTTCCGCGTGAACAGCGCCGGGGACGCGGGCGCCATATCCACAGGACCCGCACCCAGAATCTGGCCGGTCGATTTCCGGACCACCTGCACCTCCACCGTGCCGCCTGGAGGGGCGCTCATCGGCATCAGGAAGTTCAACTCGTCGGGTTTGACGTCCCGGATGGGGGCGGGCGCATCGTTGACCAGCAGCTGCGTATCGGCAAGCTCGGTGGGCCAGTTACTCATGTCCGCCGTTACGGTGCTATCCGTAAAGAGGCTCCCCTGGCGCTGAGCGGTCACGATGGTTCCCGGAGCCAGGGCACGCCCTTTCAAACCATTGGCGGCATTGATGGCGGTAAGGCCGGGATAGTAGATCGCCACGCGATTGATGCCCTCAGCCACAAAAAGGTCGCCGAAGTTGTCCTGGGCTACGGCCACCGAGAAGTTCGAAGTAATCTGGTAATTGAACGAGTTCTGCTGGAAAGGCAGATCGTCGAACTTGGGGAACCGCAGGACGCGGCTCGCGGACAGTTCGGTGATCCAGAACTCGCCGGTAATCTTGCTGACGAAAATGCCCTGGATGTTGGCGAAGCCCCCGCTGGGCGTCGGGCCTGTCAGAATCGTCCCGGCGCGGGCGTTCGACGACCCGGAGAAAATGACATTGTCGAAGATCATCAGCCGGTTGTTCGCCTGGTCGCAAACGTAGAGCCGGTCGTCCGAATCGGTGGCGATGTGCCGCGGCGAATTCATCTGGTTCGATTCCGGACCAGGCAGAACAGAATTGAAGTCGGGCTGGCCGAAAATCTTGGTGGCCGACATACCGCTGACGAAATTCTGCGCCGTTCGCGGAAAGAACAGCACGCGGTTCAGAGCGGCGTCGGAGACCAGCAGTCCGCCATCGGAAGTGAAGGCCAGGCCATAGGGCTGGCGCATGGTCCGGGGCGTCGGATCGATGATCTTGGTTCCCGTGAAGGACGTCTGCCCCAGAACCAGATCGGCGCTCGGGAAATTCGGCTGGGTCTGGTCGAAGGGCTTGGGAAACCGCAGAACGCGTCCGTTGCCCGCATCGGCGACAAACAGATTACCCGCCGAATCGAGAGCGAGGCCGATCGGGAGGGAGAGGCCTTTTTCGTTTGGCCTGTCCGGGTCGTTACTCGGGTAGTTGATCAGCGATCGCTGGAAGTCCGGCTGGCCAATCACAAGATCCGCCTTGTCGCCGGGCCGTATCGCTCGCGCGTCCCGGTAACCCAGCACCCGGTTGTTGTAAGTGTCGGCAATATACAAGTGGGGAACGTCGGAGCTGAAGTCGATGATCAGGCCGCCGTCGGCGCCGGAGCCCGGCGAGAAATTCACCTCTCTGCCTTCGAGCAGGTTCGGTCCGCGAAATACGAAATCGTCCTGGCCGAGCACGCGCGTGGCAACCGCATTCTGCGCGCCGCCGGCCTGCAGCAGGCCGTTCACCGGAAAAACCATGACGCGATTGTTGCCGGTATCGGATACGAACAGATCCGTCGACGTAGCCACCGCGAAGGATGGGAAAAAGAAGGTGTTGTTGCGCGGCTCGGCCAAGTCCCGGTTGGGCTTGCCGGCGGTATAGCCAAACTGCCCGATAGGACCGGTCGTGCTGATGGCATGCGGAGAGGACTGGTCGCTCGGCCACTGCTCGAAGGGATCGAACAGGAGCAGGCGGCTGTTTCCCGTATCGACGACGCCGGGACGATTCCCGAGCATGAACAAACCGGAAGGATTCAGAAATTGAACTTCGTTCACGGGCGGGGGGGCAATCGTGCCTGGCCTTGGAAGAACCAGGCCCATGATCCGCAGAGCGGCTCTGCCGTTGTCGAACGTTTGGGGCGAAAGGTTAGGCTGATAGACCAGCACCCGATTGAAGGGGGGGCTGTCGGAGACGTAGAGCCGTCCGCTGGGATCGAACGCCAGGCCTTGCGGCTGCAAAAGGTTCGTTTTCAACTGTAAGCTCTCGTTGTTGATCTGAGGCGCCGTGCTGGTCGTGAAGTCCAGTTGCCCCAGCACCAGATCGGCGGCGGGAGTATTCGGCGAGTTGTCCGTCAACGCCGCCGCCGGATAGCGTAGCACCCGGTTGTTGCCCGAATCGGTAAACCAGAGATTGCCTGGAGTATCGAAGATCAGGCTGGTCGTGAACACCGCATTGCCGTTCGAAACCGCAATCGTTTTCGCGGAAATGCCCCCGGAATTCGGCTGAATGCAGGTGCCGCAGCTCAAACCGGTCTGCCCGATCACCATGTTGGGGAACTGCTCGGTCTGTAAATAGGGCTTTGGAAACCGTAAAATGCGATTGTTCCCCGTGTCGACGACATAAAGGTTGCCATTCTTGTCCACCGCCAGGCCGGTCGGGAAACGCAGCCCGGACGTGAACGCCGTGCCCGGTCCCCCGCGGCGGGTGGAATAGAGATCCTTCTGGCCGATGACGAAGTCCGCCTTGGCGCCGTTCGAGAAAACCAACGCGTTCTTCCAGCCCAGTACACGGTTGTTTTGAGAGTCGGCCACGTAGAGAACCGGAGGGGTGACGGTGGAGTCGATGGCGATGGATTGGGGCGAGTAGAATTCCCGGCCCTCGATCAGGTTCGGGTTCGTGCTGTCGGCCGTGAGAAACGGCTGTCCGAAAGATCGTGAAGGACTGCGATTCAGATTCGTTTGTGCGCTGAGCGCCCCCGGGAAACCGGCCAAACCGATCAACAAAAAGCTAGCGCCTGAAAATAGTCTTTTTCTCATGGGTGTTGGAGTCGGCGCCCGCGGAAAGCGCTTCTATGTAAAATAACACAGGTTCACCGGAGGAGTCTCTATCCCGTCCGGCTGCGTGGTCCTAAAGATTGACCTTAGAACGCCCACAGGCGTCCTTCTTTTATGGGCCATAACCCGATTGGGATCAAAGAAATACGAGCCGGCAAGTTTGCAGGCGTGCGGCGGGCGGCGTATCGTAAGTTTTGGGAGTGAGAACAACGTATGACGCGTACCCTCGAAAATACGTACGCCACTGCTCCTGATGAATACTCGAGTGCGGACGACAACGACTGATCGAATCGGGCCAAGGGCAATCCGGGCCGCCTTAGCGATATATGCGCTCTGGGCGGGGCTGCTCATTCTGGAGAATCCGGGCTTCCAGTATGACGAGGGGCTGTTGGTGCTGGGGTCCGTGCACATGCGCCAGGGCCAGGGTGAGATCACTTTACCGCACGATCCCGACACCTGGCTCTGCGTGAAAGGCCATTGTCTTCCGCTCATGACCGTGCGCTACGTCGGCGCGGTCAAGGAATATCTGTGCCTTCCCCTCTTCGCGATCTTCGGTCCCAGCGCGGAGGCGGTACGGCTGGTCTCAATGCTGCTCGGAATGCTGGGAATATACGGCCTGAGTGCGCTGATCGCCCGGCAGGCGGGTGCGACGGTCGCAGGAGCCGCGGCTTGCGTGATCGCGGTGAATCCCGCCTATGTCGATCTGACGGTCTTCGACAACGGCGCCGTATCGGTCTGGATGGGGGCTCTGGGCCTCCTGTGCCTGACGCTGTCGCACTACCTCGACCGGAACAGCGCCCGCGCCGCCTTCTGGCTCGGCGTGGCGATGGGACTCGGAGTATGGGCGCGGGCAAATTTCGTGTGGCAGCTGGCGTCGCTGGCGGCGGCCGCCGTGGTGATGCTGGGGCGCCGCATCCTGCGGCCGGCGTCTCACTGGGCGGCCGCCAGTATGGGTGGATTGGCCGGTGGCGCTCCCTTCCTGCTCTACCAGGCGATCTCGCAAGGCGGCACCTGGCAGGCGGTAGGGATGTTCACTACCAGGGAGAGTCCAGCGCAGTTGTTCACGACGCGGCTGGTGATGTTCTCCGAAACCCTGCTCTCCGACCGGGAGCACCGCGCTATCTGGGACGGCCCGCCCATGCCCGGTTGGCAACGGTGGCTGTTTCCATTGATAGTCCTGGCAGCCTGCCTGATTTGCCTGCGCTGGGGAGGACTCGCCGGCCGACTGGGGACCTTCGTCCTGCTCTTCCTGGCGGCATTTTTGTTTCTCTCCAGGATGCCCGTAGCGGAGCACCATCTGATTGTCCTCGTGCCGCTGGCCGCCGTGACGGCGGTATTCGCAGTCTCCACGCTGCTCGCGCGGTATCGTTGGGGCAGAACCGCGGCTGCCGGGCTGGCCCTGCTCTACTTGGGCTCGGCGCTCTACTGGCAGGTGGGCGCTGTCCGGGGAGTCGCGCGAACCGGCGGGACCGGACAGTGGTCCGATGCCGTCTACCCTCTCGCCGATTACCTTCAGGAAACGTATCCTGGCCGCGAGATCAAAATCCTCGACTGGGGGCTGCAGAATAATCTCTACGTCCTGAGCGACGGCGCTATCCGGTCCCGCGAAATCTACGGCGGCGGCGAATCGCGCCAGGAGCCCGACCCGGGCTGGCTGGATCAGATCCGGCAGGGCGGTGTGTTCCTGCTGAACGGACCGTCCAACCGGCAGTTCCCGGCGGCTTCTAACAGTTTCCTCGCAGCCCTGGCCGCGGCGCGCCCTCCGATGCGGCGCTTCACCGTCCGCCAGCAGAGCGGTCAACCGTACGCGGAGATTGTCGAGATCACGGCGGCTCCGTAAATCTTTTACCGCCGTGATCCTCCGGATCTGATTCAAGAGGCTTGAATTCAACAGGCAACAGCTTTGGTAGGGTTCTTGCTCCCTTGCCAGTTGGAGAAAAGGAGGGACTATGGCAAATACCGCTGTATTTGGAATCTACCAGGACCGAGTTGCGGTCGAGGAAGCGATCACGCACCTGAAGTCCGCTGGTTTCCGCAATACCGACATTTCGGTTCTCTTCCCGGACAACGTGGGAACCAAGGATTTCGCTCACGAGAAGAGCACTAAAGCCCCCGAAGGAGCCGCTTCCGGAGCCGGGTCTGGAGCCGTTATCGGCGGCACGCTGGGCTGGCTGGTCGGAATCGGCGCGCTGGCGATTCCCGGACTCGGACCTTTCATTGCCGCTGGTCCGGTAGTGGCCGCCCTGGCCGGCGCTGGCGCGATAGGCGTGGTCGGCGGGTTGGCCGGCGCTCTGATCGGAATGGGTATTCCCGAGTACGAGGCGAAACGCTTTGAAGGCCGGATCAAAGCGGGCGGAGTGCTCTTGTCGGTCCACAGCGACGACGATCACTGGACTCGCCGGGCCAAGCAGATCCTCGAAGACACGGGCGCGGTGGACATTTCCTCCACCAGCGAGGCCAAAGCCGATTACGCCGCGAGCGACCGTCCCATGCCCCGCTCCCGCAGTGTCCTCGAGGAAGAGAGAACTTTGGCTAGCGAGGTGACATCACCGCTTCCGGACAGAAGCGACTTATAATTTCCATCGCCATTTCCGCGCGCCTGACACGCTCCCTGGAGAGCGCGATGACGGTGTTTTCTATGTGAGAACCGCTGGGGTAGACGTCCGGCGAATTACGAAGGCCGAACTTCAGATAAATCGGCGCCGCGACGCGGATCAGTTCCGGGATCTCATAGTAGCGAAGAAAACCGCCGATGTTGTCCGGCGCCTCGACGTAAAAATCGATAGGGACGTGAAGGGCCGCGCGAATGGCGGCGATTTGAGGAATCGTGAGGTCGGAGGGAATGTTGATGGTGTCGGCGCCGAGTGTCTCGAGGATCCGGGCGGAAGCGGGATTGGTCGGCGCCATCATCACCGACGTTTTGATGATCAACTCCGGCGGCAGCAGTCCGGTCGAGCGCTGGCGCGCGATCACCTCCAGTATCCCGATGTCGGAGATTAGCACGCTTCGCAGTCCCAGCCGGACGCCGCGCTTGAGGTCCTCCAGGGCGAAGACCAGCTGATCCGCCCCGCGCAATCCGAGGCCCAGCGTCCTGCCGGCGGCGGTGTAGGCCTGTGCCCCGATATCGTACGTCGCTCTCGGCCCGATGAAGAGATTCACTTCGATCGACGCCTTACGGCCGATCTCGACCATTTCGATGATCTCTTCGTCGGTCATGAGCATGATTCCGCTGCCCTGGCTGACGCGGTGCACCGGAACCCGCCGCCGGGCCGCTTCCGCCAGCAGGTGCTCGAGCGACCGAGGTCCTTCGGTGCTGGGGATCTCGATCCGGTACTGTCCTCCATCGGGGAAGCGCAAGCTGGAGGAGGGCGCGTTGACGGCGTCGCCCCCGGGCAGACCCATTGTCCGCAGAAATTCTCGCGAACTTTTCATCCTTCGACTCCTTCCCGCAGCCGGTAGCCGTGCTCGTCAATGCTTGCCACCAGAGCTTCGGACGTATGCCCGTGCAGCGCAAGGACCTGCCGGACCAGGTCGCAGACCTGTTCGGAGCCGCGCTCGTAGAACACGATGATGGACGGGCCGGCGCCGCTCAGCGCGCACCCGAGCAACCCCGGCGCCCGGAGCATCAGGATGTCGCTCAACCCGGGCGCGAGATGAGCACGGTAGGACTGATGGAAGCGGTCTTCGAGCGCCGTCGGGAAGGCGCTCACCGTCCCGGTAGCCAGCGCCGCGACCAGCAGAGCCGCGCGCTGCACGTTGAAAATAGCGTCCGCGCGGGAGTAGCAGTCCGGTAGCACGGCGCGGGATTCGGACGTAGGCAGCCTGAAATCCGGCGCCACGATTCCGATCCCGAAACGCGGCGAGATCTCGAGACGAACCGCCCGCGCGCCCCCGCCGCCGTCGATGGCGCTGGCGACAAGGGACCCGAGTACGCAGGCAGCGACGTTGTCGGGATGTCCCTCCAGCCGCGCCGCCTCGTCCAGAATGCGCGGGCGCTTCCATCCCAAACCCAGCAGTCGGTCCGCTATCACGACGCCCGCGGTCAGCGCCGCCGCGCTCGAGCCGAGTCCCTTGCCCAGGGGAATGTCGTTATGGACTTCAAGCTCGACGGGCGCGATCGGAAGTCCGGTGTCGGAAGCGACGGCCAGGGCAGTTTGCCAGATGAGGTTGTCCGCTCCAGTGGAGATGGCGGCGCTGTCGCGCCCGGTGATTTTTATCGACAGCCTGTCGCTTGGCCGGAAACGGCAGTCGAGATAGATGCCGAGAGCCAGGCCGAGGGCGTCGAATCCAGGTCCCAGATTCGCGCTCGACGCAGGAACCCGGAGCGAGGTCCAGCTCATGCCACCTTCCCTTGGGGGCTATCCCGGTGCCCACCATCCGGCAGGATAGCGTGGATCCATCTCGCGGCGGATTGGAGCAGGGGATTCGAGTCTGGCTGCATCGGTCTGCTCCGCGAGGGGCGGGCCATCCAGCCTGCCCCGCCTGTTTGTTCTGTGCGACACACTAGGCCAGCGCTACCTTTTCGCCGGTCCGGCAGGATCGGTACACGGCGGCCACGATCTCCAGCGCCTGCAATCCTTCCTCGCCGCCTACCAGCGGCTTGCGACCCGTCCTGATCGCTTCACCGAAATCGCGAAACTGACGCTCGAACGGTTCGGTCGAAATCGCCATCGGATCGGACGCGCCGGAGGCCACTTCGCGCGCCAGCGGGGCAGGCTCGCCCGAATCGTTTTCCACATCCCAGGTGGTCAGCTTGTCGCCGGATATCACCGCAGTGCCCTTGGTTCCGTGGAATTCGGTGCGTTCCGTATATCCCGGCCAGAAAGCGGTCGACGCCTGAATCACGCCGGTCGCTCCGTTCGTGTAGCGCACCACCGCGTTGACCACGTCTTCGGACTCGATCTTGTGCAGGGCCCCGAGCTGCCAGTAGCCGAACAGTTCCTTCACAGGTCCGGAGAGCCAGCGCAGGATGTCGAGCTGATGGATGGCCTGGTTGATCAGCGCGCCCCCGCCCTCGGTCGCCCAGCTGCCCTTGATGGGCCGCGAATAATAAGCCGCCGAGCGATGCCATTTGACGTAGCAGTCGCACTGCAGCAGCTTGCCCAGACGCCCGGCGGCGATTGCCCTGTGCAGAAACTGGCTGGAATCGTCGAAACGGTGCTGGCTGACGACGCCGAGAACGATGCCCGCCTTCTTGGCCGTCTCGATCATCGCCCGCGCCGTTTCGGGCGTCGTGGAGATCGGCTTTTGCACCTGAACGTGTTTCCCGGTTTGTGCGCAGATTTCAATGGGCTGCAACCGGAAGTCGGGGAAGGTGCACACGTCCACGTAATCCACCTTGGGATGGCGGCAGACCTCTTCGTACGTCTTCACGAACTCGACGCCGTACTGCTCGGCGAATTTCCGGCCTGCCGGCTCGTAAACGTCCGTGCACACGGTCAGTTCGTATCCGATATTCCGGTACGCCTCCGCATGTTTATGCGAGATGGCTCCGGTCCCGATCATTCCGACTCTCAAATGGCTCTCCTTACCAGAATTATGCAGTATAGCTTAGGATTTGGATGGCTCACGCGGCAGCCGGATGTCACCGGTCGCGGCCCAGCGCCAGCACGAAGTAATTGGCCCGGCCGGCGCCGACGTTGCGCCAACCATGCTCCTCGCCCGAGGCCACGTAGGCGATCGAACCCGGCCCCAGAGTGGAGACCCGTCCGGCGATGGTGACTTCGAGCGTCCCCTCGTGAATCATGATCATCTCTTCGTGGGTGTGGTGATGCGGCGGATGGGGCGCCATGCCCGGCCCGAGCTCGGTCATGTGCAACTCGACCGGAAATCCGGTATGAGTCTCGCCCTTCAGGACCGCCCTCTGGCGGTTCGAACCGTTGACCTTGACCGGCAGATCCGGATACGAGTAAGTCCTGGACGGCAGGGCCGCCGATTGCGCCCTGGCGGAAGCAGCCGCCAGCGCCGGGAGAAGCAGGCTCAAGTCTCTGCGGGAGTAGTTCACCCCCGCAGTGTACACCCGATTCAGCTACTTGACCCTAATCTTGATGTCGCGGAACCAGGCCTCGTCCCCATGGTTCTGGAGCGAAATCGGACAGTTCGCCTTGGGCGGTTTGGTCAGAAGCTCGTGAACGGCGGGAACGATAGACCAGCGCTTGCCGACCGCCTCCATGGCGGCCGGAGAATCCAGAGTCGTATCCACCACCTTCACGCCGTTCAGCCAGTGCTCGACATGCTTTCCCCGCAGCACAATACGGCCGTGATTGAACTCGCCCACGGGCCGCGCCGCCGGTTTTGACGGGACCACTATGTCATAGAGCGCGCCGGCGGTATGCTTTGGATTGCTTTTGGCGTCCGTGTTGTTCTTGTCGTCGGTCAACTGGTATTCGAACCCGATCACGTAGTCCTCGCCTTCCGCCGGGCGGCGGCGGGACCGGTTCTGAAACGTGCGCTGCACGCTCGCTTCGAACTGCTCCCCCTTCAACCGGGGCAGTATAAACAGGTGATCCTGAATGCGGTACTTCACTCCGCTATTGCCCTCGGGGGAAATACGCCAGTCGAAGACCAGCTCGAAATCGCGAAATGTCCGGATTGTGAACAGGTCTTCCCGGATGCGCGGATTGCGGCGGGATTTGAGACAGCCGTCCTCGACGGTCCAGGAGTCGCCCGGAGGCGTCAGGCCGCGCGGATCCACCCAGCCGTTCATCGTCTTACCGTCAAACAGAAGAAGCCAGCCGCCGGCTTTCTCCTCTGGAGTCAGGGTATTGGTCGCGCCCTGAGCCCCGAACGTGAGGATCAGGACCGCCGCGAATGTCGCGTAATTTTTCACCATTACACAGTAGCGCAGAGAGGCCGCGATTAGAATAGGAGCAGGGCGTTGCACTGAGTTCGACGAGGGCGCCACACAACGGAGCAGCATGAAACGTTCCGGCTCAGCCGACCTGCCGCTGCACGGAGGGCACGTGCCCGCCTGGCTGGCGGAGCGCATGACCCTCTTGGGCGCGGCGATCTCGGAAAGCGTTATCCTGCGTTACGGCGCGCCGGAGCTGCTCTCGCGGCTCAGCGACCCGTTCTGGTTCCAGGCGCTCGGAGCCGTGATGGGCATGGACTGGCATTCCTCCGGAATCACGACGTCCGTCCTGGGCGCGCTGAAGCGTGGTCTGAACCCCCGAGCCGAGGAACTCGGCATCTATGTTTGCGGCGGCCGCGGACGCCATTCCCGCAACACTCCGTCCGAATTGCGCGTGGTGGCCGACCGCCGGAGCCTCGATGGCGACCTCCTGGTCCGCGCCAGCCGGCTGACCGCAAAAGTGGACAACAATGCCGTCGCCGACGGGTTTCAGATCTACCTGCACGGCTTCATCGTGAGCGCCGCGGGCGACTGGGCAGTCGTGCAGCAGGGAATGAACGAGGCAAGCGGCCTGGCGCGACGCTACCACTGGCACTCGGCGTCGGTTCGCGATTTCACGTCCGAGCCGCACACCGCCATCGTCGGCGAGCCATCCGGCGAAATCATGAACCTGGTGGATAACCAGGCAAAGCCGGCTCAGAACGCGATGCTTGCCATCGTACGAGACCATCCGGACGCCACCCTCCAGGAAGCCCGCCGACTGGTCATGCCCCGCCATCACGACGTGCGTGCGGAGAACGTGGACCTGAAGCGGCTCGGTGCAATTCTGGCGGCAGCCTACGAGCGGGAGTTCCGCGATTTCGCGTCGCTGCTCCTGATGGAGAATCTTGGCCCGCGCACGCTGCAGTCTCTGGCGCTGATTGCCGAAGTGGTCCACGGCGCTCCGAGCCGCTTTTCCGACCCGGCGCGCTTCTCTTTCGCGCATGGAGGCAAGGACGGGCATCCGTTCCCGGTTCCACTCAGGACGTACGACGAATCCATCGCCGTGCTTCGGCGCTCCCTCGATGCGGCGAAACTGGGTGGCGCGGAAAAAAGCGGTGCGCTCGAACGGCTGGACCGGTTCATCGGCGCCATCGAAAAGGACAGTGCGCCGGAAGCGAACTTTGACGTCATCCTCGCCCATGAGCGGGCGATTTCGCCGCAACTGGACGGACGTACCGCCGCTAAACGGCAGCAGGTGGAGAAATCGAGACAGCTATCCTTGTTCTCGTAACGCGAACCTGCACGGGAATAAACGCAGCTACCCGCCAAAATCAGGCATTCAGCTAGTACTATCCGTACCCTCATTCTAGTAGACTATAGCTCTCGGAGGAGAGAGCTCACATGAAAAAACGCATCGGGATCGCGTTGATTCTGCTTGTGGAGGCTGGATCCATTCAGGCTGGCCCACCGACGATCGGCGCATGTCCCGTACTGCCGGCCGACAATATCTGGAACACGCCCGTCGATCAGCTCCCTCTCGCCGCGAATTCCGCGACCTACGTCGCCACCATAGGTTCCGGCACATCCCTGAAGGCCGATTTCGGATCGGGGACGTACAACGGCGGCCCCATCGGAATTCCTTTTGTGACCGTTCCCGGAACTCAGACCAAATACCCGGCGACTTTCACCTATGCCGACGAAAGTGACGCCGGTCCGTACGCGGTTCCTCTCAACGCTCCGATCGAGGGCGGAAGCCAGAGTAACGGCGATCGCCATGCAATCTCCGTCGATATCGATAATTGCCTGCTCTACGAGCTGTACGGCGCATATCCGCAAACCTCCAGCTGGCAAGCAGGTTCCGGGGCAATCTTCAACTTCTTCTCGAATGCGCTGCGTCCCTCCGGCTGGACCTCGGCCGACGCCGCCGGATTACCTATCGTGCCGGGCCTTGTGCGCTACGATGAGGTCGCCGCAGGTGAGATTCGTCACGCCATCAGGCTCACGGTTCCGCAGACCCGCCGGGCCTTCGTCTGGCCCGCTCGTCACTACGCCTCCAGCCTGACGGATCCGAAATATCCGGCGATGGGACAGCGTTTCCGGCTTCGGGCATCTTTTGATATCAGTAGCTTCTCGACTGAAAATCAAGTGATACTTAAGGCCCTGAAGAAGTACGGAATGATGCTCGCCGACAACGGATCGGCCTGGTTCATTACCGGCGCCCCGGACAGCCGTTGGAACAATACGGCGCTGAGCGATCTACGCCGAGTAGTGGGCTCTGATTTTGAGGCCGTCGACGTCTCCTCCTTGATGATCGATCCGAACTCCGGGCAGGCCCGCCAGACTTCGATCGCCGTAACCGTCAGTCCGTCGACAGCCAATTTAATGACGTCGGCGACGCAACAGTTCACGGCGACGGTGCAGAACTCGGCCAATCAGTCGGTCACCTGGTCGGTGAACGGCACTCTCGGTGGAAACGGAACCGTTGGCTACATTGACACGGTTGGATTGTACTCCGCTCCTTCAACAGCTCCCAATCCGCCGACCGTAACAGTCGCCGCAACCAGTGTAGCCGCTCCCGGAGTTTCCGGGTCGGCCAGCGTCACCATTCAGGGGCCGTCGGTGGTGACCGTCAACCTGACACCCGCCACAGCCTCGGTTCGTGTTCGGAAAACACAGCAATTCACGGCGACCGTGCAAGGCACGACGAACACGTCAGTGACCTGGAAAGTGGACGGGATTCAGGGAGGAGATTCCACGCTGGGTACAATCAGCGCGTCCGGGCTCTACACGGCTCCGGGGAGCGTGCCGTCCCCGGCAACGGTCACGGTCAGCGCCACCAGCGTGGCGTCGCCGTCCGCATCTGCCAGCGCAACCGTGACGATCAAGCGGCGGTAAGGGCCGTCATGGGGCGGTGCGGATCGACCATGCTCCGGAGGCCGCTCCCGAGGCCCAGGTTCCGCTGACCACGGCTTGGACCGCCGATTGGAACAATTCCAACAGCGTCGACGTCTTCGACAGCGCGGGCGCCGCCGTCCATGTACCGGAATATGGGCCACCCTGGCCGGCGGTATTCGCTTGCCAGGCTCCACTCCAGGAATCGGCCGCCTTACTGGCCGACCATCCGCCGCCCGCCAGGATCTTGCCTGCCTGGTCTCTCAGGGTCCAGGTCCCGGTGATGCCGCCGCTTGCGTGCGGTTCAGCAGTCCACGTTCCGGCCAGGCTCATCCCGGCCGCGCTGTTGGCGCTCCATGTGCCGCGCACCTCCGCGGCGGAAACCACCGGGGCCGAGCCGGCGATGAGCGCTAACGCAGCAAACCAAAGAAACATTTCTTCTCAAGCTACCAGATGGGAACTCGCCGGCGCGCGCTTTTCGAGCCGCGGTCGGGTAAGTATATCAGTGAGTCGCTGCCGGCCCGGCGCTCTTGCCCGGCCGCCGCATGATCAGCACCAGCGGGGCCAACAGGAAGAAGATTACTCCGAGCACCCGAAACACATCCAGAAACGCGAGGATGGTCGCCTGCCGCTCGACCATGCCGTACACGGCCGCGTAGCTCTGAGTGGCCGCGTGATAGGCCGGCGATCCACGGGCAATCAGGGCCTGCTTGATCGATCCAATCAGCGCCTGTGTCTTCGGATCGAAAGGGGTGACGTGGGAAACCAGGCTGTTCGTGTTCGTCTGGGTGTACCTGGCCACCAGCGTGGTGGAGATGGCGATACCCACGCTCCCGCCGACGTTCCGCAGCAGGTTGAAGATGCTGGTTGCATTTCCCATCTTCTCCTTGGGGATCGGACCCATGCTGATCGTGGTCAGCGGGACGAACATCATTCCGAGCGAGAGTCCCTGCACGAATTGCGGCCAGAAGAAGTCCCAATACCCGGCGTTCAGGTCCAGCCGCGAGAACTGTATCATCGTGCCTCCCGCCAGAAGCAGGCCGGCCGCCAGAAACTTCCTCGCGTCGAACCTTCCGAGCAGCGACCCGATCACCGGCATGGCTACGAACGACCCGATGCCGCGGGGAGCCATGGCAATCCCCGCCTGCAGCGCCGGATAGCCGAGAAGCGTCTGCAGCCACAACGGCAGCAGCACGAGGCTGCCGTAGAGGCAGAAGCCGAGCGCCGTCATCAGCAGCGTACCCGTGCTGTAAGTACGGTTATGGAAAATACGCAGGTCGACTACCGGCGCTTTCACTCGCAGCTCGCGGACCACGAAGACCGCCAGCGTAACCACTGCAATCGCCAGCAGGGCCGTGATCAGGTTTGACGAGAACCAGTCCTCCTGCTGCCCCTTGTCGAGCATCACCTGCAGTGCCCCGATCCCCACCGCAAGCATTCCGATGCCCCAGTAGTCCACCCCCGCGGTGCTTCTCTTGATGTACGGCGGATCGAACACGAACATGCGGGTCATCAGGAAGGACGCGACGCCGATCGGAATGTTGATGTAGAACACCCAGCGCCAACTGTAATTGTCCGTCAGCCATCCGCCCAGCACGGGGCCCAGAATCGGCGCGACCACGATTCCCAGTCCCCAGAAACCCATCGCTTTGCCGTGCTGCTCGGGCGGAAACGCTTCGAGCAGTACCGCCTGCGATAGGGGTTGGAGCGCGCCGCCTGCTGCGCCCTGAATCACCCGAAACAGGATCAGCACGGGAAGGTTCGGGGCGAAACCGCAGAAAAACGAAGCCACCGTGAATCCGCTGATCGAAGCCATCAGCAGACGCTTGCGCCCGAAATGGTTGGCCAGCCACCCGGTGATCGGCAGGATGATCGCATTGGCTACCAGGTATGACGTCAGCGCCCAGGTGGCCTCGTCCGTCGTCGCCGACATGCTGCCGGCCACGTGCGGCAGGGAGACGTTAACGACCGTGGTGTCCAGCACCTCCATGAAGGTGCCGAACATCACGGCTATGGCCACGATCCAGGGATTGACTTCCCGGGCGGAGGGGCTATGCGAGCTCACGGAACCTGCTCACCTGATCGAGATCGTTGGAACCACGGACATGCCGAGCCGGAGCAGATGGTCGGGATCCTGGCCTTTCTCGAAAACGATCTTCACGGGGACGCGCTGTACCACTTTCACGAAATTGCCGGTGGCGTTCTCTGGCGGCAGAAGGCTGAAACGAGCCCCGGTCGCCGCCGCGATACTGTCGACATGCGCCCGATACTTCCTGCCGCCATAGGCGTCCACCGAAACCGTCGCCGGCTGCCCTGGACGAATGTGCGCCAGCTGATTCTCCTTGAAGTTTGCCGTCACCCAGATGTCCTCCGCCGGCACCACCGCCATCAAGGGCTGCGAGGCCTGCACCGTCTGGCCGACTTCGACATTTTTCTGGCCGATGATACCGCTGACCGGCGCCCGGATCACCGTATAGCTGAGCGCCAGCTCCGCCTGTTCGAGGTTGGCTCTCATCTGCATCACGTTGGCTGAAGCGGAATCCGTCCGCGCCTGCGACGCCGCGACCTGCTGCGGTCCGGTGCGGGCGCCGGCGGCGGCTGCTTCGGCCCTGGCCAGCTTTGCCTTCTGTTCCTCCAGTTGGCTCTGGGCCACGTGGACGCCCTGCTGCGCCTCGCCCGCCAGCGCCCGGGCGGATTCGAGCTGCGCTCGCGCCAGGTCGGCGGCTGCCGAAACGGCGTCGAATTGCTGCTGGGAGATCTCCTCTTTGCCGATCAAGACCTTCATGCGCTCCAGATCGCGCGAGCTGCGATCGGCGTTGGCTTTCGCCGCCTCCACCTGGGCCAGCGCGGAGCGCAGCCGGGCCTCCGCCGACGGAATCTGCTTCTCGCTGACCGTAATGGCCGCCCTAACTTCGGACACGCCTGCGACCGCGCCCGTCAGCTCGCTCGAGGTCGCCGTTTCGACGATCGGCGTTTGCGTCCGGCTTGCCCGCAGATTCGCCTCAGCCTGAGCCAGATCCGCCTTGGCCTTGCCTACCGCAACTTGATAATCCGATGGGTCGATCTCCACCAGCACGGCCCCGGCTTCCACCCAGTCGTTGTTCTTCACCAGCGTTTTGATGACGGACCCGCCCACCCGTGGGCTGATGGCGTGAATGTGGCCGTCGATTTGGGCATCGTCGGTCGATTCGTGCGCGGACGCATACTGCCAGTACAGGTACCCGCCGGTTCCTATCGCCAGCAGCGCCACCACGAGGACTACCATCAGCCTGGCGCGGCTCCGCTTCGTCGGCATGAAAGCCGATTCCGGCGCGGCTCTGGTTCCCGCCGGCTGTTCCCGCTCTTGCGGCTCCACTGTTCCCGCCATTACTTGATTGCTCCTGTCAACAGGGATGGGATGATCTTCTCGATCTCGCCCGTCGCCCTCGCCAGCGATGCCCGCGCCACGATGTATCCGTAAAGGCTGGAGATGTAGTCCTCGTTTGATGCCGCGACAGCGCTCTGCGCCTGTACCACTTCCAGATTGTTGGTCACTCCGGCCGCGAAGCGGTCCCGCGCCTGCGTCTCCTGCTGGCGCGCCAGTCCGGCCGCGCTGCGGCTTACTTCCACGCGCTCCGACGCGGCTTTCAGGTCGAGCAGCGCGCTGCGAACCTCGAACGCGATTCGCCCCCGCAGATCATCCAGCTGCGCCTCGAGTTGGCGCGCCTCGGCGTCCGCTTCCTCCATTTCGCCCTTGACTCTCCCGCCCTGAAAAATCGGGACGTGCAGGTTCACCCGCGCCGTGTAGGTGCCGTGCGCGCTCACCGGGCTGCGCCCGATCGCCCCGTAATCGCCGTTGAATTCCAAGGTCGGCAGACGTCCCGCGCCGGCGGCCCTTACAGAAAGTCTGGCCGACTCCACTCTCGCCGCCAGGCTCTGATAATCCTTTCGCTCCGCGAACGCCCTCTGCATGGCCGGTTCCAGCGAAACCGCCTGGACCGGCTCGTAAGGAATCTCGTTCGTCAACCGGAAAAGCTGCCCGTCCGGCAGTCCGATGGCCCGCGCCAGCCGCAGCTTCTGCTTGGCATTGTCGTTCTCGAAGGTGATGAGCTTCTGCTGCCGGGACTGCATCTCTACCTGTGCCCGCAGCACGTCGATCGCCGGGACCGTTCCCGCCTTCTTGAATTCGGACGCCTGGTTGTAGAGCGCCGTCGCCGTCGTCACCTGCGCCCTCGCCGCCTCCACACGGCTCGCCCCGGACACCGCTTGCAGGTACAAAGCCGTCACCACCAGCGTGACCGCCTCCCGCGCGTCCCGGGTCTGTAGCTCGGAGGCCCGAATATCGCTCGCGCGAGCCTTCGTCCGGTCGAGTGCCTGACGATCGAACAGCGTTTGCGACACTTGACCGCGGATATCGAACAGGCTGAATGGACCTACGATCGGGGCGATGCCGGGAAATGACGAGAATCCGAATGCGGCCAGGTTGATCTGTTCCGACGCCTGCGACATATTCGCGCTGATATCCGGCAGCAGGTCGCTTCTGGCAATATCCCTTGCGCCCCGCGCCGCCCGCGTCCGCTGTTCCGCCACGATCAGGCCGAGATTCGTCTTGAGTCCCCGATCGATGGCCGTTGCCAGCGAAAGAGGAATTTCCTGGGCGGTCGCAGCGCCCGATGGCCTGGAGCCGTAAAAGAAGCTCGAGGTCCCACTCCCTTCCTGCGCCTGCAGCAACCCGGCCACCGCAAGCAAAAACCACGCCCGCTTCATTTCTTGCCCATGCCGTTCCAGATGATTTCGTCCAGCGTATCCACGTCCTCCTCAACGTCACCGGTCGAAAGACCGAGTGTTCGCCGCAGCATGACGCCCCGCGTCATCTCGTAGATGGCCGACGCCACCGTTTCGATTCTCTCCAGCCGAATTTCTCCTGCCGCCGCAGCTTCGGTCAGCATCCCGCTCAACATCCTAAGTTGCTCCTGGTACAGATTCAAGAACCATTCACTTCCGGCCGCCGGATGCGCAATGTTGCCGAATTCGGAATGATAAATTTTGAAGAAATCCCGATTCCGTTCCACTTCCTCCAGGCGCGTTCGGATGAGAACACGCAGCTTCTCCCGGATTCCGCCGGCCGCCGCCATGGCTGTCTGCGAACGTTCTACCATTTCCCTGATTCCGTTCTTCAGAGCGGCCAGATAGAGTTCTCGTTTGGACGGGAAGTAGAGGTATAGAGTCCCCTTGGCAAGTTCCGCGGCTTCCGCGATGTCGTCGACGGTGGCGTCGGCGAATCCTTTTTCCGCAAACACCTTACGAGACGCGCGCAGAATTTCCGAACAGCGAAATTCAGTCACTACCTGGTGCTTTGTCTTGGCTTCTGTCGGCATTTGGAATGACTACTTGGTCGGAAAAATGACTAACGATTCAGATTACCACGGATTTTTCACGAGATTTTGACACGAATCCGATTAAAAGCGAGCGCCAGCGGGTTCGCTGCTTCGGGACGCTCAGCCAGATCGTAGGGGAGCGCCTGCCGCTCGACGGCCGAAACGCGGCTTCCCTCGTCTTCATGGCGCCGGGAACGGTCACCGGCGTGGGCACCACAACGGCCGGTTACGCAAACACCGACGAAACCATCGCGGTGTCGGTCAACGGCTCGCGTGGGAACGAGGTCAACTACAAACTGGACGGCGCAACGCACATCGATAACGTCACCAACCTGAACGCAGCCTATCCGAATCCCGACGCGGTGGCCGAGTTCAGCGTCCTGACCAGCAATTTCAGCGCTCAATACGGAACCGCTTCGGGCCCCGTGGTCAGCATGGTGATGCGGTCGGGAACCAACGCTCTGCATGGCACGGCATTCGAGTTCCTCCGGAACGACACCCTCAACGCGCGCAATTTTTTCGCCATCCAGCGCGGCAGGGCCAGGTGACTGGATTTCGGCCCGGTTTCCAGTCGCAGCGTTTTCCCAACGCGCCGCCCGGCTCGATCTATGCCGGCGATCCCGGCTTTCCCGAAGGCGGCATGCTAAACGACATGAATAACCTGGCGCCCGGCTTCGGCTTCGCCTGGAGCCCGGTCAAGGGCGACCACCCCCTGATCGTCCGCGGCGGATATGGCCTCTTCTACGTGCGTCCCTTTCCGCGGCTCTACAACAATTTCGTCGAGAACGCTCCCTTCAGTCCGACGGTGACCCTGTTCGGAGTGGACCTGATGGATCCCTACGGGTCGGCGGGCGTGCGCAACCCGTTCCCGCCATTCTCACCGGTTCCGCTCGGCAAGGACGTCCTATTCTCACTGCCCACCGGGCTCACCTTCTTCCGCGAAGACTGGGGCGCCGGCTATTCTCAATCCTGGAACCTGACCGTGGAGCGTCAGATGAGGCGCAATCTGCTGATGCGGGTCGCCTACGTCGGCAACAAGGGTAACTATCTGCAGAGCTTCCGCGAGCGCAACGCCGCCGTTTACCGTCGCGGGGCGACTCTCAGTGATACCGATCAGCGCCGTCCGCTTTATCCGAATTACGCTTCCATGGTCCAGATGGTCTCGGACGGCAACTCCCACTACCACTCGCTGCAGGTCACCGTCGACCGACGTTTCAACCGCAATTTCTCTTTCCTGGCATTTTATGCGTTTTCCAAATCCATCGACGACGAATCGATCAACGCGCAGTTCACCCTGGCCAATCCGAATCCCTACGATCCGGGCTTCAATCGCGGCCTTTCCGATTTCGACGTGCCGCACAATTTCCGAATGACCGGCATCTACGACCTTCCCTGGTTGGCCGGCCGCAATGGCTTTCTCAGGAACTTGGCCGGAGGCTGGACCATCACCGAATCATCGACTGGCGCAGCGGCCTTCCGTTTTCACTGGTCTCGGGGCGGGACAACTCCTTCAGCGGTGTCGGCCAGGACCGCGCGGACATCACCGGCGACCCGGCCCTGTCCCTGGACCGCGAACGCAAAGATATCATCCGCAACTATTTCAACAAGCCGCTGGTCCAGGCGAACGCCGCCGGCACGTTCGGCAATTCACCGCGCAACCTGCTGCGTCAACTTCGCTATTTCAACATCGATTCAGGCATCCACAAAAGGTTTAACCTCACCGAAAAGGTCCGCATGCAGGTGCGTGGAGAGTTTTTCAACACGCTGAACAACGTACACCTGAGCCGGCCGGGAAACAACCAGAGCTCCCCTGCCAGCTTCGGCATCATCAGCGGCGCCGGGCGCCCCCCGCATCGCGCAGGTGAGCCTGAAATTTCAGTTCTGACGATTCGGGAGTTCGCCTGGGATCATGCGAGCCGCAAGTTGGCCTGCGCTGCCAGTGTGAAATCGGCGAACTCTCCCCGCGCGTATTTCGGGAAAGCCGCGGCGGCGATCATGGCGGCGTTGTCGGTAGACAGACCGGGGGTGGGGAAGCGCACCGGGATCCCCATTCGCGCCGCGCCGGCGGCTCTGCGCAGTCCGCTGTTGCACGCCACGCCGCCGGAGACGATCAGCGACCGCGCGCCGATCTGCTCCGCCGAGGCCGCCGCGCGCTTCAACAGCTCCTCGATCACGGTCGCCTGGAAGGACGCCAGCAAATCCAGCGTCTCCGGCGGCGTCACCGCAAGCCACTGCCCATCGCTTGGCCGCGCGCCGGACCGCAACAACTCCCGCCGGCGCTCGATCTCCGCTGACATATCCCGCGCCTGGGTCCACCGCAGCACAGCCGTCTTGATCCCGCTGAAGCTGAAGTCGAGAACGTTGCCCTTCATCCGGGCCATCGTGAATCGAACCGCCTTCGGATTCCCGTATGCGGCCAGTTTGTCGATCACAGGACCCCCCGGATAGCCGAAGCCCAGCAGTTTGCCCACCTTGTCGAACGCTTCGCCCGCCGCGTCGTCCCGCGTCTTGCCCAGCAGCCGGTAGGTGAAATCCTCGGTGACCTCGAACAGGTGGGTATGTCCTCCGCTGACGACAAGGGCAAGCGCCGGCAGCTCCACCGGACTGCCGTCCCGCTTCGCCTCGAGGACCACCGCGTGGATGTGGCCTTCGATGTGATTCACGCCGATCAGCGGCAGGCCCCGCGCGAAGCACAGAGACTTGGCGTAGGTCATTCCTACCAGCAGCGAGCCGACCAGACCGGGCCCCTCGGTGACCGCAATGGCGGACAGGTCGTCCCAGCCCGATCCCGACTGCTCCATAGCCAGCCGGACCGCCGGAGTGATCGCCCTCAGATGCTCGCGCGAAGCCAGTTCCGGGACCACGCCGCCGTACTTGCCATGCGTCGAAAGCTGCGACGCCACCACGGAAGACAGCACGGCTTCGCCATCTTCGACAACCGCTGCCGCGGTCTCGTCACAGGAGGATTCAATACCCAGAATCCGCACCGATTACTCCGCGATTTGCAGCTTGTAGCCCGCTTCTCCCGGCTGCTTGCCTTCGACCGAGATTACCTTCATCCCTTTAGGGACTTGCGCGGCGTTCACGATGGCGATCGCTCCGGGCATGTTGCGAACCAGGTCGAGGGCGGCCTGGTTTGAAGGAAACAGCCGCGGGCTGGTAGTGCAATCGGCCCGCATCACCTTGCCGATCCAGTGTTGCCCGAATTGAGCTTCGGACATCTTGCAGATGGTCCAGACCACGACAGCGCGCTCACGTGCCACCGGGGCGCGGACCAGCAGGGCAACACGGAGATTGGAAGACCAGAACTGCCGGTCGCCGAGAAAAAGCTTCCGCAGATCCGCGACCGTCAGATTGCTCACCGGCACGTCGGGACTGGCTACTACAGCAAAATCCGCCACAGGCTTCGTCTTGGGGTCGGCCGCTCCGGCCAGTCCGGCCATCAGAAGGCATGCGCAGAATGAAAGAGTTCTCATCGGCATCTTCCTCAAAAGGTAAAACTCGTTTGGGCGAAAGCGCCGTTGATGCGGGGCAGTCCCGGCCGATTGATCGCTCTGTACTCGAACTTCAACGCGGCGAAGCGGGACACATCGTACCGCACACCCACTGTCGAAAGATTTCCGCCGAGTATCGGACGGAACAGAATGTCGCTTTTGGGGATGTGGGTGTATTCGAAACGGTAGTACGGTTTCCAGAGCCGCTCCAGCCAGGGCAGACGGTAGGCCACCTGGATATAGTAGGCGATGCTGTTGCTTTCGCCTCGCGTGAATCCCATTGACTGATGGTGAACGTTTGCGATCTCGGCAATCACCTCCGGGTTCTCGCGCGCCCAGACCAGGTGACCCGACGTAATCCATTCCCGAAACTCTCCCGGCGCCGAGCTGATCTTGTCGCGGTAGACCGAGCCGCCGGCCTGGAGTCCGTAGAGCTTGTCCGGCTTCACGAAAAAGTTCATGAGCCACGCCTTGTTATTATTGATATCGCCGAAGTCGCCGCTGCGGCTGATCACCGAGCTGCGTCCGTTTCCAACGCCCAGGTTGTAATTCAGATTCAGTCCCGCCGCCGGCAGGGCGCCCTCGGAAAGCGCGCCGACGAAGTGGACCGGGATAAAACTTCCGCCGAACTGCGTCATCTCCGGCCGTGAAATGGTGGTTTGCAGCCAGGAGCCGTGATGATAAGCGGTATTCCAGTAATTGATCGGCGTATGGTAGCGGCCGAATGACAGCTTCAGCATGTCGCTCTGGTCGTAGCGGATGATACTGCGCTCGATCTCCACATTGAATCCCGTCGCCGGCGGCGACCCGGTTCCCGCGTCGGCCCGCGCGGTGAAGCTCAACTCGCCGAAATAGTTGACCCTGGAGCTCAGCGCGGAGCTCACATGCAGAATGAACTGACCTTCGTTGAATCCGCTCCTCGCGCCCCGCTGGTCGGTGGCCGTGAAGTTGATGTCGCTGAAGCCCGCGATGCGCATATTCGGTATGTTGGGAGATCCGCCGCCGGCGCCGTGATCGTGAGTCGCCACCGCGCCTGGCGTCTGTTCCACCATGGCGGCGGGCTCGGGAGCGGGCGGACTGGGGGCCTTCGATTCCAGTTCCGATACGCGTTTCTCCAGCTTATCGATACGCTGCAGTAAGGCCTGGATCAATTCCGACTGGCTGGCATTCGGGTCCTGAGCTCCAAGGACCAAGGGCGCGGCAAGGATGATGGTGAGAACGCGCAAGCGCGTGGCGTTTGTCATGAGTCTCCCGGATAACAGTCATTATAGCCGCCATATGCCCGCCGCAATCACCTCGAGAATTCGATGCCGCGCGGAAACGCCTGAACTGCCGCTTGGTTCTAAGCTCCTTATTGCCGGCGCATGAGGCAGGGCAGCGTCCGTCCGACGCGCGGAGCAGGCATCGACTTTTCGACGCCGCATATGGCTGGTCTAATGCACGGCGGTGGTGGTGATAGCGCCGCTCTCTAGCAGAGCTTTCAATTCGAAGATTTGCACCCCGACTGTCTTGCCTTTCACGACGACCGAGCCGAGCGGGTTCACCTGCGCCGCCTCGCCCAGCTCCTCCAGCGTCGACTCGCTGATAATGATGTGAGTCTTGAACACTTTGTTCTCGCTCTCGAGGCGCGCCGCCAGGTTGACACCGTCCCCGATAGCTGTGAAGTCCAACTTCTTGGCAGCGCCGACGTTGCCGAAGATTACCTCACCCGTGTTCAGCCCGACGCCGATATCGAGGGCGGGGAATCCGGTCGCTTCCCATCGCCGGTTCAGCTCAGCAAGCTTGTCCAGCATTTCTAAGGCAGCCCTTGCGGCCAGCAGCGCATTCGGACGGTCGGGCGTGAATGCGCCCCAGTGCGCCATGATGCCGTCGCCGATGAACTTGTCGACGATGCCGTCGTAACGGAAGATGATGTCGGTCATCGCCTCCAGGTACTCGTTGAGCTGCTTGAGCAGCCGCACCGGATCCGATTTCTCGGTCAGCGTGGTGAAGCTGCGTACGTCGGAAAAGAGCACGGTCAGCTTGCGCTTCTGTCCGTCGAAGCGAAAGGATTCCAGGTTGTCCATTACGTAGCGGACCAGCTGCGGGGAAACGTAGCGCTCGAGTGTGCCGCGTGTGCGGGAGAGCTCGCGATCGACGGTCAGGTACCGGTAGGCGGTGTTGCCGCTGAACGATACTGCGGCCGCCAGCATCGGAGCGGACATCGGAATCCAGGTCCCGTGGGAGTAGAACAGGAAGCAGGTGCCGCCGTAGCTTGCCAGGGCGCCGAAGGTCACTGCCATCGGTAACGTCAGCGAACGCGAGGTCGCTACCGACCAGGCCGGAAGCGACGCCAGCAGCACGATCAGAAAGATGGTGAGCCACTCCGGCGTGCGGTAGATCGCGTCGTTGTGCAGCAGATTGTCGAGCGCGGTGGCCAGGACGAACATGCCCGGAGCGGTCTCCGACACGGGCGTGGGCCGGACCTCGTAGCTTCCTCCGGCGCTCGCCCCGATGAAAACGATTTTCCCTTTGAATTCCGACGGTGCATGCCGCGCCACGCTGTCTTCGCAGTTCTCTGGGTGCATCGAGCATACGATCTCGGCTAAGGGGATTCGCTTGTATGCAGTCACCGACGTGCCCCACCAGCGGACGACATAGTTCCCACTTGCATCTACCGGCAGGTGGATGGACCCTGCTTGAAAGGCTCCATCTTTGAAACCGGCTGCGCCTGCCCCCTTTAGCATTAATGCCGACGCAAGCCAATGTGTCGCCCAATCGCGCCCTTCGTAGCGAAGAACCAGCGGGAGCCGTCGTGTCACACCGTCCGGATCAGCGTTTCCGGCATTGCTGCCCGAACTTGCCATGGCAGAGGTAAAGAGCGGGTTGGGCAGATTCAGGATCCACTCGGAGCCCTTCAATTCCGGGGTGGGATTCGGGGTTGACAAAGAGATCCGCGCCTGATCCGGTGGCGAGGTTTTCAATTCCGTTATAACTTCTTGGTGCGTGAAGGCGAAAGGGAGGATCACGTTTCCAGCGGCGCGCATAGCCGAGGCAAAACCGGGATCGGCGTTCGGTTCCGGACCGCTGAACAAAATATCGAACAGAATCAGCTTCGGTTTCGCGGGCGCGACGTATTTGATTACCTCGGTCCACAGAGCCCGCGTCCAGGGCCAGCGCTGGTCAAGCGTCTCGGTGATCTCGCGGAAGCTGGCATTGTCGATATCGATAATGACAATATCGTGGTCCGCCTTGGCGGGATTCAGCGTAGCCACCGTTCGCCAGTCCGACGACCGATTCTCCAGCCAATCGAGTTTGCCGAATCGGACAAGCCCGCAGAACAGCGCAATCATCGCCGCCGTAAGTAGGGCGAGTCCGCGTCGTAAACGCTTGCGAGTCTGGGGACTGTACAAGAAGCTATTTTACAGTGCTTCGGAAGCGGGCTTCCAGAGTCTTACCGTTCTTAGAGCTTCTGGCGGCGATCGGAGTGAGGCGTCCGATCCGAGCCTCGAAGGAAGGATGCGTGCTCAACAGTTGACCGAACGCGCGACGGTTTTCCGGCTTGGAACTGGCCACCGATAGCGTTTTCAGGAAATCGAGCAGTCCGCTGGCAGCGTACCCCGCCTGCGCCGCCATCAGAGTGCCGCGCTCGTCGGCGCCGTCTTCCTTATCCTGGCTAAGGCTTGAATTGAACAGATCGAACACGAACGCGTCGGCCTTTTTGCGGAGGTACTCGGCAGCCGGCAGGGTTTTCGATTTGGCCTCCTCAATCGCCCAAGCCGAGTTCTTCTTCGACCGGATCTGCGATTCGAGGTGCCTCTCGGACACGTGGACGATCTCGTGACCTAAAACGCCGGCGAGCTGCGCTTCATTCTCCATTCCCTCGAGCGCCGTCCTGGTGATGAAGATGAAGCCACCGGGCAGCCCGTAGGCGCCCACGATCTCGGAGTCGAGAATTCCGAACCGGTAAGGGAGCTGCCGGGAAGAGTACTGCGCCACGCTTTGGCCGACCAGGTTCACATAGCGCACCAGTTTGGGCGCGTCGATGACCCCAAACATGGCGATCATCTTGGCTGCGGTAGCTTCGCCGATCTCCTGCTCTTCAGTTGGTGACCACGGCGTGAAGTTATCGACTGCCCGCTCGGCGCGGTCGGTGACCGGCTTGGCCTTCTGCTTAGTCCCTTCTACTCTCTCCTTGGCTTTATTGATCAAACCGCCGAATTGGGCTTGCAGCAGATATCCGCCGGAACCGGCCAGCAGCAGAATTGCGGTGGCTCGCGTCATTTCGAGTTCAAGCCTCCTTCCTGGATAAATGCCTTCAAGTCAGCGGCGGTGGGGCGGTTCGCAGACATTAGCTTCACAGTATCCTGGTCCTTCGTTTGAGGACTCGTGGCCATCATCTTCTGATCCACCTTGCCCGCCGGGTCGATTCCGTTAAAGCCCAGCGTCGTGGACTCCTTGGAGGTTTTGGAAGACCGGTAGCCAAGTTTTTTCTTGAACAGCGGTTCAGAGCCCTCTTTTTTTTCCGGTGGAGGCGGGGGAGTTTCTTTCTTTTCAGCGCCCTGCTGCGCCAAACACAGGGCTGAGAGTAATAACAACCAGGGAATGAAGGGCGTCACACCTGGGATTTTAGCACGGGCGGCGCGGGAGCGGCCTCCTCGTCGTGACTAGCGTAAGTGGATCGCCTGCGATAGGCGAGGTACAGGAAACCAGCCAGAATCAGCACCGGCGGAAAGAGCATGATGCCGATTCCCGCGTTCAACACGCGCGCCCGTTCGGCCTGCTGGGCGGCGGCTGTGCGGAAACACATCACACACTGCGCGTTCGCCAGGGAGACGGCCAACGTCAGCAGTGTGATTAGCCGCTTCATTGCGTCCGCATGAGCATGGCGCGCATGGAATCGGGCATGAACACCAGCATCATCAGAATGCAGAAAATCAGCATCGGAAACAGCGTCAGGAACAGGCTGAACCGCTCGAATTTCAGATGCATGAAATAGGCGATGATCATGGCTGCCTTGATCACCGACAGGCCGACTAAGGCGACCAGCATGATCACCGGCTGGATCTGTTCGTATGCCAGAAAAACTTCGATGGCAGTGAAAACCAGCAGCAGAATCCAGACCACCGCGAACGACTTGATCGTCCCGTGCTCGGCTTCCTCGGTTTGAGTAGTGGCGTGTGCGCTCATGGATATTTCCTCAAATCTTGGCGGACATCAGATAGACCAGCGGGAACACGAACATCCAGACCAGGTCGACGAAGTGCCAGTACAACCCGGCTACTTCCACGTCTTCGTACTTGAATTTGCCGCGGGCCACGGCAATCGTGATGATTGTCAGGTAGATGACCCCGATGATGACGTGGGTCATGTGCAAGCCCGTGATTCCGAAAAAGGTGGCGCCGAACAGGGGCACGTCCCACTCGTTCGAGAAGGGCGTCATATGCTCGTGTTGGATGAGGTTCATCCACTCGGTCGCGTGCAGGACCACGAATGCGACACCTCCCACGATGGTGGCCAGGATCCATCCCACCGTGCTCTTGCGGTTTCCATGGTGCATGGCGTGGACGGCCATCACCATGGTCAGGCTGCTCGAGAGCAGGCAGAAGGTCATGATGCTGGAAAAGATGATGCTGGGGGAAAAATGGAACGGCATCGGCCAGTTCGGCGTGGACAGGCGCAGATAAGTGTACGCCATCAGCAGCGCCGAGAAAGTCAGGGCGTCCGAGATGATGAACAGCCACATCCCGAACTTCTTCGAATTCACGGCGTAAGGTGATCCGCCGCCGTTCCAGATCGAGTCCGTCACAGCCACATTTACATCAGGCGTCAATGTCGTTTACCCCCAAACCAGAAATAAGATCAAAAGATAAATCCACAGCCCGTCCAGGAAATGCCAGTACATCGCCGTCACGTCGATGGCGGTCCGCTTGCCTGGTCCGAGCCGAAGGCGCAGGGCCTGAATGCTTACGTAAAGCAGCGCCACCACGCCTCCGATAAGGTGGACGGCGTGGGCTGCCGTCAGAACATAAAAGAAAGAGCTGCTGGGATTCGTGGACAGGTAGATTCCCTGAGCCCTAAGCTGCAGCCATGCGGCATACTGGCCTGCCAGGAAAAGAACTCCCAAGGCTGAGCCCACGGTCCATAAGCGGTTGAAGCGTTCGCGATAGCCGGCTTTCAGAGCGGTTCGAGCCATCTCGAGAACCATGCTGGACGCCAGCAGGACAACGGTGCTCAGGAAGACGATTCGCGGGAGCGCGGTATGCTCCCAATCGTTGGAGAGTCCGCGCCGGACGATAAACGCGCTGGTCAGGGCGGCGAAGAACATGACGACCGCCGCAAGCAGGACCATCAGGCCGGTCAGGGATGCGCGTCGTGAAGCCCCGCGGCCGCCACCCGATCCGCCGCCGAAATCGCCGCCACCGGGCGGGTCGCCGCCGCCCTTCCAGATATCGGTTGTTACTGAACTTGCCATGCTTTTATCTTAGCTACCCGGACGGTAGGGACTCGAGCAATCCCCCATCAGTGTTTCACCGGACTCGCCAGCGGCGGGTCGGTCTGCATGACGAAATCTTTTGGGGCGCCGGGAACGCTGTACTCGTACGGGCCGTGATGCACGACCGGGTGCACGCCGGCGAAATTGTCGAACGGGGGCGGCGACGGGATGCTCCATTCGAGGGTGGTCGCTTCCCAGGGATTGGCGGTGGCCTTTGCGCCCTTTTTGAGGCTCCAGAAGAGGTTGATCACGAAGATAAGCTGTACCGCCGCCGTGAAGAACGCGGCGTAGGTCATGAACGTGTGGACCGGCATCAGCTGGCCCATGAACTCGAACTCTTTGAAATCGGCGTAGCGGCGTGGGTTGCCGGCGATTCCTAACATGTGCATGGGAGTGAAGATTGCGTACACTCCGATAAACGTCAGATAGAAATGCAGCTTACCCATTCCCTCGTGCATCATCCGGCCGAACATTTTGGGAAACCAGTAAAACGTCCCGGCGAACATGCCGAAGATCGCGGCCACGCCCATGATCATGTGAAAGTGTCCGACTACGAAATAAGTGTCGTGAAAGTAAAGGTCGAGCGCGGGCTGTCCGAGGAAGATGCCGCTGATGCCGCCCGAAACGAACAGGGACACAAATCCGAGGGCGAAGAGCATGGCGGTGGTGAAGCGGATCTGACCGCCCCACAATGTTCCGATCCAGTTGAAGGTCTTGATGGCGGAGGGAACGCCGATTGTCATCGTGAGCACTGAGAACGCCATGGCTGAATACGGGCTCATTCCGCTCATGAACATGTGGTGGCCCCAGACGACGAAACCCAGGAACCCGATCGAAAGGATCGCGTAGACCATGGCTCGATAGCCAAAGATCGGCTTCCGCGCGAACACGGAGAGCAACTGCGAGGTTACGCCCATGCCGGGCAGAATCGCGATGTAGACTTCCGGGTGCCCGAAGAACCAGAACAGGTGCTGCCACAGCAGCGGCGAACCGCCCTTGTGATTCTGGATCTGATCATTCACCACGAGTCCGGCGGGAATGAAAAAGCTGGTGCCCGCGCTGCGGTCGAGCAGCAGGAGGATGCCGGCGGCTAGGAGCACCGCAAATCCCAACAGTCCGAGAATTGCCGTGACGAGCCAAGTCCAGCAGGTCAGCGGCAGGCGCATGAGGGACATCCCTTTTGCGCGGAGATCGATGGTGGTGGCGATGAAGTTGATCGCGCCCATCAGCGAAGCCCCGCAGAAGATTGCCACGCTGACCACCCAGAGTGTCTGACCCATTCCCTGGCCGGGGCCGGTCACCGCGCCCAACCCGCTCAGCGGCGGATACGCGGTCCAGCCGCCCAGCGGCGCGCCGCCCTCGACGAAGAACGCCATCACCATGACGATGAGGGCCACCAGGGTAGTCCAGAACGAAAGCATGTTGAGGACGGGAAACGCCATGTCCTCCGCGCCGATCTGGATGGGCAGGAAGTAATTGCCGAACCCGCTTTGCGGAGCGGTAGTGAGCACGAAGAACACCATGATGGTGCCGTGCATGGTCATGAGCGAGAGGTAGAGCTCCGGCGTCATCACGCCGCCGGCGGCCCCGGTCGGCCAGAGCTTCTCGAACAGCGCCACTTTGGCGTCCGGAAACACCATGTGGAACCGCATCAGCAGGGAGAGAAACATTCCCAGGAACACGGAGAACAGGGCCAGAAAGTAATACTGGATCCCGATCACCTTGTGGTCGAGGCTGAAGACGTATTTTCGGATAAAACCGGTGGGCGCCTGATGCGCCGCATGTGCTGCGGATGATGACATATGCTTTAAGATGCTCCTACTTCTGAGCGAGCTGGTCCTTCTTCCACTTCTCGAAATCCTCGGCTGACATCACCTGCATGGTGCTGCGCATCTGGCTGTGGCCAAGACCGCAGAGTTCCGAACAGGGGATCTCATAGGTTCCGATTTTGTCCGCCTGGAAATGGAACGGAATTTCCATGCCGGGCACCAGGTCCTGCTTGAGGCGAAGCTCCCGTACGAAAAAATTATGAATCACGTCACGGGAGCGAAGCACGAGGCGAACGGGCTTGCCGACCGGAACTTTGAGGGCGGCATTCACGATATCGTCCTTGCCGTCAGGATCCTTCTCATCGATGCCGAAGGGATTGCCGTTGGCGTCATTGATGAGCTTGATATCCGTCTTGCCGTATTTGCCGTCCGGCCCGGCGTAGCGGAAAGACCAGGCGAACTGTTTAGCCAGGACTTGCACCTCAACGGCGTCGGCAGCGGGCTGTTCGAAGTGAACTCCGGCCCAGATCCGGGTTCCCATCAGAACCAGTCCCACGAACAGCACCGCCGCCGCGCTCGTCCAAAGCGCTTCCAGCTTATTGTTTCCGTGTGAATACTCGACACGCTGTCCGTTCGACCGATAGCGGTAGATGGCCCAGCCCAGCGCCATTTGCGCCACAAAAAAAATGACGCCGGTCACCATAAGAGTAATGGAAAACTGCTGATCGTAAGCTTCGCCATGCGCCGAGATGGGAGGCGGGAACCACCAGAATTTTCCGCCGAAGCCGATGACGATGGCGATCGTGAGAATCCAGACGATGGGGGCTAATAGCATCAAGACTCCAGTTGAGACTTATTAATCCAGAGGGTGAGGCTACCACAACGGCTGGACCAAAAACAAGCGTAAGGGGTAATCGGTTGTCTCGCAGCCCGGGCGGGATGGGGCGCAACCGGCTCCGCTATTGGATGCGCCGTCACCAAGACGGCATCGTCCGGGCTGGAAAGTCTGGCTTGACTTTCCGGGGTTGCCGCTCCGATAGAATGAGAGCTTGAATTTCCGGTTATATCCGTTGCGATTCGGGTTTGCGGCCCGGGATACGATTTTCTTTCCGCCGGGTAAGTCTTCCAATCTGCTTCGGGGCGCGTTCGGGACGATCTTCCGCAAGATGGCGTGCGCGCCGGAGTGTCCGGGAGCGCGGGAATGCGACGCGCGCGAAGCCTGCCCGTACGCCAGGATGTTCGAGCCCTCGGCGCTCGACGGCGGTCCGAGCGGGCTGGTGAACTGGCCGCGTCCATTCGTGTTCCGGGCCTCCCGCCTGGACGGACGCACGGTAAGCGCGGGGACGACCTTCAGCTTCGATCTGAACCTGTTCGACATGCGGAGCCCGGCGGTGGCGTACCTGGTGCTGACTTTCGCGCAAGTGGCGCGGGAAGGGCTGGGTCCGGGCCGCGGACGGGCGGATCTGACCGGAGTATGGCGCCTGGGGGAACGGGAGGAGCCGGTCTCGCAGGTCTTCGATGGGCAGCGGTTCCTGCTTCAGGACGGTCCGGCGCCGATGGAGATCCGGCTGACGGCGGAAGAGCCGGTGGCCCGGGTAAAGGTACGGTTTGTGACACCGACCGAACTGAAGAGCGCACAGGAGGTGTCCTCACGCCCGGAATTTCACGTTCTGGCGGGCCGCATCCGGGACCGGCTGAGCACGCTGCGGGCATGTTATGACGAGGGTCCGCTGGATCTGGACTTTCGGGCCTTCGGCGAGCGGGCGGCGCGCGTCAGAATGACGCGTTGCGAGATCGGCCGCGTGGAAGTGGAGCGGCGGAGCAGCCGGACCGGCCAGTCGCACTCGATCGGAGGATTTGTCGGAGAGGCGGAGTATGTGGGGGAGTTGGGGGAGTTCATGCCGTACTTGAAGGCGGCGCAATGGACAGGCGTAGGCCGCCAGACAGTATGGGGAAAGGGGGAGATCGCCATTCAGCCCGCCAGCCAGTGAGTGACGCGGGCCGGCCGCTAGCCGCGAGCATGTGTAAGTCACCGCACGCTTTCAGAACAGGATTTTCAGCGCGAAGCGGACTCGCCGTTCCGTTGCTGACGCGGACGTAATTTCGGTGAAGCCTCCGGTGGACCGGACCGTGCCGTCCGCATTCCGCGTGGCCGAGGAGGCCGTCGCGCCCGGCTGGCCGAATACCGGCGTGTTGGTGACGTTGAAGACTTCCCAGCGGAACTGCAGGTTGACCTTTTCCTTCACCCTGATGGAGCGGAAAAGGCTGCCATCCAAATTCCGCGAGCCAGGCCCGAACAGAATGTTCCGGCCCGCGGTTCCGAAGCGCACACCGGAGGGGGGTACGAAGGCGTTGGGATCGAAGTAGCGTTCGCCCCGTCCGATGTTTCCATAAAATTCGACGAATTCTTTTACCTGGTCGGCGGTCTGCGCATTGCCGACGGTGTTGACCGTGGTCGCCGAAGAGGCTACCGTGAATGGCCTGCCCTGCAGGGCGCTGAAGATCCCATTGACTTGCCATCCGCCGGTGATCTTCGCCAGAACGCCGGTGTTCGCGAAGCGGTGTCCGCGTCCGAGCGGGACCGGCTGCACAAAATGGATCGTCAAAGTCTTGGGACGGTTGAAGCCGGCCTGCGCTTTGTTGCGGTAATACATCGAGGGGCCGTTCCAACTCGGCCCGGAATCGCTGTTGTCCGCGTAATTGACCGACTTCGAGAATGTGAACGAAACACCCATCGTCCCCTTTCCCATGCGCCGGGTCAGCCGGCTCTGCATCGAATCGTAGGTCGCCGGCTCGAACGGGAGCATCATCTTGATGTCCGCCGTCCGCCCGTACTGTTTGAAGAGCAGCCGGCCCGCCTGACCGGTTCCCGCCGAATCCGACGCGTTGATATTGATCAGCGCTGTCTGGCGAATGGCGCGCGAGCCGACATAGGCGACCTGCCCGACGAAACCCCAGGGAAGCTCGCGCTGCAAGGTCACGTTGAAGGATTTGATATAGCCGCGATCGTACTTCCGGGGAAACGTCGTGTCGCCGACGTCCTTCGGCAGCGGCAGGGTGGCCTGGCTGAGATCCGGACCCACCACCGGGGGCAGGCCTGCGCGCAGCGTTCCAGCGGCATGATAGGTGTCGGGCTGGGTGATCTGGAGCGAGATCACCGCCGGGTACGCGTCGCGCAGGTGGCGGAACGAGTTCGGATCGATGGTGATGCCGAAACCTCCGCGCAGGACGGTCTTGTTCGATACGCGGTACGCGATGCCGAGCCGGGGAGCGAACTGCCCGTGGCCTACGTCCACCCCGGTGGACGTGGGGACGCCGCCGACGCCGCCGATCAGCACCTTGTCGAGAACCGGATCGTAGCGCTCGCCGCCGCGGTGCTCGCGCGTGGCGAACGGGTAGTATTCCCAGCGCGTGCCGTAGCTCACGGTGAGCTTGCGGTTCATCTGCCACTGGTCGCGGATGTACACGCCGTAGGACGGCATGCGCACAGCCGAAGGGTTGACGTACTGAATGTCTTTACCCATGTCGGCGGGCAGGCCGAGAAGGAAGTCCGCCCAGTTGTTGTAGGTGCTGGGAGTCGCGCCGCGCAATGTGGTGTTGCCGCCGGTGAAGTTGAATCCCCCGCGCGGACCGTACTTGAGCTGGGGCTGAAAGTGGTTGATGGTGTAGTACGTGTATTCGGCCCCGAAGCGGATGGAGTGGGCGCCCTTCATCCAGCTCAGGCTGGTGAGGCCGGTGTACTGGTTGTCGCGGAAAAGGAAGGGATTCGAGACGTTCGTATTTCCGAAGCCGGTGAAGTTGCTGACCGTGAATCGCGGGATTCCGCCCTGCAGACGATAAGAGCCGTTCGTGCCCGGAATTTTCAGCACGTCGAGGCCGAAGTTCTGCCCGAGGTCGTCGTTTTCGCCGGACAGGCGCAGCCGCGTGAAGCCCATGTTGGCGTCCACCAGGATGGACGGGCTCACCATGTAGGTTCCGCCGGCCGACGCGTTCTGAATCAACCCCAGCGCGTGTCCGGGCTGGCCGCCGTTCAGCGCGCCGCCCCCGGCCTTGCCGAACATGGGAGGATCGTAAATATCGCTGGGCGAAAAGCCGTAGCGGGCGAACAGCGTGGTCTTCGAGGACGGGTTGTAGTTGACCTTGAAGTCCGCATTATAGCGATTGAATTTGTAACCGCCGGTGGCGAAATAGTTGCTCGAGACGCCGCTGGTTTCCGAGTCGGGCAGCAGGCCCGCCATGGTGGCCGCAGCGGGATCGATGCGGGTTGCCGGAATCAGCTTATCAGGGAAGAGCGTGCGGCCGGAGCCGTCAGGATTTCCCGTCTGTGGATCGTAGATGTTGGCGTTGTAAGGAGAAAAATCGCCCCGTTTGAGCGGCTCGGTGGGAATCGATTGCAGTCCGGACGCGTTCACGCGGCGCTTGGTGGTCTCCCAACTGGCGAAGAAGAACAGCTTGTTCTTCTTTATCGGACCGCCCAGGGTGGCGCCCGGCTGATTCTGGATGTTCTTGGCCGGGCGATTGGGATCACCGCCGGGGCAGCTATACAGGCAGTAGAAGTAATTGCGGGCCTTGAGGGCGCTGTTGGTGTGATATTCCCAGGCCGAGCCGTGGAATTGATTCGTACCGGACTTGATGGTCACGTTCATGGCCGCGCCTCCGGCCATTCCCTGTTCGGCGTCGAAGCTGTTGGTGACGACGTTGACCGTCTGAATGGCGTCGGCCGGGGGGACGTAGGCCACGATGTGGGGCAGCCAGGGGTAGCTCACAGTCGCGCCGTCGATGCGGGTGTTGTTATTGGAATAGGACGCGCCGTTGACGTTGGTTCCCATGGCGCGCTGCGGGTTCCCCGCGTCCGAGTGAAGCTCTTCGGGCGGCGTGAAGCCTGGCAGAAGCTTGTACAGGCTCTGATAATTCCGTCCACCGTCGATCGGGAGATCGGAAATCTCCTCCTTGCTGATCTGCGCGTTGACGTCGCCTCGGTCGGTCTGCAAGACTATGGCGGCGGCGTCGACGACCACGCTCTCCGTGATCTGGGCTACCTGCAGGACAGCGTCCAGCCGTCGCACGTTTCCCGCCACCACGGGAATCCCGGTGCGGATGAAAGGGGTGAATGCTCCGCTCCGGATGGTGATCTTGTATGCGCCGGTTTGAAGATCGCTGAATATATAGACGCCTCGCTCATCCGAGGAGACTGCGCGGGAGAAGCCGGTTTCCGTATTGAGCGCTTCTACCTTGGCGCCGGGGATGGCTGCGGCCGTGGAATCGGTGACGTTGCCCGTCAACGTTCCATACAGATTCTGCGCATCCGAGCGCGCGGCAAAACAAAGGAAGACGACGCATGAGAAGGTGGCGCGCGGAAACCGGGCAGCGGACATTTTCGCAGACCTCCCGAACTAATTCCTGCTCGGATGATTATGTCACAGGCCTGCAAGCGGTTCGTCAGCCTTCGGCCATCCGCACGTTGTCTACTGCGGCGGCTCGGCGGCCACAGTCTCACCGGGCGAGAGTCCGGAACGGATGGAGACGTGGATGTTGTCGGCCGCTCCGGTTTCCAGGTCCCGGCGCTCCCAGTCTTCACCGGCTTTCACCAGAGCGTATTGCCGGCTGCTCCCGCCGAAGACGCATTCCCGGGGTACGATGGTGGCGTCCACTTCGCTTTCCACATTGACGTCGGCGCTGACGGTCATTTCCGGCATGATGCGAGTGTCCTGCTGTTCGAGCTTGAGACGCACCGGAACGGCCCTGACGTACTTTCCACGCCATCGGCTGGATGTCGTCAGCGCGCCCACGGTTTCGACCCGGGCCGCCAGAAGCAGTTCCGGATAGGCGTCAAATCGAATCAGCGCGGTCTGCCCTTTGTGTACGGACTGAATATCCACCTGGTTCAGCGCTGCGTCGATCACCATCGAATTCGAGTCCATGATTTTCAGGTAGGGTTGGCCGGATCCGATGATGTCGCCCTGTTCAATCTGGCGCGTGGTGGTACCCCTGGTAACCGACTGCAGCAAGACCATGCCGTCCACCGGCGCGGTGACGGTCATCTTTTCGAGGTTGGCCTGCTCCCGCTCCCGGTTCATACGGCTCAACTCCACTCCGATCTCCGAACGCCGGATGGACGCCAGTTCGGACAGGTCCACGAAAACGGCTTCTTTCAGGAGTTCCTGGTGCCTGGCGGCGGCCTCCTGATGCAGCAGACGGTACCGTTCAGCCTGGATTTCGGAAAAGACGGCTATCTTTTCCAGGTCCAGCGCAGCCTTATCCCGGTCGCCCCGGGCTCGCAGGATCATCTGCTCGTAACGCATTCGCTTCACATCGAGCAGCGCCCGCAAGGTCCGCAGCCGGGACTCGCCCTGCGCCACCAGCGCGTCTGAATCGATAAGCCGGTTACGCATGTAGAGCGGGTCGAATCGCGCCACGATCTCCCCTTTCCGGACACGCGTCCCGGCGGGCGCGATTTCAAGCAGCGCCAGGCTGGCGTCCTGCCCATTGCCCCGATGGCCTCGCATCTGAGGAGCGACGATGACCTTGGATGACAAAGCGGATGTTACACCCGGAATCCGGATCACGCGGCCGATGGCGCCCCTGCGCACCTGCGCCGTTCGTACCGCTGGGGTGGGCGCCAGGTCGCCCGGTTGCCGGTAGGCCAGAATACCCAACAGAATCGCAGCCGCCGTTATCAGCCACCAGAACCTTTTCCCGCCGTGCTTCTTCGGCGGCGGTTCGAGGAGGACCGGACGTTTAACGACCGGTAGGTCGGAAGGGAGCGGGCGAGCCAAATCCTGCCGCCGTGAAAGCATCGGGGAACTCCACGTTGGCGTCATAGAACAAGGGGACTTGAATCGATCAGAGCCGCATCATTCCTCGCGGATTCTGCGGAGCAGGTATGGGGCCAGAGGAAGATCAGTAGATTCAATCTCATAGATTGGCTTTGGTTTGATATTTGCGTCATCTCGCGCAAACCCATGGGTGGTTTGCCGCGCCTTTGCCGATGGCTTCAGGAGGAGTGATCGTGAATGATCCTCCAACCCACGCCCGTCTTGCGAATGACAAGCGTGAACCTGCCGGACGCGTCGCCGCCGCCCGCGGCTGTACGCTTCAAATCATATTTGCCGGCTGCGAGCACCAGCCCTGGAGCCAGCGGCCTGACTTCGATCTCCGAGAAGGAGAGCGTTCCCATAGCCTCGCGCGTGGGATAGCGCCGGCGGTAGCGGTCGAGAATCGCCGCGGTTCCGCCGTGCACCACGTCCTTGCCGATGAAGGTGGTCTCGGGCGAATCCTCGTAGTCCGAGGAGAACGCCGCCAGATCGCCGCGATTCCAGGCAGCCGCCGAGTTCTGCAGCATCGCGCGTATTTCGCCGCTTTGCGCGCGCATAAGCGGCGAACCGGCGATCAGGACTATCCCAAGGAGGATTGTGTTCATGATTTATCCGGGCTATAGCGTCTTCAGGTATTCGAGCAGCTGCGCCTTCTGTTCCTCCGGCAGATTCGTGCCGAACCGGTCGCCGCTATGGCCGATATTGCTGTTCCCAGGCTGTGTGCTGTTGAAAAGCCACCCGGGCAGATCGCTACGGTAGCCGACTCTTTGCGGATCGTACTCGCGGTTTCCCACGTTGAACTGGGAGGGGCGCTGTTCGGGATGCAGCAAATGGTAGAGCGTGGGCACCGAGCCGTTGTGCAGGTAGGGAGCCGTGGCCCATACCCCCTGCAGGCGGCGGGCCTTGTACTTCCCGGTCGACCGCCATACCACCTTCTTCGCGTCCATGGCGGCCCGCTGGGGTTCAGAAATGCCGTCGTCCTCGAAGGCGCGCTTCTTCAACCCCGCGAGCAGCGGGGCGATGCCATCCGGGAACGAGACTGCGCCGACATTCTGGCCGAAGCTGTTGGCGCGATTCGGGTCGACGCCGATCTCCATCAGAGGGATGAGACTGTCCTGGTGGCAGCCCTGACACTTCGCGTTGAATACTTTTTCGCCGCCGGCCGCTTTGGCCTGATCGATCGGACCCAGCAGCGCGGCCGGCCATTTGGGCGGCGACAGTTTGCGCGTGAGGGCTTCAAGCCGGTGCAGATTCGCGATCCGAAGCGTGGACTCGAAGGTCCTCGGATCGTAAACCGCTCCCATGCCCAGCGCCTGTCCGATGTTCCGCTCCAGTATCGAATTGGTATTGCCGTCGTAATGAATCCAGGTGATCTGGCCGTCCGGCTGCGCCGCCGGATCGGGCACGCCCCAGATGAAAGGGAAGCTCACAGGGGACTGCATTTTCATCGCCTGCTTCGGGAACAGGAAATTGCGAGCTGCGCCGAACGCGTCCACACGGCCGGGACCCGGCTCGGTGCCGTCCAGGATCAGCTTGCCATGGTTGAGATAGGCGAGGCGCGCTTTAAGAATTGTGAGATTATCTCTCAACCGCTGGGCGAATCCGGGACTCTTGCGGGCAGGCGCCGGCGCGTCGGCGGTCTTTGACGGAAGGGAATGGAAGTTGGGATCGGCTGTCGAACGCGCGGGCGTGTCGCCGGCGGATACGAGCGAGGGATCGCCTGCATACTGGTCGATATTCTCCGGCGGTGGGGCCTTTTGCTGCCTGCTCATCGCGACCAGCAGCGTGAACAGCTTTTTCGGATCCTTGAGTGTGGCGTCGAGCGAGTCGCGGAACTCGATCTGGTAGCCCTGAAGGTTGATTAGCGCCGGAGCGCCGTCAATGCGGAGAACACTACCTCGATAAGTGAGCTGGCCGGTGTGGCAGGCGGCGCAATTGAAGCCGACCATCTCGAGCCCTTGATTGAGGGAGCTACGGGACGGAGCCGCCGTGAGTCCGACCGGCATGCCGTGCGGGTTGGACGGCCCCACGCTATCCGGGAGGAATCCGAACCGCGCCATGCCTTCGAGAAAGGGCTTGCCGGTCTTGGTACTGATGACATTTGCCAAAACAGCATAAGGCAACAGCTCGCTGCCCTCGGAGAGATGATAATATTCTGCGCGCTCGGCGTCCGACCATCCGTTAGGGGAATAGGCGGCCGCTGGAGGGGTGGATTTCAGCCCCTTCTGATCGGCAGTCCGGCTGGAGCACGCGGGCAGCGCGAACAGACACACTGCTGCGATTCCAGAAAAAGGGCGCATTTCAAAAGTATAGCCCGATGCTCGCCGCTTCCGGACTCGACCGGCGGATCACTCGGCGGACGCCAGTTCCATCGCTTCGGCGCCTGTATTGGCCCAGGGCACCTGCCGGACGCGGAGGCACTGGCGGCAGCGATAGCCGCCGTGGATCGGCCACATCGCTCCCATGTGCATCCAGTCGCACCACAGATTGTTGTAACGGGTCCAGAGTTTTTCCATGATCTCACGCTCCTAATGACTTAAGCGTTTTCCGGAAAGTTTTCAGCTCATCGGCAGGGGGCCGGGCTAGCGCCCGCCGGTCTTGTACCAGCGCGCGACCACATCCATCGCCGGCTTCCCCCAGGGCGTGTGGGAGCCGTCCTGCGGGCCGCCCCTTCCATTGGTGCCGACCTTCCACCAGTAGACACCCTGAAACCAAGGCTTCTTGTAAAAAGCGCGCAGCACCGCCTCGTAGCAGCGGGCCTGGTCGGCGACCGATAGCGCGCGCGGCGCTTCGCTCCACGGTTCCCGGTGCGGATCCTTGAGGCTCGGAAAGCCTGCTTCAGGGAAGATCACCGGCTTGCGGAACTTCTGTTGGACGATTTCCACTTTCTTCACCACCGCCCCGGTGGAGAGATCGTCGGGCAGCGGGTAATAATTGTTCAGTCCAATATAGTCGAGCGCGTCCCAGAAGCGGATGCTCTCGAACTCCGGGCCCTGAGTCGCGCCATAGACCAGCGGGCCCTTATACAGCTCTCTGGCCCGGCCGATCAGTTTCCGCCACTCGGCTTCGTAGCGCGACATCTGGACGAATTCCACGCCGACGCAGAAGATATCGGCGCGCATTCTGGCGGCCAGGCCCGCGTAAAATTCCAGGAACTTGCGATAGTTCTCGAACCAGGCTGCGCGGTCCTCCGGACGGTCGAAGTGGATGTCGCCGGGGAATGTGCCGCGGCCCCAGAGCTGGGGTTTGAGCATCACCTTGATACCTCGCTGATGCGCCAGGCCGGTGATGGCTTCGATCATCTCCGCTCTTTCCCATCCGCCGCCGAAGCGGATGTCGGGAGAAGTACGGCTGCAGAATCCGTAGGGAACCAGGGCGATGGCGTTGACGCCGTCCGTTTTGAGCTTATCCAGGATGGAAACGGTGGTCTCGGGCCGGTATCCGGCGGGGCCCTCGGCGGTGAAATTGACGCCTCTTTGGAAGAACACCTTCGTCTGGGGCTGCGCGTGAAGAAGCAGAGGCAACGCCAGGCAGCAGAGCGGGAGAACGCCTGTGTTCATAGGGGAAAGTGTAACATCCGCCTGAAAACGGCAGGACTCGAGAGTGCGTGCGGTCTCACCTGCTTTATTTTCGCGGCCAAAACTCCCGCGCAACGTTCGCGCCGGCTTCAGCCGCCAGACCCAAACCAGCGGTAGTCGCCCCACCGGCGCCGACGAGGAGGGCTTGGGATACGGCGCCCGCGGCGGCATGGCCGCCGATTCGTCCCGCGGCCGGCTTGCGTTTTCCGGTTTTCAGGTTGCGGGTCACGACCGTGCTTGCCAGCGCGTGTTTCAGGCGCGGCCCTACGCCGGCCTTCTCCGAGCGGTGATATTGCAAATCTTCGTGCAGAGGAGCGGCGATCAGGTGCTCGGCAGTCGTTTTCACCGCGTGAGTCGCGAAACCGGCGCCGAGGCGCTTGCCGAATCCAGCCGCTCCACCGCCCCATTTCTCAGGGCTCTTCCGAAGCTGTCGGACGGCGGCTCGAGCGGCGACGCCGGCTGCGTGCGACTTGCCGAAAGCGCTCTTTTTCCAGTGTTGTACATAAGGATGGCGCAGCGGCGGTAATTCGGCTTGCAAGACAGGCGCCAGGGAGATTGCGAGCAGGATGAATATTCGCACGGCGGCCTCCACATGGAATGGAGCAATCATGGCGCCGCGAGCGGAAGCTGCTCATTCGAGGGGAGCGGAAGATTGACTCCGGGGAGTGGCCGGGAGACCCACGGCTGACAACAAGCGCCGGGCACATCCCAGCACCAGATCCTCGACCTCCTCCGTGAACCAGCCCGGCTGGCTGAAGTACACCAGGCTGTCACCGGCTTCATATCCACCTTCGCGCTGTACCCGCCGGGACGGGATGTAGCCCATCACGTCGTTCGAAGAGCCCAGGACCACGACCCGCCGGGCGCCAAACTCCCGCTCGAGCCGCAGCTGGTAATCCACCACCACTTCGCCGCCGAGAGCGATCCACGCAGGACCGTTTCCGATTCTGAAAGCCTGGACCGGGTACGGCGTCGACAGCGCCGGCTTGCCCGCATCGATGGCTTCAATCATCAGCCTGCCGCGGCGCGCCAGAAAAAAGTCCGTGCTCTTCGACTCCGCTTCGAATACATCGCGCGAGTGAACCTGAAAGGGCAGCGTGATCTCCTCATAGCTGCTGCGAAGCGGGCCCGTCAGCGAAAGGGTCTTACCGGAGAGGGCCTTCCGCACGGCAAGCGACAGCGTCTCCCCGTGCCGCGCCGCCAGTTCCGGTTTGCCGCGCGGCGCTGGGCGCTGATCCCCGGCGCACAGGATGGTGAATAATGCGATGGAGCCGGGATACGCGCGCTCCAGACTTCGCTGCGCGTAGCCGGCGTAGTCGGCACTCACTTCGTTGAAATCGGCTGTCAGTACGGTGTTGTGGCACGCATACCCGAAAACGATCGCGAGCGTGGCTCCGCTGCGGGCGCGCACGCGCAGCGCCGGCACGGAGCGATCGACGGGGCCGGGGAAACTTTGGCCGGGACGGATTTGGGCGAGCTGTTCGAGGCGGCGGTTCGTGGCGAAATCGGCCTCCCCCAACGCAAAGTCGAGCGTCGCCGGCTGCATCCCCTCCAGCGCCCGCGTAATCACGTCGTCGAGCTTGGAGATCAAGCTGCCGGCATAGGCGCGAAGCTGCCGGTCGACCTCCGGACCGGACACAGGAGCCACGTGCAGCCTCGGCCAAACCGACGGTCCGGAATGAGTATGGGATGCGTTGAAAACAATCTGGCGGCGCTCGAGGCGGTGTTCCCTGGCGGCTCGCGCGGCCACCTCCCCAATGATCTCCCGTGTGAACCCGATCAGGTCCGCGGTGACCAGCACCAAGCGCTCGCCCGATCCGTCATCGAGGGCGATAGCCTTGGCGTGCAGGTCGTCCATGATGCGGGTAGCCGGGCTCGTGCGGGCGGCGAATCCGGTCAGCCAGGCCGGCAAGTCCGGGTTGATTTGAACCTGCGCTACTCCGGCCCGCAGCGCCGCGGACAGGGGCTGGGACAAGAGCAGCGCCAGCCAGAGAGCCGCCAGGCCTGCACGGCGAGCGCGCCGCGCGCATCCTCGAAAATACGCGCCCGGCGTTTCCCGCCTCATGATCCGAGGCGCTAGAAATCGAACCGGAGCGCTAGCTGGCCCTGTCGCGGAGTGTTCTGCTGTCCCGAAATGCGGCCGAATAGCGCGTTGCTGACGTTGGCCTGGGGCGCCGCGAACACAACCCGGTTGAAGGCGTTGAACAACTCCGCGCGGAACGTCACCGTGAAGCGCTCGTGAAAACGGATCTTCTTCAGCAGCCCGAAGTTCTCGTTGTAGACGTTCGGATTCCTCAGATCGGTATAGCTGCGCGCGCTGGAGCCGAAGCTGAGCGGCCCGGGGGCGGTGAACGCAGCCCGGTTGATCCAGAGATCGACTGCCGGATCGAAGTTGGGCGCGTCCACGCGGCGGCTGGCATTGGCGACCGCGTTGGGCCGCAGAATCGGCGTGAACAGCGGCAGAGTGTTGTTGGCGCTTAACTGAATGGGGACCCCGGCCGAGTACTGGTGGATGCCCGTCAGAACCCAACCGCCCAACACCTTTCCCACCACCCCGTTGGAATTCAGCATCGCTTTCCCTTCGCCGAACGGAAGCTCAAAGCTGTAGCTCAGGGCGAAGACGTGGGGCACGTCGGTGGTGGCGATGGACTTCTCCAGCCGGCGGTTGTAAGTAGTCTGACCCGACGGGCCGCCGCCGGCCAGGATATCGGCGTCCGAGATCGACTTCGAGTACGTGTACGCCATCTGCACGTCCAGCCCTTGCCAGCTGCGGATGCTGATCTGCGTCTGCAGCGCATGATAAGTGGAGCTGCCGGCAGGGTTGCTGCGATTCCAGACCGTCTGCATGTGCGGATAGGGACGCAGCGCCTGAGCCACCGAGCCGGTGAAGCCCGGGTAGGGCGATCGAATGCCCGCCGCCACTGCCTCCGGCGAGTTAAACGGACGCGTGAGCAGAGTGCCCAGGCTCAAGTACGACGGGTTGAGCTCGTTCCAATACACCAGGCCGTTTCCGATGCTGGAGCCCTTCGTCCCGAGATAGGTGGCTTCGATCTTCATGCGCTGGGCGAGCTCCCGCTCGATGGTCAAGGACCAGTTCTGAAAATAGGGCGGCCGGCCGTCGTCGCGCAGGATCATGCGGACGTCCGAGCCGTTGCCGGCCGCCGGATCGATGAAGGGAGGACGGGCGAAATTCTGGGGAAACCCGCCGTCCCAGTTGAATCCCGGTGTCACGCCGGCGTCCTGAGTCTGGAAGACGGGTTGCGCCACGAAGCCGACGCTCGACTGGAGTGAATCGCGCAGCCCCGCATTGGCGTTACCCTGCGCGTAGTAGATGCCGTAACCGGTCCGCAGGACGGTCTTGCCGTTCAACGCATACGCCAGGCCCAGACGCGGTCCGACAGCTCCCTTGTAAACATCGGCCAGGCGGGAGAGGCCGCTGCGGCCTGGTCCCTCGCCCAGGAAGATCATCGCCCCGGGACGCCCGCCCGCGGCCGGATTCGGCAGGTTCAGATCGAACGTGGACAGATTGTCGCGATTCTCGTACCTCGGTATGAAAATGTCGTACCGGACGCCGTAGCTGACGGTAAGCTTCCGGCCGGCCTTCCAGTCGTCCTGCGCATAGCCGGCCCAATATTGATAGCGGTTCCGCGGGAAGTAGCTGAAAACCTGCAACTGGCCGCGGTCGACATCGCCCAACAGGAAGCTAGCGATGGCATTCCCCGTATTGGCCGCGCCGGGCAGCGCCGTCTCCAGGGCGTTGAACTGGAACCAGCCCATGGTGCGCCACGGATCGATGCCGTTGGTTTCCATCCAGCGGTAGTCGAGTCCGAATTTCAAATTGTGGCTGCCCTTCACCCAGCTCAGGCTTTCGCCGAACTGGAAGGCGTTGTTGGTCTGCAGCACGCGGGTGTTGCAGTTCTGGTCGCCGATGCGGGAGAAGCCGGAAGAAATGAATTCGGTGCAGGGAAATTCGTTGTCCGGCCCTCGGTTCACGCCGGTCAACCCGAGCTTGGTCGGCCAGTCCTGGTTGACGGCGTACGGCAGGATGGTGACGGCGAAGCGCGTGTAGCCGAAGGTCATATGGTTGAGCAAGCTCGGGTTGATGACCAGGTCATGGCTGATGCGCGCCCAGTTGTTGGTG
>DATJFH010000218.1:0-32674 GCA_035495815.1 Bryobacteraceae bacterium
GTGCTCTTGATCTCGCCCCGCGCGCGGACCGAGATCACGAAATCGGCCCGCCGCACCTTGGCGACGGGAACGTCGACTTCCGTCGTCCCTGTGAGACGATACGCAGCCAGTCCGGCGCCGCCGAAGGCAAGAATCGCGACAGCCCAACCCGCGATCTTGCTCTTCCTCGAGCGCTTCTGGCCGATTCTGACTTTCGGCTTGATATCCTTAGACATGATCCAATAAACCCTGACCCACTAGTAGACGAACGGACTACGATATCGGTTTGCCCTCGGCCTTCCCTGCTGTAAGGTCCATCGGACTTTCAATCGCCACCACCTCACCCCGTTTCAGGCCGGATCGAATCGCTCCCTCGACGTTGTTCGACAAGCCCAGCTCGATCTGCCGCTTGACCCAACCCGTCGGGGATTGAACGAAAACGAAAGGCTTGCCCGCCGGACCGTCATGAAATACGGAGGACAGCGGGACCAGCGCCGCCTGCCGCTCGCTCTCGAGCGTCACGTCCGCGCTGGCGGTAAGATCCGGGACCACCAGCGGGTCCATCTGATCCAGCTTGAGGCGGATGGGGATCTGGCGCATGAAGTTGGGCCGACGGCCGGGCACGGGCACCGCCCCGATCGAGTAGACGTGGGCAGCCAGTTCCAGCCCGGGGTAGGCGTCCAGCCGCACTTTGGCCTTCTGCCCGATGCGGAGAACTTCGGCGTCCACCTGGTTGACGTTGGCGTTCACTACCATTGACGCCGGGTCGACGATCTGCATGAACATCTGGCCCGAAGAAATCTGATCGCCTTTCTGGGCTTGGCCGTACTCCATTCCCCGCCGGATCTGCTGCATCACCACGATTCCGTCCATGGGAGCTTTGAGCACCATTCTTTCGGCGTTGTTGATGGATTTCTGCAACTCGATCTTAGACGTGTCCCGGTTGATTTCGGTGTTGCGAAGATCGGCGGCCTGAGAAGCCTCGAGCAGGGGAACCTCCTTGAGGAGCTGCTTGTAATGGGCCTCGGTTTCCTCCACCGCCAGCTTGAGCCGCTCGGAGTCGATCGCCGAGACGACTTCGATGGTCTGCAAATCCAGCTTCGCCTTTTCCATGTCGGCTTTGGCGATCCGCAGCTGCTGTTCATGGGCCTCCCGGGAGACCGCCAGGTTCGCCTTCTTGTTTTTGATGCTGGCTTCGGCCTGAATCACCGAGTCTTTGTAATCATCGATGCGGTTCAGCATGTACTGCCGGTCGAACTCGGCGACCACGTCTCCCTTTTTGACGCGGCCTCCGGGATTCGGCAGTTCGAGCAGGACCATGGCGAAATCGCCGTCGCCACCTCGGGAAAAGCCGCCGCTGCTGCCTCGCATGGAGCTCGAAAACAGGCTGCCCGCCGTCGATCCGAGCCCGGACGTTCCGGTCGAACCGCTGGAAGCGCCGCTCGACTTCTTCGAAGAACTGGAACTGCGGGAGGCCGAAGCTCCGCGGTCGGAGAAACGATTCGTCGAGCCCCGGCTGGCGCCCAGGCTGGCAGCCGCCGCCTGCGCAGGCGCGCCGCCCGCGTCGGAAGTGTCGGACGAGGAGTTGCTGTTGGCGCTGTTGGACGAAGTGATGGTCACCGTGGTAGGACTCGAGCTGGAGCCGGTCGACGAACTGGAAGATGAGGGGCCCGAGGAAGAGGATCCACCGCCTCCGCCGCCGAAAACGCTGGCCGCGGACGACATCGAACCCCGGGAAGAGCCCCGGCTGCCGCTAAAGCTGCTGCGGCTGCCGCGCAACTGGGGAGCGATTACGGCCGCGAACCGTTCCGCGGTCACGACGCCGCTCACCCTCAGAGTCCGGTTCAGGTCTCCCGCCCCGACTACCGCGGTGCGTACCGCCATACCGGTCGGCCCACCGCCCTCTTTTGGAGACAGACGGTCCCGGTTGAGATACAAGCCTGCGCCGGCGACAATCGCCACCGCCAGCACTCCCCACATCCAATTCCGGGGGCTCCCCTTGGGAGGGATGGGTTTGACGATCTCCGGCCTAGCGGGCGCTCTCTGCGGCAGCGCTCCGCCCAAAGGATTGGGCAGAGGAGCGCTACTCATCTGAAATGACATGTTTTCACTCCAAACCAAGGTCCGATCATTGTAATACTAGACCCGTCACCCGAAAGATGCAACTCTATATGACGATTGCGCCGGGCGATAGGTTATCCCTTGCGGCGATCAAATCGGCTCTCCCGTTATCGTGTTGAAAATAAAGATCCATGAAAAATACAGTGACGTGGACCCACCCCCGGGTCCCATGCTATCGTGGAAGGCGGTGTCTTCCCCGTTAGACGTCCATCTGGAGCAATACGAAGGGCCTCTCGATCTGCTACTCGATCTGATCCGGAAGCAGCAGATCGACATCAAGGACATCCCCATCGCGACCATCACCTCCCAATATCTCGCCTATATGGAGAAGGCCCGCGAGCTGGACATCGATCTGGGCGCCGAGTTTGTCTACATGGCGGCTACCCTGATCCACATCAAGAGCAAGACCCTGCTGCCGGTGGATCCGGAGCTCCAGAAGATGGCTCCCGAAGAGGATCCGCGACAGGAGCTGGTTGACCGGCTGCTCGAGCATGAGCGCTTCAAGAACGCGGCCCAGATGCTGCAGCAGAAACGGCTCATCGAGGAGAACGTCTGGTCGAACCCTCAGGTGCGGAACTACCTGGATCAGGAAGAAGATCCGGGGCTGGCGGTGACCCTGTTCGACCTGGTGAAGGTCTTCGGCGAGGTGCTGGACCGGGTGAAGAACCGCCCCATCTACGAGGTGGTGGGCGAGGACATCAGCGTGCCGGACATGATTCTGCATCTGACCTCGCTGTTGAAGCGGGCCGGGAACAACGAGCCGGTGCGGATCCTGCCGCTGTTCGAGCGCCAGCGGACGGTGCGGGCGATGATCTCGATGTTTCTCGCTATGCTGGAGTTGGTGCGGCGGCAGGCGGTGTCGCTGGTGCAGACCGAGGCTTTCGGGGAGATCGCCTTGAAAAAGCATGCCCGCTTCGAAGAAGCCATCGCCGACGCGGGCGCAATCACGGAAGTGGAAAAGGATTACAAATAACCGGAATGGAAGAGATCGAAAGCGCCGGGCAGGCGGAAACGCCGGCCGGTGAGTCCCCTGAATCCGCGGCCGAACCGCTGGCCGCCGTCACTGCCGAAGAGTTGCTGCCGGGAGCGGAGCCGGCGCCGGAGCCTCCGGCCGACCAGACCCGCCTGAAAGCCGTGCTCGAAGCCATCATTTACGTCACGGAGGAGCCGCTGACCAGGTCCCAGATCGCCTCCGCGCTCGGCGCCTCGCCGGAACTGGCCGGCAAGCTCCTGGCCGAGCTGACGCTGGAATACGAGAAGCCCGAGCACGGGCTGGCGGTGCGGGAGGTGGCCGGCGGCTACAAGATGGCGACCAAGGCGGAACACCACGAGGCCGTCCGTGCCTTCGTCCGCAGCCTGAAGGCGCCGTTGAAGCTGTCGCTGGCCGCTCTGGAGACCCTGGCGGTGATCGCCTACAAGCAGCCGGTGACCACGCCGGAGGTGCTGGAGATCCGCGGCGTACAGGGGGCGGGGGTGATGAAGACGCTGCTCGAGCGGAAGCTGATTGCCGCCTCGGGGCGCAAGAACGTCATCGGCAAGCCGGTCCTGTACAAGACCACGAAGGAGTTCCTGATCCAGTTCGGCTTGAAGGACCTGAGCGAGCTGCCCAGCCTGAAGGAGTTCGAAGAAATCCGGCGCATGTCGATTCCGGAGCCGGAAGAAGCCGCCCCGGCGTCCGAACCCGCCGCCGAGACCCCGGGGGACGAAGCGGGCCAGGGCGGGAATTAGAAATGCTACCGGTGAGGTTCTAGGGTGGCGGAAGAGCGGCTGCAGAAGATCCTCTCGCGGGCGGGAGTCTCCTCCCGGCGCAAGGCCGAGACCCTGATTACCGAAGGGCGGGTGACGGTGAACGGCGCCGCCGTCACCGAGCTGGGCTCCAAGGCGGATCTCGATCGCGACCACATCAAGGTGGACGGCAAGCTGCTCCACCCGCCGAAACGGCTGGTCTATCTGGCTCTGAACAAACCCGTCAACTGCGTGACCACCGCCAGCGATCCGCAAGGCCGGGCGACCGTGATGGATCTGATTCAGGGCGTGAAGGAGCGGGTGTTCCCGGTCGGCCGTCTGGATTATCACAGCGAAGGACTGCTGCTGCTGACCAACGACGGCGAGTTCGCCAATGCGCTGACCTCGGCGTCCTCGCACATCCCGAAGACCTACCTGGTGAAGACCAACGGGCTGCTGTCGTCCGAGCAGGAGGAACAGTTCCGGCGCGGCGTGCCGGTCGACGGGCGGATGACGGCGCCGGCCGGGCTGAAGATGATCCGCAGGGCGGTGAATCCCTGGTACGAGGTGCGGCTGATCGAAGGGCGCAAGAACCAGATCCGCGTCATGTTCAAACATTTCGGCCGGCTGGTGGAAAAGCTCAAGCGGGTACGGATCGGGTTTCTGGAGCTGGGTCCGATCAAGCCGGGCCAGCTCCGGCATTTGACGCCGGAGGAGGTCGGACGCTTTCAGAAGCTGGTCCGGCGGAAGGTCCGGGCGCATGAGTGAAGCGGCGGCGATAGCCGAGTTGCTGCGCGGGTCGCGCACGATCGCGGTGGTGGGGCTGTCGGACAAGCGCTGGCGTCCGAGCTACGGGGTGTCGGAATACATGCAGCGGGCGGGGTACAGGATCATCCCGGTGAATCCGTCACTGACGGAGGCGCTCGGCGAGCGCTGCTACCCGGACGTGAGAGCGGTCCCCGAGAAGATCGACATCGTGAACATTTTCCGGCGGCCGGAGTTCGTCCCGGAGATCGTGGACGCGGCGATCGCGGTCGGCGCCAGGGCGGTTTGGATGCAGGAAGGCGTGGTGCATGAAAAGGCTGCGGCCAAGGCCCGGGCGGCGGGGCTCGTCGTGGTGATGGACCGGTGCCTGCTCAAGGAGCACCGGAAGCTCTAGCGGGCGGGTCGCTGAATTTTCGCCGCTTTACTTTTTGCCGATGCCCAGCAGTTCCATGTCGTGCATCACGCTGATCAACCCCGGCACCAGCGTGATCACGAACAGCACCGGCAGGATGAAGATGACGATCGGGAACAGCATTTTGATGCCGGCTTTCCCGATGGCGGCTTCGGCGCGCAGACGGCGGCGCGTGCGCAGGGCGTCGGCGTAGACTTTGAGCGCCTGCGCCAGGCTGGTGCCGAAACGCTCGCTCTGGATGATCATGGCGGCCAGCGATTTCAGGTCCTCGATGCCGGTGCGGCGTACCAGCTGCTGGAAGGCAACCGTCCGTTCCTGGCCGGCGCGGACCTGCATCACCAGGGTGTAAAATTCATTGGCCAGCTCCGGATAGATGTGCTGCATCTCCTCGCTGACGCGGGTCATGGCCTGGTCGAGCGCGAGTCCGGTCCCGAGCACGATCCCGAGCAGGTCGACCGTATCGGGCAGCGCTTCCTGGAGCTTGTTGCGGTAGCGCTTCACCAGGCGGTGCAGCACCTGCTTGGGAAGCAGCATGCCGAGGATGACCGGCGCGATCAGCCCGATCAGCATCTGGGTGAACGGCTTGCCCTGCTGCAGCCAGACGGCCCCGGCGATCAACGCCAGCATGAAGGCCAGGTTGAACAGCGCGTACATCGCCACTGCCTTTCGATTGCGGATGCCGGCTTGGTTGAGCTCCTTTTCATGGTCGCGAATCCAGTCCTCTCCGCCGGGGATGACGCTGACGATGTAGAGCACCCAGTTGAGGAAGCCCCCCTTACCCGTGCGGCGCGGCGTCCGGACCGAGGTAACCATGGCGTTCGACTGCAGCTCCTGGAGCCGGTCGGCCAGCGGATTCTCCTCCACCTGCAGGAGCTGCAGGCCGGCCCAGAGGATGGCCCCGATGGTGGCGAAGGCCAGCAGAAAGAAGAGTGCGGTCAGCATGGGCGCTCCTAAAACTTCACGTTGGCCAGCTTGCGGATGACCAGGATTCCGATGATTTCCGAAATGATGGCATAGGTCAGAAACTTGCTGCCGATGGGGTCGGAGTAGAGCAGGTGGATGTACTCCGGCTTGAGGAACCAGAAGCCGATGCCGACGACGAACGGCAGCCCGCAGAGCAACCCGGCCGAGAAGCGCTGCTGCGCGGTGTGGGCTTTCATCTTGGCGGCCATGTTGAGGCGCTCGCGGACGAGCAGCGAGAGATTCTCCAGCACGCCGACCATGTTCGCGCCCGTCTGCCGCTGGAGGACCAGGCCGGTGATGAAGAATTTCAGGTCGATGACGGGCACCCGCTCGCCGAGATCGTGCAGCGCGTTCTCGAGCGGGGAGCCGAGGGCCAGCTGCTCCATGAGCTTGCGGAATTCCATCCGGACCGGGTCGCCGGTTTCGGTCGAGATGGTTTCGAGGCCGCTGTGGATGTTGTGGCCGGAGCGCATGGTGCGCGTGAACAGATCGATGGCGTCGGGGAGCTGGTCTTCGAATTTGGCCAGACGCTGGCCGCGCTTGATGCGGATGTAGCCGATCGGAATCGCCCCCGCCAGCGCCGAAAGCAGAAGACGCAGCAGGAACAGCTGCATCCCGAACAGTCCGAACAGGAGGAAGAAGCCGATGGCGAGAGCGAGGGAGAGGCCAACCACGTCGGCGGCGCGGTACTTGAGATTGGCCTGCACGATGTAGGTCTGCAGGCGGCGCATGACCCCGAGCCAGGAGAAGAAATCGCCGAGGAAGGCGAACGTCCCGCGCTGCTCGCGGTGAATCAGGTCGGAGGGGGCGCGGGAGCCGGAGCGGGTCTGTGTGCGCAGCTCGCGCAGGCGCACGGTGAGCGAATCGGACGCCTCCTGCTGCGGCGCCGTCCAGACATAATAGCCGGCGATGAGCAGGGCTCCCGTGAAAATCAGGAAGGAGACCAGGAGATCCATTTACTTCTCTTTGACTTCGTGCTCTTCGTGGAAGATGGAAGGCGACAGGTTGACGCCGTAGGCTTTGAGCCTGTCGAGCACCAGCGGCTGGACGCCCGTGCCGCGGAACTTGCCGAGCACCTTCTGGCGCGCGCTGATGCCGGTGCGCTCGAATTCGAAGACATCCTGCATTTGCACCTGGTCGTCCTCGACCCCGGTCACTTCCGCGATGGCCATGACGCGGCGCGCGCCGTCGCTGAGACGGGCCATCTGGACCACGATGTTGATGGCGGAAGCAAGCTGGGCGCGGATCACCTTGTCGGGCACGTGCTGGCTGGCCATCATGACCATGGTTTCGAGCCGCGAGAAGGCGTCGCGGGCGGCGTTGGCGTGGACGGTGGTCATGGAGCCGTCATGACCGGTGTTCATGGCCTGCAGCATGTCCAGCGCTTCGGCCCCGCGCGATTCGCCCACGATGATCCGGTCGGGGCGCATGCGGAGCGTGTTGATGACCAGGTCGCGCTGGGTGATGGCGCCCGCGCCTTCGATGTTGATCGGCCGGGTCTCGAGCCGCACCACGTGCGATTGCTGGAGCTGCAGCTCGGCGGTGTCCTCGATGGTGATGATGCGCTCCTCTTCCGGAATGAAGCGGGAGAGGGTGTTGAGCATGGTGGTCTTGCCGGAGCCCGAGCCGCCGGAGACGACGATATTCAGCCGGGCTTCCACGCAGCCGCTGAGAAAATCCAGCATGCCGGTGGTGAAGGTTTCGTTCTTCAGCAGGTCTTCCGACGAGAGGACCTTTTTTCCGTAGCGGCGGATCGATACCACCGGGCCGATGAGCGATAGCGGCGGAATGACGGCGCAGACGCGGGAGCCGTCGGCCAGGCGGGCGTCGACGATGGGCGAGGAATCGTCGATGCGGCGCCCGATGGCCGAGACGATGCGCTCGATAATGAGCCGGACATGGTTCTGGTCCTTGAACCGGATGTTGGTTTCCACCATGCGGCCGCCGCGCTCCACGTAGACGTTGTCGAAGCCGTTGACCAGGATGTCGCTGATGGTGGGGTCCTTGAGCAGCGGCTCGAGCGGGCCGAGGCCGAAAACCTCGTCGAGGATCTCCTCGATGATGCGCTCGCGCTCCGCCACCGTCATGGGGATGCCTTCATCCCCGACCAGCCGCTCCACCACGCCGCCGATCTGGGCGCGGACGCTTTCCTTGTTCAGGGCGCGGAGCTGCTCGGGGTTGAGAGAGCTGAGCAGCTTGTGATGGATCTTGCTCTTGATCTCGAACCAGCGGTCATTGCCCGTCCCGGGCCGGACTAATGTGCGTGAACCCATGGAAAGACCTGTCGATTAAGCCGTTTTTGCCTTCACTGCCTGCAGTTTCGCGCCGACAGCCTTGTCGACGAACGCGCGGAAAATCTTGTCCTGCTCTCCGGCCGCCTGACGGTCCACCACCATCGGACGGGCCTTGTTTACCGCGGCCAGCATTACCGGCGAGTGCGGAATGCCATAGAACACGGGCTGATTCAGCGTCTGCTGAATTTGTTCCAGGCTAGCATAGTTGGACCCGATCTTCTTCTGATAGTGGTTCACCACGACCTTGAGCTGGTCCTGGCTGAAGCCCATGCGCATCAGGTAGGCGATGTAGCGCTGGGCGTTGCGGATGCAGGGCAGCTCCTGGTTGGCGACCAGAAAAACGGAGCTCGACACCTGGCAGGCGCTGAGAACGACTTCGTCGGAAATGGCGCGGCCGCCGTCCACCACGATAGCGTCATACTTCTCGACGAGGAAGGTGGCGAACTCGCGGAACATGTGCTCGGTGAAGTAGCCGTGCTGCTCGAGGGCGTCCGGCGGGCCGACCAGAAAGAAGCCCAGCGGGTCGCGGGAGACGAAGCCTTCGAACAGGGCCTGGTCCATGCGGTTGAGATTCTCGCCCACTTCGAGCAGGGTGTACTGGGGCGAGGCGCCGAGCTGCATGGCGACGTCGTTGGCGATCCAGTCCAGGTCGATGAGGACCGTGTTCTGCTTGCGCTGGGCCAGCACGGCGGCGAAATTGACCGCCATGGAGGTGGTCCCGACGCCGCCCTTGGTTCCGACGAAGGTATAGATCTTCCCGAGCTTGCTTTCGCCGGAGGCGGCGCGGCGGGGAGCGCGCTCGAGGCGGGTGATGGCGTCGCGGAATTCGGTCCGCTTGACGGGCTGCATGAGGAAGTCGTTGGCGCCGGAGCGCAGCGCGCCGATGACGGTCTCTCCGTCGGCGTGGTAGTTGGAGACGATGACGTAGAGGTCCGGCGCGGCCTGCTTGACCTTCTCCAGCGCTTTGAGGCTGGCCTCCGCGTCCCCGGCCAGGTCGAGAATGAGAGCCGCGTGCGGATGCCGCTCGAGGTCCTGCAGGACGCGGATGTAGAGGTTTTGCGCCACCTCCTGATACTCGGCCACGATTTTACCGTTGGGGATGTTCACCAGGCTTTCCCGGACGGTCTCGCGGAAGTGTTCGTCGGTGCTGGCAACCAGGAGGACGATTTGGTTAGACATAGGTTAAAGGCACGTCAAAAATCAACAGGCAAAAGTCGAATGCGGCTGGAGCGTAAAGAGGCCAGGACGTCCTTCTCATGGCAGGCACGTCCCCTGCTCGGCGTCGCAGCCGGCGCTTTCGATCGGGAGAGAAGAGCGGAAATCGGGGATCGCCACCGCCGGGAGGCCGAGGAAATTCACGAAGCGGCGGAACTCGTAACTGCGCACGCTGACCGTGACAGCGTCGGGGACGCAGTCCGGCGTGCAGTCGCCGTCGCAGGTGAAGTCGATCAGCGAGCCGGTGCCGGGATCGCGGGAATAGTATTGCACCACGATTTCGGCCGGGCCCTGCTGGAACTGCTCCATGTCGATCATGCGGGGCACGTGAGTGCGCATGTAGGTGGCCACGTTCTGCCCGTCCGCCGACCAGCAGTGGGTGGCGGCGTAGAGCGCGCCGTCGCGCGTGAAATCGACCACGCTGTGCCAGACCCACAGCATCTCGGCCACGAAAATGATGGCGAAGGTAAACGGCACGATCACGCCGGCGTAGAGGATGCCGTATTCGACGGCTGTCTGGCCGGATTCGCAGCGCGCGCCTCTTCGCAGCAGGTTTCGCAGGCGGCGCATCAGGAGCCTCCGTAAGGGACCCGGACCATGGGCCGCAGCAGGATGGGGTCGACCGTGAGGAACGGGATGCGCGGGTTGACCTCGAAACCGTTGGGAATGGTGACCACGACGAAGTCCGGCGAGCCCCCGCCGTTGGCCGCGTCGCAACCGGCCACCGAGCATTCGCAGGCGGCGGGCACGCCGGATTCGGCGTCATAGCGCTCCACGCTGATGGCGATCATGTCGGCGGTGAGCGTGGGGATTACGGTATCGGTGGCTTCCTCGGAGCTGCTGCCGCTGAGAGCGAAATTCTTGGCGGCCAGGATGGCGGCGTCGGCGTCATCGCAGAAATTCACGCCCTGCTGGGCGGCCACGAAGCGGCCGGCGGTGTAGAGCGTCTTGCGCAGCGTGTAGTAGACGTAAGTGATCTTGCCGATCTGCACCATGCCCACCAGCAGCGTGAACAGGATGGGCACGAACAGCGCCGTCTCCAGCATGGCGCCACCCCGGCGGCGTCTCATTTGTGCAGCACCACTTTTCCGGGACCCGACGTGAGGGCGCAGCCGCCGCTCATGCTGCCCTGCTTGAGCGGCCGCACGTTGCCGATATAGAGCGCGTTGAAGCGGGCGTCCTGATCGGTGGGCGTGATGTTGACATCCCCCTGGTTGGGATTGAGCAGGAACTGGCGGAATCCGAGGATCGTCATCGGACCGCCGGGGCTGAGCGTATCGACCACCGGAACGGTGATGATGCGCCGGGAATTTCCGACGTAGGTGGTGTAGTCGGCGATTTCGGTGAGGTCGGTGTCGGGCTGGTAGGCGGTCGAGATGGTGTCGATGTCGGTGATGCGGGCCTCGCATCCGGCGAAGACCGCGGTATCGAAACGGTTGAACAGGCCGCAGGCGGCGTTGGTGACGGAGGCGGGAACCTGCGTGGGAACCGTCGGGGAGCCGCAGGCGGGCGGCTGCGCGCTGGCCCAGGCGATCTCCGTCCCGGTGGCCATCATGCAGGCGAAGGTGGTGGACGGCGTCGCCGTCGATACGCCTCCCCCTGGAGCCGCGGGCAGCAGGCCCTGCGCGCCGATGCGGTAGAGCTGCTGGGTTTCATCGAGCGAGCTGGCGTCGTTGTAGCGGTCGACGATGAGGTAGGGAATGCGCTGGGTGGCGCCGGGGAGCGCGGCGGGCGCGATGCCGCCGGTGCACTGGAACCCGAAGGTGTACACGACGCCGGTCGAGAAGCCGAAGTCCACCGTATCGTCGGCCGAAAGCGCCGCGATGGCGTAGGGCTCGATGCCGCAGGCGGTGCAGAGCGGGGCGCTGACGCCGGCTACGGCGGTGGCGGCGATGGGAGTGATGCGGCTCTGGCCGAGAGTGAGCAATCCCCAGAACACGAGCGGAGCGTCGGCCGTGAGGTTGATCCGGACATACTTGGCGGTTGTGCCGTCGGCGCCGCCGGTGTCGGAAGAGCTGGTATCGGCGCCGATGGCTCCGGCGGCGGTAGCGAAGTAGATGGGGTCGGAGACCAGGCTGTTGAGCATGCCGGTGGACTGGCCGATGAGCAGGGAGCCGAAGTTGTACTTGCTGCCGTGGCCGGTGGAGTCGTCGAGAGTGGCCTGCGAGGCGGCGGTGGCGTCGGCCAGGCCCTGCTCGGTGCCGTTGAGCTTGGAGGCGGCCGCGATGGCCATGGTCTGGGCGGCCTGCGTGAGCTCGCCCCGGATGAGGTAGAGCCGGCCAAGGTCGATGGCGAAGCCCATCATGCCGAACATCACCGGGACCAGCAGGACGAGCATCTGCAGCGACATGGCGCCGCGCCGGCGGCCGATATCCGGCGCCGCCCGGCTCCCGGATTCTCTACTTCGGTTCCTGGTACCCACGGGATCCTACGAATTCCGGCTTGTCCGGACCCTCCTTCTTGCTCTTCTTGACCTTGCGGTGCTTGGTCTCTTCCTTGACCGTCGGAAGGAACATCTCGGGGAAGTCGGGCAGTTTGGCCTTCTCCTCCGGCGACAGCGGCTTCACGAAATGCGGCGTGATGACCACCAGCAGTTCGTCCGAGGTCTTCTTGGTCGAGCGGCTGCGGAACAACTGGCCCAGAATCGGGATGTCGCCGAGACCGCGCACCCGGGTGAGGACCTGGGTCACGCGATTGTCGATGAGACCGGCGATGGCGAAGCTCTCGCCGTCCTTGAGCACGACTTCGGTCTCGGCTTTGCGCTGCGAAATGGCCGGGATCAGAAAACCCTGCAGGGTGACGGCGTTGGCGAAATCGAGCGCGCTGACTTCGGGCGTGACCTTCAGGTTGATAGCGCCCGTCGAGGTCACCGTGGGAGTGAAATTGAGCTGTACCCCGAACTGCTTGAACTGCACGGTGACCACCGGGGCGGTGGAGCCGCCGGTCGAGGTGGAGGTCAGCACCGGGAACGGGAACGAGCCGCCCGCGAGGAAGCTGGCCTCCTTGCCCTCGAGTGTAATCAGGTTGGGCTCGGCCAGAATCTGAAGCAGGTCGCGCTGCTGGAGGGCGCGGATGGTGGCGCCGATGTCGAGATCGGGGCGGTAGACGAACAGGTTCAGCAGGTCGGCGAAATTGATGGTCGAATTCGAAAACGACTGGTTCTGAAACTGGAGCTGGCTGAAGCGCGGGGAGGCGAACTGCTCGGTGCTGACTTCGCCCAGCATCTTGACGTTGCGGCTGAAAAAATTGAACCCGAGCTCCTGCAGGGCGACGCGGTTGATGCTGGCGAACTTGACCTGCAGCAGTATCTGGCGGGGCTCCGGCGCGGGCGGAATCTGGAGAAGGTTTACGACCTTCTTGGCGCGCGCCGAGGCCAGCCCTTCGATGCGTTTGACCTCGGTTGCATCTTTCACCGTGCCGGTGAGCACGATGGTGTCGCCGCTTCCGCTGATCTGGACTCCCTGGGGCAGGCCGGCCTGCAGCTCCCGGCGCGAGAGCTCGTGCTCGCTGTTGTCGTTGGCGACGTTGATATTGAATCGGGTGGGGGCGGACCCGCCGTCCCACACGATCAGGGAAGCCTTTCCGGCGCCTTTGCCGTTGACCATGATCTCCCGCGGGGAGACGACGATGGCGTCTGCGATCTTGGGCTCGGAAATAGCGACTCTCTCGATGTCCCGCTCGAACTGCAGCAGCTCGCCGCGGCCGGTGATGAGGGTCACTTCCCTGGGAGCCTGTGCGAACGCGGACGCCGCGCAAATCAGCGCCCACAGCGCGGCAGGGACGGCCCGGAAAGGAGTTCTGCGGATTCTCATCGGAAGGTTTCCTGCACGTGCTTATCTCCCCGGAAGACGTCGACAATCAGACGGGGCTTCTCCGGCTCTTTCTTTTTCTTGCCGGCCTCGGCGGCCAGTTCGTCGTCCGTCTTCACTTTCTTCTCGCCGGTCAGCTCCTGCCAGACTCTCGGATCGTCGAGGTTGGGGACCTTGCCGCGGACCGCGGTGGTCCGGCCGCGGCGCGCGCGGGCCAGGCGGGCGCTGATCATCGGGTCCAGCACGTCGCTGTTGACCGGGGCCAGGTCGGGATTGGAAGTCTGATCGAGCGGATTGCGCAGCGCCAGGCTGATTTTGCCCTGGTTCTTGGCCAGCTCCAGTTTCTGCGCGTCTTCCGGCGAGACCAGCAGGGTCGCCACCGGCATCTTGGGGGCTTTGGGGTCGAGCGTCTGGCCCACCTGCACGATGCGGCCGATAGCCAGTACCTTGATGTTCTGCAGGATGACGGAGGTGACCGCTTCGGTCATCGAGCCCGGCCGGGTGAAGATCACGTCCACCCGGGAATTGGGCTGGATCAGTCCGGCCACGCCGCTGGTGTCGTTGATCTGGACCGAGATGGCGCGCATCCCGGCTTCGATCGTGGACGGCACGCCGTCGGCTCCGGAGGCGCTCGTCAATTTAACCGTGGTAAGAGGCTCGTTGGCGCTGACGGGAATCAGCAGGGCGCGGTCCAGGGCGTCCTTGTCCTGGAAGAGGGAGCCTTTGGGCAGGTCCTTCTCGGGGATCTCCACCAGCTTGAGATCGGTCTTCTTGATGCGGGCCCCCAGCGGGAGATCGCGCGTGACGGCCAGGATTTTTTTAGTCGCCGCGGTTTTAGGACCGTGTGTCTTCGAAATGAAGATCCAGGTCAGCAGCGCCGCCGAGACCCAGGCCACGCCGAAAATCATCAGTATCTTTTGTCGATCCATCCCTTCCTCAACTTCCCGTTACCTCGGATACCACAAGAACACCAGGGCGCCGGCCGCAATGACGGCTCCGTAAGCCAGACGCAGGGCGCCGGGCTGATGCATGTCGCTGCGCTCCCGCAGTTCGGCCCAGCGGCCGCGGCCGAACGAGGCCGCGATGAGCAGGGAATTTTTCAGGACCCGGGTCAGCGCGCCCGCGCGAAGGGACACCACGACCGCCGCCACTCCGCCGATAACTGCTACTAACACAAAAACCGCCAGCAAGTTACGAATCCCGACGAACGAACCCACCACGGCAAACAGCTTCACGTCGCCCGCTCCCCCCGCCCCGGCCAGGAATAACAGCAGCAGGGCGGCGAACCCTCCCGCGGCGCCCAGCAGTCCCGGCCAGAAGCCGTCGCCATAAAGGGTTTGGGCGGCGATGCCGGCGGGCAGCGCCGGCAGAGTGAGCCAGTTCGGAATCCGGCGCGAGCGCAGGTCGGTATACGCGGCCACCAGGACCACCAGGCTCAGCGTCACTCGTATGGGCATGGGCGGCATCTTATCTGGCCAGCAAGGTAGCCGTTCCGTCGCGATAAAGCTGCTTCCAGCCCAGCGCCTCGAGCGCCGGCAGCAGCGAATAGTCGTTGGGCAGCAGGGCGTGCGTGAATCCGAATTCGTCGAGTTGGGCGCGCCAGCCCGGACGCAATTGGGTAAGCCGGGCGTACTGCTTGAGAAAATCGCTGCCGTAAAGATCGCTGCGGCCGTCGAAGAAGACCTTGCGCCTGCCCTCGAAACGGTAAATGAGATAGCCGCCGAACTTGTCCGGCGCCAGGATGCGGGCCGAGGCGGGCAGCCTGTCCACTTCAGCCGCCGCCGCGACCGGGAACTGATCGGGCGGAAACCCGGTGTGCGCGGCGATGCCCGGAGCGCGCAGCATGCCGAACATCAGGATGGCGAAGACGGGCGCGAGCGCCAGTCCGCTGAAGCGGGAGTCGTGCGCGCGAAGTCCGGCCGAGTAGGCCAGGAAGGATTGGATGGCGCGTCTGACCGTGGGCCGCAGGCCGGACGCGGCCGCCAGCCCTTTGGCGATTCCGGCATTCGCCATGGGCAGGAGAGCGAGCGCCACCAGCGGAAGGCCGCGGGCGGACCGCAGCGCCGCGTAGATGAGCGCGGCGGCCAGCAGGAAACGTCCCAGTTGCTTCTGTCCCAGGGCGAGCGCCGCGCCAAGCATGGCAATGCCCAGCGTGAGCACGATCTGGAAGGCGCCTTCGGCGTGGAAATTGAAGCTCTGAAATTCGCCGATGCGGGCCATCAGTTCCGCGTCGGTCAAATAGTCGAACAGGTGCCGGTGAAGCTGCCAGCCATAGGGGTTGACGAGGCTGGCGGCGGCGGAAACGGTCGCGGCAAGCCCGAACCAGCGGGCCTTCCGCCACTCTTCGCGGCGGTCCAGGTCCCAGATCACGGGACGGAGCGCATGGCCCGCGCCATAGATTAAGCAGATCAGGGGAGCGAAGAAGAAACTGGCATGCAGGTTGGCCCACAGGGCGGTGAGCGCCGCCACCGCCAGGGTGTGGCGGGGCCTGACGGGGCGGCCCGAGGCCAGTTCCGCGCCGGCCAGCGCCGCCAGGAAGAGCAGCCAGCTCAACACATGCGGTCGCGCCAGCCAGTGAATGTTGGTGGTGGAAAGCAGGGGGGCGGCCAGCAGGCAGGCGATCAGAAAATCGCCCCCCACGAGCCAGGTGAGCCGGAACCAGAACCACACGCCGGCGGCAATGACCATCCCGTAGAGCCAGGCGACGCCGGAGAGTCCCGCGGCCCGGTAGGCAACGCCGGTCAGCGCGTCCGAGCCCCACTCCCAGGCGAACCAGGGCCGTCCCTGCCGTGTGAAGGAGTACGGATCGGTAGTGGGAAGCTCGCGCGTTGACAGAATGGATTCTCCGGTGCGAATGTGCCAGCCCGCGTCCGAATCACGGAACAGCTTCCCATAACCTGCAAAGAGAAACAGGCAGTAGAAAAGGGTGACCAGCGAAGCCACCAGGGCCAGGTCCGGAATGACGAAGCGCGAGAAGCCCCTGCCTTGGGCGCGAGTCGTCAACGCTTCCGGCCGGCCGGAAATATCTCCCAGGGTTACGCTACCAATCGACGGCACATCTTACACCCGGACGCCCGCGAAACTTACTGCGCGTTGGCGCCGATGCTCGACAGATCCTGCGTGATGCTGGAATACAGACTGACGATTCCCTGTGAAAGCTGGTTCACCGTCGTGATCAATGCCAAACCGACCGCGGCCACGATCAAAGCGTACTCGACCAGGTCCTGGCCCTGCTCGTCCTTGATCAAACGAATGATAAGCGATTTCATAAAGTTCCTTTTTTAGCCTCCCACTACTTTAAACACGGCGGAGAAAAACTTGCTCCATCCTGAACGGATCGGCTTGAGCGGTATCACGGCGGGCTTGCCATCCAGTTCAGACACCAGTTTCAGATTGCTCAGCGCCGCAGCGTGGCTCTTATTATAGCCCAGGGCCAAATCGAGTTCCTTCCGCGCTTCCGGGTACCGCCCCTGCTCGATCAGCATCGCCGCCATATTGCTGTGCGCCGTGGCCGGGTCGCTGACGGACTGCCAGTGCAGCACGGCGTCTCCGGGCGTCCCGGCCAGCGCCATCCCCAGGTTGTTGCGGGCCGTTTCCGAATCCGGCTTCAGCTTGAGCGCCTGCCGGAATTCGAAGGCCGCTTCCGACGGGCGCTTCTGCATCAGCAGATTGTATCCGAGATTATTGTGCAGATAATCGAGCGCGGGCGCGAGCGCCAGGGCCGCCCGGTGGGAGGTTTCGCCCGCTTTCCAGTCGCCCAACTCGTCCCGCAAAATCCCCAGCCAGGAATCGTAGGCGGGGGACTGCTGCGGATGCGTTTCGAGAAACGCGCCCAGGCCCGCCGCCGCTTCTTTGGGCATTTTCAGGGTCCGGAGCAGCTTCGCCAGCGACAATTGAACTTCGGCCGATTCCGGAAACCTCTCCACCGCCAGCCGGCAATGCTCCAGCGCCAATTCCGGATAGCCGGCGCGCGTGTAGCTTCCGATCAGCTCCAGCCGCACCGCAAGATTGCCGGGTTCGGCCGCCATTTTCCGGCGCAGCGAACGAACCACGTAGTCGCCTTCACCGGCGTCGACCGCTCCCGCGATTTGCCGCTCCATCGCGGATGAAACCGGCCTCGATTCCTGCGCCGGCGGCGGGGCGGTGGGATAGGACGCCGCCGTCCGGACCTGGTGAACGCAGGAGACGCTGAGGGCGGCTGCCGCGATCACGCATGGGATTTCGAATCTTTTCATCGGAAGTGAGAAAAATGCCGGCTCTGCAGTCCATCAAGGACGCCCGGCTTTCCGGGGCGGTTACGAAGACATCGAGCCAAGCGGCAACATTTACATTGATTTACAATTACTCCAACTTCTCGAACTCGAGCTGATCGCCGGGCTGGGTGCCGCTCGTTTCAATCACTCCAACCGGCAGCTCCAGCACCGAATGGGCGGTCAGGCAGGCCGAAAGCCGGCGGGGAACCATCTTCCTGCGGACCTTCCGGACCTTCTTCTTCCGGTCCAGGTACACCACGTCGATCGCAAACTTCATCCCGAAACTGTGAACCGCTTCGCAGGGGGCAATCCACAAGCCCTCGCCGGGGGCCAGACCGGTATGTTTCAGCAGCCCCGTGCGGCGCTTCGCGCTGGTATCGGCGATCTCGGCCGCATCCGCCAGAACCGTACCCCGATCCCGGTTCCAAACCTTGATTCGCAAGACTTCAGTTTATAACACGAATCCGCCCTACCATGTTGCGGGTATGGCGACTTTTCCCTGGGCCGCGGGTTTAAGAGGTAAGATTGGAAACTGCCGCATTCTTCAGGAGTATAGGTCCGTGAATCATGTCTCCATCGCACTTGTTGCCAGTTTGACGGTTGTGTCTCTCGCCGTGCCCCGGCAGGCCCAGGCCCAGCAGCAGGCGCCGGTGGCCACGTTCGGAGAAATCATCGGGCTGGGAGGCACGCCGTCGGACATCGTGCTCGATGAATTGCGCGGCCGCCTGTACCTGGTGAACAACCATTCGAACAAAGTCGACATCTACGCCATCGCCGAGAAGCGCCTGATCGGATCGATTCCGGTGGGTCTGGTGCCGCTGTCGGGAGCCATCTCCATGGACGGCGCGTTCCTCTATGTGACCAATCAGCAAAGTTCCTCGCTGAGCGTGATCGACCTGAGCACGCGGACCGTCGTCCAGACGATCACCCTGCCGGCCCAGCCCCAGGGCGTGGAAGTTGGCGCCGACGGCCGTGCGTTGATCGCCACGGCGGGCACCGGAACCGGGAACCCGCCTCAGAACTCGCTGCTCATCTATGACCGGACACAGGCTACTTCTCAGGCGCTGTTTCCGGTGCAGGTCGCCCCGCCTCCTTCGACCATTACGGGAGTGCCCTCCACCACGCTGGTGAGACCGGACACTACGTTTTTCAGCAAGCTGATCCGGACGCCGGACGGGCAGTTCATCGTCGGCCTGACGAATCCGGGCCAGCAGACCTACATGTTCGTGTACGAAGTGGCCTCGGGGGTGATTCTGCGCAGCCGCACGGTGGCCGGGCAGTCCACGGTGCTCTCCATGGCGCCGGACGGCTCGCGCTTCATGGCCGGCTTCACCATGTACGACACGGCCACGCTCGGGGTGATCGGGCAGCAGAATATCGCCAACGCGCCTTTCTCGATGAACGGCACGTTCAACACCCGGCAAAACGTCGGCGGCAGCGCGTTTGCCCCGGATGGCGTCACCCTCTACAGCGCCTTCAACACGGCGCAATTCAACCTGCCGGCGCTGCGGCCGGCGGCTTCGACGCTGCTGATCTCCGATGCGAACAATCTGGGCATCAAGCTTGGAATCCGCATGGGGGAAAGCATCATCAGCAAGATGGTCATGACCTCCGACGGGACCAACGCCTGGGGTCTCTCCGAGTCCGGGCTGATCTACCTTCCGCTTTCGACCTTGTACGACTATCCGATCGTGGCGCCGGAAACGACGACGATCTTCCTGTCGGTCGACGAGTGCCAGCGTGGCGTGGCCACCGGAACCCTGAAGGTCAACAACCTGGGAAAGGGCCGGCTGACGGTGAGCGTGCCGAACACCGGGGCGGCGCTGATTGCCGAGGTCACCAGCGGCCTGGCGCCGACGTCCATCAAATTCACCATGGAGCCGGGACGGGCGAACGTCACGCGGCAGGCGGGCACCAACATGGTCACCGGCGGGGCGAACATCCAGGGGTCGGCGTTCAACGTGAACCTGGCTTCCTCGGAAGCGATCAACATACCCAACAATATCCGGGTGTTCATGAATTACCGGAATCCCGACCAGCGCGGGGTGATCTACCCGATACCGACCACGCCCAACAATTCTCCCGCGCCCAATCAGCAGTATCCGAACGGGCAAGGCAACGAGGGCTTGCAGGACCTGGTGCTCGACCAGGTTCGCGGCCGCCTCTACATTACCAACTCCGGGTACAACCGCATCGAGGTTTTCGACACCCGGAAGCGAATCTTTCTCGATCCGATCCCGGTGGGGCAATTGCCGCACATGATGGCTCTCGGAACGGACGGGACCACGCTCTACGTGGGCAATGCGGGGGGCGAATCGCTGCAGATGGTGGATCTGGACCTGAGGCGGGTGGTCGGCAGCGTCGTCTTCCCGCCGCTGCCCCGCCAGGGCGGAGGAAACAACGCCAACCCGGCGCACCCGCGTGCCATGGCGATGGGACTGTTCGGACTGCAGTTCGTGATGTCGAACGGGACGCAATGGAAGCTGGTGGGCAACACGGCAACCGTGCGTCCGGCCAACTCGGTGACTCCGGCGGTGCTTCCCGGAGCGCCGAATTTCACCATGATCGCCTCGCCCGACAACCAGTTCATCCTGACGCTGGCGGGGCAGGGACAAGGCTATCTGTACGATTCACTGGCCGACACCTACGTGGCCGGCAAACTGCTGTTCGGCACGCCTCCGATCCAGAGCTACTACGGGCCGCTGGCGGCGTCCGCCGGCAGCAATTTCCTGCTGGCGAACGGGCTGATTCTGAACAACTCGCTCACCGTGATCGGCGGGGCGGAGAAGCCGGGCGTCACCCAGTTCAATTTTCCCAACCAGCCGGGCCAGCCGCCCACCCAGACGATCGTCAGCGCGGGCCAGCGCAACGTGGCCTCGGTGCTGGCCCTCAACGACCGCCAGTTCGTGCGGGTCACGACTCCCGTCCGGCAGAACATCAACAGCGTCACTCGCGACGACGCCCGCCCCACGCTCGAGCTGGTCGATATCCAGACCGGCGGCGAGACGCTGGTGGGCGCCATGGCGGAGAACCCCGTGGTGACCGTGTTCGGCACGCAGCGCTGGAACATTCCTCCGCGGCACCTGGTGGCCGACGCCGCCGGCACGATCTACGCCATCACGCTCTCCGGACTCACCGTGCTGCCGTCGGCGCCCGCCAGCGACGCCACCAAGCCCGCCATCGCGACAACGCGCGGAGTGGTGAATTCGAGCGATGGGACGGCCAACATCCGGCCGGGTTCGTTCATCACCATCACCGGCCGGAACCTGGCAGAAGCGGCTGCGGCCGACAGCGTGCCGGCGCCGACGGTCCTGGGCGGCTCCTGCGTGACCTTCAACGATACGGCCGTGCCCCTGCTGCAGACTTCAGCCGGCCAGATCCTGGCGCAGGTGCCGGAGAACGTCACCACCGGAACGAACGTGGTGCAGGTGCGGTCGCTGGGGATGGCGCAGTCCAGCGATCCGCTCATGGTGACGGTGCAGCGTCCTCCTTCGGCGGGCGCCAGTTCGGACGCGGGCAGCGAGCGGTAAGCCGGTTGGCCCCGCCGGCTAAAACGTGGCCCGGATCGCCAGTTGTACGATACGCGGGCTGCGGGCCGTGGTGAACTCACCGAAACGGGTGTTGATCTGGCGGCCGGCGGCGTCGAAGCGCGCGGCGGCGTCCAGGGCGCTGAACTGCGTGTGGTTGAACGCGTTGTACATCTCGGCCCGGAACAGCAGATTGGCGCGCTCGCGCAGCGGGAAATTCTTGAACACGCCGATGTCCCAGTTATTGATGCCGGGTCCCCGCAAGTTGCTGCGGGCGGCGTTGCCGATGGTTCCCTGGGCAGGCGCGGCGAAGACATCCGTGCGGAAATTGCGGCTGAACGTCCGCTCGCTTTTCGGCAGAACCGGATCCTCCAGAATGACGATGCGGGCCCCGACGCTGGGAGTTCCCGTGGTATCGACGGCGTTTGCCAGGCTGTAGCTCACTGCCTGCGGCGCGCCGCTGACAAAGCTCGCGATACCGTTGATCTGCCACCCGTTCAGGATGGCGTTGACCGGCGAGAAGCTCCACTTCCTGCCCGGCACGTCCCACAGCCAGTTGATTTTCAAAACGTGCGTCCGGTCGAATCCGGCCAGACCATAGTTCCACACGCGCGGCGCCACGACGGTGGAAATCCGGGCCTGGTCGCCATCCACGTAATCCATTGCCTTCGACCACGTCCAGGATCCCCCGAACTCCAGGTTTTTGGCGAAACGGCGATTGGCGGTGACCTGGAGAGAGTGGTAGTTCGACGTGGCGTTGGCTTCACGCAGGCCGATATCGGAATAACCCACCAGCGGCCGCAGAAAGACGTCCGGCAGCGGCACGCGCGGGTTTGACGGATCGGCGTTTCTCGGATCGAACCGGGCGCCGAGGGGCACATCCTCCAGGCTCCGGTCCCACCACATGTGCCGTCCCAGCGACCCCACGTAGCCGGCGTCGATCACCGTTCCGAAGCCGATCCGGCGCTGCACCGAGAAGTTCATGTTCATGACGGTGGGGGCCTTCATGTCGCGGTCCCAGGCAATCACCGTGGGCGGTGTAATAAAACCCTGCGCGGAGCGGAACGTGCTCAGGCGGTCGTATTGCACGACCGGCGTCTGCACCAGCGGAAACGAGTTTACAGCCGCGTAGGCATAGCCGAGGAAGCGGTTGTAGAAGATGCCGAATCCCCCGCGCAGGGCTGTTTTCCCGTCTCCGAACGGATCGTAGGCGAAGCCCACGCGAGGTCCGAACAGCGGTCCCGCGTTGTGGATGAGGGCTCGCGGATAGGATTTGTCTTCGGCGGCCACGACCATGCCATTGGTGGGATCGCCCGCTCCCGGAGCGATCGCGCCGATCAGCGCCGCCGGGTAGAACTGCCCGGTGATCGGATTCCTTCCGGCGCGTACGCCATTGTTGAGCGCGGGTGCGATCAATTGAACTCGCTTGGCCGGATCGTAACGGTCCAGCGCAAATCCGGCGAGCAGATTGTTGGCCATCCAGAACGGTTCGAACCAGCTGATGCGGGCTCCGAGGTCGAGCGTCAGTTTGCGGTTCACTTTCCAGTTGTCCTGCACGAACCAGTCGAACCCGCGCGACCGGATATCGGAGTTCGGTCTGGAGATCGCCTCCGTGTATGAGTTGAAGACCCCGAGAGCGGCGTTCGAGTAGGCATAGCCGGTCTCCAGCGGATTGTTGGCGTTGCGCCCGAAATCGAAGCGGCCGCCGAATTCGTTGGCCCACGGCCCGTCGAGCTGCGCGATCCACTGATAGAAAATTCCCGCCTTCAAGTTGTGCTTCCCCCAGATCTTGGTCACCTGGCTGCTGAAATCAAGATGGTCGCGCGTGAGGAAAAAGGGAAAGCGGCCGTCATAAGTGAAGGTGGGGGCGCTCACGATGCCGCCGAAAGTCATGCCGGGAAGCAGATCCAGCGGATTGCTGGTGGAGCTGAACTGTCCGGCGGTGAACTGACGCGGCTTGCGCTGGATGCTCTTCAGCGCCTCATCCGTAATGATGGCGGGTCCCCCGTTTTTGACGAACCCGAAGGTAGTCTCGAGGATCAGCGAGGGTGAAAAGAGGCGCTGGTGCCGGAACGAGCCCACGTGGTTGGTGGTTCTGGACCCGGTTTCGAGCGCCGCGAAATTAGCCGTGAGACCGCTGCCGTTGTAACCGGTCCCGCGGATGCGCTGCGCGCTGTAGCTTCCCGAGATGTTGTCCTTCGAAGTGGCCAGAAAATCGATCTTCAATGTGTAGAGCTGGGTCGGGTTGGTCCCCTCCCACTGGGTGATGTAGTTGTAATTGCCCTTGGTGACGTTGCGGTCGAGACTGTTCGGCTTGGGAAAGAAATTCAGGAGCACGAGGCCGTTCTGATCCACGCGGCTCGCCGGTATGAGGTTGCCGGGGAACCTCTGTCCGTTGGTGGGATCGGTGATGTTGATGGGGGCGCCGTTCACGTCCACGGACCGGGAGAAGTCGCCCAGGCGCTCGAGCTCGGTCGGCATGTTGGTGGTCTGTAGCGCCGAGGTGGTCTTGCTCGGCCAGTATTCGTGATTCCAGAAAAAGAAGAGCTTGTCCCGGGTGCGATTCAGCAGCTTCGGAATGTACACCGGACCGCCGATGTTGTAGCTGAAAGTGTTGAAGCGGTAGCGGCCTTTGGACAAACCGTTCCGGTTGCGGAAAAAGTCGTTGGCGTTGAACTGCTCGTGCCGTTTGAAGTAGCTGAATCCGCCGTGAAAGTCGCGCGTGCCGGACTTGCTCACCAGTTGCACGGTGGCGCCGGAGAGCCGGCCGTATTCGGCCTGAAAGCTGCTCAGCATGACTTTCACTTCCGCCACGCTGTCCATGCTGATCGGCAGCATCAGATTGGCCGCGCCGCCCGGAGCCGAGATGACGATGCCATCCATCATGAAGTTATTGGTGTTGTTGCGGCTGCCGTTGACATTGAAATTCGAGGTGCCCGCCGGCGACTCGATGGCGCCGTCCTGCGGGTCGACCACGCCGGGCAGCAGCCCGAGCAGGGCGGTGACGCTGCGCCCCCTCACCAGCAGCTGATCGATCTGCGAGCTGGTAATGGCGGCCGATTTTTCGGCGCTCGCCGTCTGCACCGAGGCGCCCTGGGCGGTGACGGTGACGCGCTCCTCCACCGCGCCGAGCTCGAGCGCGATATTGCCCAGCGTCAGCCGGTCGGAGGAGAGCAGCATCACGTTCTGGCGCTCGACCGATTTGAACCCGGTCATCTTGACGATCACCCGGTAGGCGCCGGGCGGCAGGCTGCCCACCACAAAATCGCCCGTCGCGGAGCTGACCGTGGAGCGCTGAGCGCCCGTGCTCACATGCTCCAGCCCGATGGCCGCCCCTCCGATGGGCGCGCCGCTCGGATCCACCACCACACCGACGATCGTCCCGTTGATATTCTGGGCGAATGCCAAAGAAGCCCACACCATTGCCGCAAGCGTGAAACGAAAAGCACGATGCATGTTACGGGGTATTATATTGAGCCCGCGCCGCGGAGCGCAAGGAGAACGCGCCGTTCAGCGGAGATGCTGCAGTTTGTCTACGCCAGGTCGAATTTTTCCTGCATCAGCAGCGGATCGCTCTTGACGATGACCGTGCGTCCCAGAATCTGCTCGAGCTCCTGCAGATAGTCGTTGCGGTGCGACTTCAGCACCTTGGCGACCTCCGGATTCACCCTCAGGACTACGTCGGCGCCTTCCACCGCGCGGGCGATCTTGTGGGCTTCCTGGAGGATCTCGCCCACTACCGTCGCCACGCTCTTGACGTAGCCGGCGCCCTCGCAGCAGGGGCAGGGCGAGCACAGGGTCCGTTCCAGGCTCTGCTTGACGCGCTTGCGGGTGATGGCGACCAGGCCGAAATCGTTGAACGAGAGAATCTTGTTCGGCGCTTTATCGGCGCGCATGGCTTCTTCGAGCGCCTGCATCACCTTCTGCCGGTTCTTGCGCTCGTCCATGTCGATGAAATCGACCACGATGATCCCGCCCAGGTCTCTGAGGCGGATCTGGCGCACGATCTCCTTCACCGCGTCCGTGTTGGTCTTGACGATCGTGTCCTCCAGCCTGTTCGACTTCCCGACATATTTGCCGGTATTGATGTCGATGGCGACCAGCGCTTCGGTCTGGTTGATGACGATGTAGCCTCCGGTTTTGAGCCAGACCTTGGGCCGCAGCGCCTTTTCCAGCTCGGAGGTGATGTTGAACGCGTCGAAAATCGGGGTGGGCCGGGTGTACATCTTGACGCGGCTGACCATCGCGGGCTGGAAGCGCTGCACGAAGGACAGCACGTCTTCGTACATCTCCTCGTTGTCGACCCACACGTTCTTGAAGCTGGAAGTAAGCTGGTCCCGCAGGATGCGCTGCACCAGGTCAAGATCGTGATGAATCAGGGCCGGAGCTTTCTTCTTCTCGGCTTTCTGGCGGATGTCCATCCAGAGGTTGTAGAGGAAGTGCATGTCCGCCCGCAGCTCTTCTTCCGTCTTGCCTTCGCCCGCTGTCCGGAGGATGAAGCCGCCGGGTATACCGGCGCGATTCGACTGCAGGATGCGCTTCAGCCGCATGCGCTCCTCGTCGGAGCCGATCTTGCGGGACACGCCCACGTGATCGACCGTCGGCATGTAGACCACGAAGCGGCCGGGCAGGGCGACATAGGAGGTGATGCGGGCGCCCTTCTGTCCGAGCGGCTCCTTGGCGATCTGGACGATTATCTCCTGGCCCTCCTTGAGGAGGTCCGATATGGAAGCCTGCGGCGGCCGCTCGGCGCGCTCCGTACGCGGTGGAGCTTCCACCTTCACTTCCCTGGTCTCCGGCCGTGGTTCCGGCCTTGGTTCCAGCCGGCTTTCGTGCCCGCTTTCCGGCCTGCCGTCGCCCGGTCCGCGCATCTTGCGCCGCATGCGGCGGGAGACACGGTGCGGATAACGGCCGCCCTGCTCGCGCAATTGAGCCGTAAGACTGGTCGGGATGCGGGCCGGCTCGACCCCTTCATGGATCGACCCGCCGGCCGCGTCCTCGGCGGCCGCATCGACGGACGCGGGATCATCGGCCGATTCATCTTCGGGACCTTCGGTTTCGAGGGTTTCGGCGGCGAAATCGGTTTCCTCGGCCTCCGCGGCCTCGATCGTATCCCCGATCCCCTCCTCGGTCACGTCTTCGGGCGCTTTCTCTTCCGGTTCGGCGGCTCGAGCGCTGACCGGTTCCGGCTCCGTCTGCCCGCCGTTCGATACGCTGCTCTCCACGGGAGCTTCGGCCACCGCTTCCGGAGGGGCCGCGGCAGGCTCCGGTTCCGGCCGATGGGCAGCTTCCTCAGTCAGGACCGGCTGTTCAGCCGGGTGCCCTCCGGCGGCTGAGTCAGAGGCCGGTCCGACGGCCGGTTCCGGCTCGGCTTCGTCCCGCTCCCAGTTGTCGGCGGCCTCCGCCGGCTCCTGGTCCGCCTGGCTGTACTTGGAAATGGTTTCACCGGGAAGCACCGGAAGGTCCTCGACTTCGGCCCCGGCCTCCTCCTTGGGCTCTTCAACCGTGGCAGCGCCCGGGGAATCGCGCCGGATCTCGCCCGGCCCGGCCGGCGACGCATACTTCGATTCCGGGAATCCGCGTCCTTTCCCACGCCTGCGGCGAGGACGGCGCCCGCCCCGTCGGTCTCTTCCATCCCGGTCCGGAGGACCGCTGAGCGATTGCCCGGCCGGCCGCAAGTCCACCGGCGCGTGCGCCACCGGCAGCGGCGCGGACTGCTCGGCTGCTCGGACAGGGTCTATCTTGGTGGCGGTTTCCAGATCGATGGGGGGCGCGGCCACCGGAGGTGGCGGCGTCTTCTCGAGCCTCAACACCCGCTCCTCCACGCTGCTGACCACCTGATCGTATTCGTCGTTGTCTTCGAAGAAATCGGAGACATAAAGGAATGCGTCGCGATCGAGGCCGATGTCGACGAACGCCGACTGCATGCCCGGCAACACGCGAGTCACCCGGCCTTTGTGAATACTGCCGGCAAGAGAATACTCCTGCTGGCGTTGAAAATAGATTTCGACTAACTGGTCGTCTTCGAGAATCGCCACTCTCGTTTCGTGGCGGTTCGACGAAACCACTAGCTCTTTCGACATGCTTCCTCCGCTGAAAGCGGAAGAAAACCTCGACCAGATGAGGTATGGACACCCTGCGTGGGTTGGCGTTCGGACCTGTGAAAGGCCCTGCTAACTACAATCCGATACAGCGAATCTCACGCTGGCCGCCGCGGTGGAGTCCGATCGGCGCTACCCCGATCCTCACAACTTCAACACCGCGAACCGGCCGGGAACCCTGTCCCATCCGAAGCCAGCGCTTATCGAGCGCCCGGCCTTCCGGGTTTTACTTCGGCTCCCAACACCAAAAATTTAGACTGCAACTCTTTTCAGGCCGGTTTCCCGGCCCCACAACGATTCCGGGCCGAGACGGCTCAGCCCCCTCAATCTCTTAGGCCGGGGTCGCCCGGCCCCTCCCGCCCGGCCCGTTTCAATTCACAAAACGCCGCAGCCGGACGTTATTCACCAATCCCAACATCATGAAAGTCGAAAGCGTATTCGAGCCCCCGGCGCTCATCAGAGGCAGGGGAATGCCGGTTACCGGCATCCTACCTACTACCATACCCACATTCACCAACAAGTGAAAGACTAATAATGCCACTACTCCCATGCAAATGTACATTCCGGCGCGATCCGGCGCCGTTTGCGCATTCTGGACAATCTGCATCAGCAACACGAAATACAATGCCAGCACGATCACTACACCTACGAATCCGTGCTCCTCGGCAAAGGCCGAGAAGATGAAATCGGTATGCGGAACGGGCAGGAAACGCAACTGTGTCTGAGTTCCTTTCGCTACCCCTTGTCCCCACATCCCGCCCGCGCCGACGGCGATCTTCGATTGGATCGTCTGGTATCCGGTTCCACGCGGATCCTGCGTCGGGTTCAGAAAACTGACCAGCCGCGCTTTCTGATAATCCTCCAGAAAATTCCAGCTGGCGGGCAGCACAAAAACCGCCAACAGCCCCAACACCACCAGGTACTCCCGCCGCAGCCCGGCCAAATACACGCCAATGGCTAATATCGGCAGATAGGTCAAACAAGTTCCCAGATCCGGCTGAATTTTTACAAGAATCATGGGGAGTCCGATTAACCCCCCTAGTTTCAACAGCTCTGGGCCGTCCAAGGTCTCGCTTCGGAGTTCCGTGAGGTACCGGGCCACCAGCAGGATGAGCACCAGTTTAACAAATTCGGAAATCTGAAACGTAAAACCGAAGATCGGAATCCAGCGGCGCGAGCCGAAGATCTTGGTTCCGATGAGCAGCACGGCAATCAGGGTCACGATCGAAAGCAGGTAGAGCGCCGGCACCTTGCCCATCAAAGAGTGGTAGTCGATTGAGGCCGCCAGCCACATGATCACCAGGCCGACCGCTACAAACACGATCTGCTTCCACCAGGCGCTCTTCCACATGGTGTCGTGAGTGGCGCTGTAGATTTGCAGAATCCCCAGGGCGCTGATCACCAGGGCGATGATGATGAGAGCCCAGTCCAGGTCGCGAAAGGAAAACTGGCGCACGGTTCTAATCCGCCCGCGGCGCTGCCGCCGGAGCCTGGGTGGTCTTTTCGGGGATGGAGGGAGGCGTTGCCCGCGGCGCTTCCGTCCTCGGAACTCCCATCGACGTCTTGATGCCCAGCCGCGCCTTCTTGTCGTAGTAGGCTTTGATCACATCTTTGACGATAGGAGCCGCGAAATGCCCGTGTTCGCCGTTCTCGAACAAGGCCGCCACCACGATTTCGGGATTGTTGCGCTGCGCGAAACCGACGAACCAGGCGTTGTCCTTCATTGCCTGTGTCTGCTTGCGGCTTTTCAGAAATTCGTTGGACGCCAGCTGGGCGGTGCCCGTCTTTCCGCAAACCTCGATACCGGGAAGCCGGGCGCGGGCGCCGGTTCCGCCGCCGTTGACCACGCTGTACATCCCCTCCACCACCTTCTGCACGTTGGCCGGATCGAGAGCCCACTCCCGGGGAGGCTCGTCGTGACCTTTTACCAGGTGGGGTTTGTACCATACCCCACCCATAGCCAGACCTCCGACGGCGTGCGCAAGCTGCAGCGGCGTGACGGTGAGCGCGCCCTGTCCGATGGAGACCGAGATCGTTTCCCCCGGATACCACTTCTGCCGGTAATTGCGGATCTTCCACTTGGTCGAGGGCACGATGCCTTCCGCCTCGTTCGGCAGGTCGATGCCGGTGCGGGAGCCCAGCCCGGCCTCCTCCGCGTAGAAAGCGATCTTGTCGATGCCCAGCCGGTTGCCGACGTTGTAGAAATAAACGTCGCAGGATTGCTCGATGGCGCGATGCAGCGAGACCCCTCCGTGCCGGGCATGGCATTTGTGATAGTGTCCGTAGAAGCTGGCGCCGCCGCCGCAGGAGATGCTGAAGGAGTCATCCACCGCGCCGGCTTCGAGGCCGGCGATGGCCATCAGCGGCTTGAAAGTGGATCCCGGCGCGAGCTGCGCCTGAATGGCGCGGTTGAGCAGCGGATTGTCCGGGTTCGAGGTCAGGCTCCGCCAGTCGGCCGAGAGGATGCGGACAGCGAACTTGTTGGGATCGTACGCCGGGCGGCTGACCATCGCTAGAACCTCGCCGTTCCGGGGATCGAGCGCCACCACCGCTCCCTTCTTGTCTTCCATGGCAAGCTCGGCCACAACCTGCAGATCCAGGTCGATGGTGAGCTGCAGATTCCTGCCGGGCTTGGCGTCCTTGGTGTCGGTCGCCTCGCGGACCCGTCCGCGGTTATCGACCACGACCCGGCGCTGGCCGTCGACCCCGCGCAGAATATCGTTATACTGCCGCTCGATGCCCGCCTTGCCGATAATGTCCCCCTGCTCGTACTTGGCGAACTCCGGCTGATCGAGCTCTTTTTCGCTGATTTCTCCGGTATACCCGACAAGGTGGGCGGCCAGCTGATTCTGCGGATAAAGGCGCTTCTGGGCGTGAAAGACTTCCATCTCGGGGAAGAATTCCGGATCGCGGTGCGCCTCGACGAAAGCCAGCTCGGACGGCGTCAACTCTTCCTTGATGACGATCGGCTCGTATTTGGGGCGCGATCTGAAGCGGCGGACACGCGCGGCCAGGTCGTTGTAATCGAGATGAAGCCCGTCGGCGATGGGGCGCAGGTGCTCTTCTTTCAGGTTCTCCCGCGCCAGCAGAACACTGTAGGAAGAGTGATTGTCCACGATCACGCGGCCGTCCCGGTCGAGGATCTTGCCTCTCGGGGCCACAATCGGAACCGCTTTGATGCGGTTGAGTTCGGCGCGCTCGCTGTAGAAATCGGGATTGCGAACCTGGATGCTCCAGAATCCGGAGATGAGAAAAAGGAAAATCCCGACCGTGAGGTACTGGAAGAAGGCGATCTTCTCGCTGGCCAGCTTGGGATCGTCCCGAATTACAGGCTTATCGGGAACCCGGTGCGCCAGATCCGGCTCTGGAGGGTTAGGGATCACAACTTCGGAGGAGTATCCTCGCGGATATTATAGCAGACGAGGTCCAACCGCTTGAACATGAGTGCGGCGTGCGGGTTGCCTGGCCGGCGGCGGATAGACGCGCTCAGATCTCAGAGGCGGAGCCCGTCCAGGATTTCCCGCGCCGCCGCCCGCGCAGACTTTGGACCCGCTCCGGAAAGCGGCCTCCGCATGGCATCGAAAGGATCCACCTGCACATAGGGCCGCGGCTCGATCGACTTTGCTAAATCGGGCAGATCATAGGTCGTCAGCGCGCCCCATACCAGGCTCGAGACCGGCTCCTCCGGACGCTGGCGGCTCATGACATCTTCATAGGATCCGAGCGTCCGCACCGTGGCTACCCCGGCCAGGGAATTCTCCAACACGGCGGCGTGCAGCGCCACCAGCCCGCCGGCCTCCAAGCCGACTGCGTAAATCTTCCCGAACTCCCGCCGCACCCGCCCGATCGCCTCCAGCAGGTCCGCCACCCGCATCCCCAGCAGGGGCCGGCCCATCTCGACCGCCCGCCAGGCCAGGAAGTCCTCCCATTGGATCCTCTGCTTCGGCTGCGGGGCGTCTGGCTTGGTCTCTCCCCACCCGCGCAAATCCACCCCCAGCACGGAATACCCGGCGTCTCCCAGCGCGGCCGCCAGCTCCAGCGCGCCCGCGGACTTCCGGCCCAGTTCGGACACGACCGCCATCAGGACCGCGGCGTGCCCGCCCCCCCTGGCCAGCGTCACCGGCAATTCCACCGCCGGTTCCGGTTTCGGAGCCAGCAGAGCGCGTACCGCGCCGGGACGAACCGCCGCACGATGGTCATGCAGCTGGCGCGACCGGTCGCGGTTCAGGTCGAACACGCTGCGCGCCTTTTTCAGAGCCATCACCGAGCCCGTCTTCGTGCACCAGAGATCCTCGGTGGCCTCGACGCGAAGTTCGGGCTCCCGCCAGTTCCCGGCTTCACCCGCCAGGTGTTTCAGCATCCAGCGATAGCAGCCCTCGCGCAGATTCTTGTCGAGCTTGTGAATGTTGTCCGATTCGACCTTGTCGAAGTTTTCGGCTTTGCCCAACAGCTCATAGACCGGCCGGGTTTCGTCGAACGTGCGCCGCGTACCCTCGAGCGGAACATTGTCCTTCAGGACGGCCCCGATCAGGAACGCGCGCGGTGCGGCCGCGGCAATCATCTCCGGGTGATCCACCCCATTCGCGTAGACCCCGGGCACGATCTGCTCCGGATCGGGATTCATCAACGCCCGCGTCTTGTGATAGAAGCTGGTCACCGCGCAGCAGGACATGGCCGCCCGGATTCGCGGCTCGAGGGGCGCGGTCAGCAGGGTAGTCATACCGCCGCCGGAGTGCCCGAGCATGCCCAACCGCTCCGGATCCACCTCCGGCCGGGTCTCCAGATAATCGAGCGCCCGCATCGCGTCCCAGATGCGGTAGTTCGCCAGCGTCCGTCCGAGCAGCAGCGTCGGCCGGCCGGCGATGGTGTGCTCGGAGGTCGCCGGCGACTTCTTTTCACCAGGCAGGCGATACATCAGCCGTTCCCCCTGCCCCATCGGATCGAAGATCAGCGCCACGAATCCTTTGAGCGCCAGCGCCGCGCAGGCAAGCTGGTAATCGGGAGTGGCTTTACCCTCCTCGTAGTGACCGCACGATTGCACCACCGCGGGCCTGCGACCCGCCGTCGATTTCGGCCGGTACAGGTTCGCCGAAACGTAATATTCAGGACGGCTTTCGAAGAGCAGCTTCTCGATTACGTAACCGTCGCGCGAGAGTTCACCCACTTGAACAGCGTTGAGCGGAGTACGCTCGGGAAAGGCGCCGATACCGGCGGTCATCACGCGGTGGACCTTGTTCCGGAGAGCGGTAACCTGGTCGCGCGTCCCGATGGCGGCCAGCGCCTCGCGGCGGCTCCGGTCGGCGGCGTCGAGCTCCCGCATGAAGGAGTCGAGCAACATGCTGCCCTGGCCCCGTGGCCCGGCCAGACCGGAACGGGCGGCCAGCGCGGTAAGCGCAAGCATTTTACGGCGGGTGACGGACGGGGTCATGTTCCCTGCATTATAAGCGTCCGTGACGCCGGCCCGCGTGGCCCCTCGCCCGTTCCACCCCGGTCCCGATCACCGTGTCCGC
>DATJFH010000219.1:0-3320 GCA_035495815.1 Bryobacteraceae bacterium
TTTCAACCGGTGGCCTGCGACCTGATGAGCATCAGTCCCAAGCTTGCCAACTCGACTCCGGAGGGGCGCTTCGCGGCGCAGCACGAGCGGCTTCGTATCCAACCTGTAATTCTGGAGCAGCTCATCTCGCGATATGATTATCAACTTAAGTTCGTGATTGCCAAACCGGCCGACGTGGAGGAGGTGCGGGCTCTGGTTGCGGAACTGGCGGGCGATCGCGGGCGCGTGATCCTCATGCCGGAGGGTGTGGACGCCGATCGCTTGCGCGAACGAGGCGTCTGGCTGGCTGAGGTCTGCAAAGAAGAGGGCTTCCGGTTCAGTCCGCGCCTGCACGTGGATCTGTACGGAAACCGGCGGGGGGTTTAAATGGGACATACGACAGCCCTGCTGGCCGACCCGATTTTTCGGGAACATCTGGCCGGACGCGAACATCCGGAGCGATCGGAGCGATTCGACGCAGTAGCGGGGGCGCTGGAGAGAGCAGGGTTGACGGCCAGAATGGAGCGAATCGCGCCGCGCGCCGCTACCGAAGAGGAATTGATGCTGTGCCACACGCGCGAATACCTTCGGGGGGCGCGGCGCGACGTGGAATCAGGCAACGCCTTCCTCAGCACGGGCGATACGGATATCACTCCGAATTCCTGGGATGTGGCGAGCAAGGCGGTAGGGGGGGTGCTGCAAACTGTCGATGCCGTGATGACGGGGCGCGCGCGAACGGCATTCTGTGCTGTGCGGCCTCCCGGCCACCACGCTACGCCGGCCCGTGGAATGGGCTTCTGCATTTTCAACAATGTCGCGATTGCAGCGCGCTACGCCCAGCGGCGATACGGCGCGGAACGGGTCGTGATCGCCGACTGGGACGTACACCACGGGAATGGCACGCAGGATATCTTCTACGCGGATCCGTCCGTGTTTTTCTTCAGCACGCATCAATGGCCGCTATATCCCGGCACCGGTCGTGCGGACGAACGGGGGACGGGACCGGGCGAAAGGACGACACTGAACTGCCCCTTCCCGGCGGGGTCCGGGCGACGGGAAATACTGGGCGCCTTTGAGTCCGCTCTGGCTCCGGCGATGGAGAGCTTCCGTCCCGACCTGGTTCTGATCTCCGCGGGGTTCGATTCGCGGCTGGGGGATCTGCTGGGCAGGTTTACTCTTACCGACGAGGACTTCGCCGATCTCACCCGCACTGTAATGGGAATTGCCGACCGGTCGGCTCAGGGTCGAGTCGTTTCGTTGCTGGAGGGCGGCTACAATCTCAGCGGGCTGGCTGCGGCGGCAACGGCGCACGTCCAGGCGCTCCTGGGGTAGAGTTTGCGGCCTCAATCGACGACGGCGTCCAGGCTTCCATTCGCGAGGCGAACGTGGATTCCGGACCCCGACGGGGCTTGGGCAGAGTCCTTTATGATACCGATCTGGTTGGTTACGATCGCGTAGCCGCGCTCCAGAATGCGAAGCGGGCTGAGCTGCGATAGCTTGGCGGTGAGCTGTTCCAGCACTCCTCGCCGCCGCGCCAGGCGCAAGCGGACGGCCTGTAGGGCGGAACTATGAGCGGAGTCCAGGCGGCGGCGATCGGCTGCCAGGCGCGGGCGGACGTCGAAGCGACGCAGGCGAATTTCCAGGGTTCGGCGGCCCCGCTCCCGGGAGTCCAACTCCGCGCGGACCCGCTCGCGCATGCGGTACTCCTGCTCATCCACGCGTTGAAGCCCGCGGCCAACGCGGCGGTGGAGCACGCCCAGGGCCCGGTCGATCCCCTGTTGCCGGAGGCGGCGCTCGATCATTGCCATCCGGTAGCGCATGGCTTGGGTGGACTTGGCACGCGCGGCCGCGATGCGATCGAACAGCTCTTCCCGGGTACAAACGACCAACTCGGCGGCGGCCGACGGCGTCGGCGCTCGCAGATCGGCTACGAAATCGGCGATGGTGACATCGGTTTCGTGGCCGATGGCGGAGACCACCGGCACGGCGGACGCGACAATGGCCCGTGCGACGGACTCCGAATTGAAGGTCCAGAGGTCTTCGAGAGATCCGCCGCCGCGCCCGACGATTACCAGGTCTGCCCACTTCGTGCGGCTGAAATACTCGATTCCCCGGCAGACCTCTTCAATCGATCCCTCACCTTGCACGAGGGCGGGGAAGAGCCGGATATGCAGCCCCGGAAAACGGCGCGACAGAATCTGGATCATATCGGCTATGGCGGCTCCGCGGGGAGAGGTCACGATTCCGATGCGCCAGGGGAATCGCGGTAGCGGGCGTTTTCTGGCCGCGGCGAACAGTCCTTCCGCCGCCAGCTTCTTCTTGAGCTGCTCGAAGGCCACTTGCAGCGCTCCGGCGCCTTGGGGTTCGATTACTTCGACCTGCAGTTGATAATCGCCGCGCGCTTCATAGACATCTATGCGGCCGCGGGCCAGGACCGACATGCCGTCCTGCGGCTTGAATTTCCAGTAACGATGGGATGAACGGAAGGCGACGCATTTCAGCTGCGATTCGCGCTCCTTAAGCGTGAAATAGTAGTGGCCGCTGGCGGCCAGTTTGAGCCCGGAGATTTCGCCGGAGACCCAGACGTCCAGGAATTCCGCTTCCAGCACGGCACGGATGGCTGCGTTGAGCTCCGATACCGAGTAGATCCGGCGGGCCGGGGCCAAATCGAAATCCAGGGCAAATTGGTCCACGGTGCCAGTTTGGCACAGGTAATCATCTGGCCGCTTTGAGCCTGGAAGGCCACGCAAAGCGTACCTGGCCGAGCTTGCCGAAGCGTGCCTTGGCGCGCGATTTCAGCAAGCGGAACTGTGTCGCAGTCAGGGCCATCTCCCGGCAAATCTGCCCTGCTTTCTGTTCGCGAAGATAGAACCGAACCAGAATCTCGCGATCCCGTGGATTGAGCTCTCCGAGGAGGCTAAGGGCCACGGTGGCCGTCTGTTTCTCGATCGCGCGGCGCTCGGGGCTGGGCCGGTGGTCCCGCAACGGAGGCCCCATTTCGAGGGAGCGTCTTCTATGGCGCGCCTGCACCACGCGTTCGATGTGCTCGGCTACCTGCCGGCGTAGGACCGTCTGCACATAACCCATCAGGCGTTCCGGTTCGCGCAGTTCGCCATTGCGGATAGACTCCCGGATAATGAGGAAAATGTCATGCAGCCGATCTTCGATGTCCTGCGAGGCGAGGCGCCGGCACAACTGGAAGCGGACTCCTCGGGCGAACACCCCATAAAGTTCCTCTTCAGCCCGGGCGTCACCGGCCTGGATTCGCTGCACGAGCTCGATCCATTGGGCACCGGCCGGCAGTATTTCGGGTACATCAGGAGCAGAAATCATCGTTACCT
>DATJFH010000220.1:0-12258 GCA_035495815.1 Bryobacteraceae bacterium
GTCGATCGTGCGCGGCCCTTTGGCCTGTCCGGCGCGCCTGCGTCCCAGGGCCAGCTCGATTTTCTGAATCCGCGTGAGCAGCATCATGGGAAACAGCTCGGTCTCGACTTCGGCCGCCAGGTTGAGAAAGAAGCGCTGCTCCTTGAAATCGACGGGCTCGGTTTCGTACACCGAAGAGACCCGGCGCACTACCAGATCACTCGAATGGAGACGATCGAGCGCGGCTTGGAGCATCGCCTCCCGATCGCCGAGGTTCGACCCCAGCGAGAGGTAAGCCGTCTTCATGCCCCTTCGACTACTGCCACAACAGCGGCTGGTTGTTCCGCATTTTCCTCGGAACTTTGAAATAGTCGAACGCGCGATCCATGGCCACCCGGCCGCGCGGGGTCCGGTCGATGAAGCCCAGTTGAATCAGATAAGGCTCGTACACTTCCTCGATCGTGTTTGATTCCTCGGCAATCGCCGCCGCGATGGTATTCAGCCCTACCGGCCCGCCGCCGTATTTTTCCAGAATCGTGCGCATGATCTTCTGGTCGATCTCATCGAGCCCGTACGGATCCACTTCGAGCAGGTCCAGCGCGGTCTGGGCGATGGGCTGGGTGATGCACCCGTCGGCGCGGACCTGCGCGTAGTCCCGCACGCGGCGCAGCAGACGGTTTGCGATCCGGGGCGTGCCCCGGCTGCGGCGCGCAATCTCCCGCGTGCCGTCTTCGTCGATCTCCACGTTCAGAATCTGCGCCGACCGGTTTATGATCCCGGCCAACTCGGGCTCGTCGTAGTGATTCAAACGGAGCACCATGCCGAACCGGCCGCGCAGCGGGGCGCTGATGAGCCCCTGGCGCGTGGTCGCCCCGATGGCGGTGAACTTGGGCATCGGCAGTGAATGTGTGCGCGCTCCCGGCCCGGTCCCCACCAGGATGTCGACACGGAAGTCCTCGAGCGCCGAGTACAGCATTTCTTCCACGTCGGGAAGCAGGCGGTGAATCTCGTCGATGAAGAATACCTGCCGCGCCCGGACATTGCTGAGAATGCCGGTGAGGTCGAGCTTCTTCTGCAGCACCGGGCCGGAAGTCTGTTCGAAGGGCACTTCCAGCTCCTCGGCGATGATCGCAGCCAGTGTCGTTTTGCCCAATCCCGGCGGACCGTAGAGGAGGATGTGGTCGAGCGCTTCACCCCGCTGGCGAGCCGCTTCGATCCCGATCGAGAGGACCTCCTTCAGCCGGCTCTGGCCGGTGAAATCCTTGAGCCGGCGCGGCCGCAGCCCGGCTTCGAACTGGGCGTCTCCTTCCTGCGGGGCGGCGGATAAAATGCGCGCGTCGGCCATTCGATTCAGCTTACCGTACCAGCTCCAGCGCCCGGCGGAACAGCGGCTCGAAGCCGGCGGCGACTCCACCCGTCTTGGCCTTGCGCACCGCCGCTTCGGCCGCAGGACGCGCACAGCCCAGGTTCAGCAGCGCCGATAGGACGTCCTGGTCCACCGCGTCCATGGGTGACGCCGGCTGCGCGGCATCCTCTCCCGTGGGCGCCGGCAGCTTGTCCCGCAGCTCCAGGATCATCCGCTCCGCGGTCTTCTTTCCGACCCCCGGAATACGCACGAGCTTCTCCACTTCACCGCGCCGGATGTGTCCGATCAACTCCGGCACGGCCAGGCCGGAGAGGACCTTCACGGCGAGAGTCGGTCCGATGCCGCTCACCGAAATCAGCTTCTCGAAAAGAGCTTTCTCGTCGCTGGTGAGAAAACCGTAGAGGGCCAGGGCGTCTTCCCGCACATGCGTGTAAATGCGAATACGCACTTCGCTGCCGACGTCGGGGAGCTGAGTGTAAGTGGGTACGGCAATCGTCACGTCATAGCCGACGCCGCCGGCTTCCACAATTGCCTGGTTCGGATGTTTCTCCAGAAGCACGCCGCGCAGATGAGCGAACATATAGGTTAGACCTACATTATGGCCCGTAGGCGTTTCTTTGTGGACGAGGTGCGGCGCGGGGAAGCCGAACTGGAGGGCGAGGACGCCGAACATCTCACGCGCGTCCTGCGCGCCGAGCCCGGCTGGAAGTACGAGATCACCGATGGCTCCCGTCTATACCTGGGTGAAATTGTGGAAGCGCGCAAGACATGGGTCCGGTTCCGCATCGTGGAGAACCTGGAGGCGCCCGAGCCCGCAGTCCGGACCGTTCTGGCGATATCGCTGATCAAGTTCGACCGCCTGGAATGGGCGATCGAAAAGGCGACCGAGCTTGGCGTCGAGACCATTGTCCTTCTACGCGCTGACCGGAGCGAGCAGGGCCTCGAACTGGCCGCGGTGAAACGCATCGAGCGCTGGAAAAAAATCGCCCGCGCCGCCGGCCGGCAATCACGCCGGGTTCACCTGCCGCGAATCGACCCGCCAGTCTCGATTCGGGAAGCGGCAGGCGTCCCCGCCTCGCATCGCTTCGTGCTGGAAGAGACCCCAGGCAGCCCGGCGCTCCTGGGCGAGATCCTTTCCCGCCAGGACCGGAAGCCGGGAGAAACAGTAGCCGTCGCCGTGGGACCCGAAGGCGGCTGGACGGACCGGGAGCGAAGCCAGTTCGCGGCGTCCGGCTGGAGTCCGGTCTCGCTCGGCTTGCAGATCCTGAGAGCGGAAACCGCAGCCGCGGCGGCGCTGGCCGTGATTTCGCAAGGCTGGACGGCCGCTGCCGGCTCGCTGCTAAGATAAAGTAAGGGTGACGTTAAAAGACCTGCCGCGCCTGCTCGTCGATCTTGCCTCGATTGCCATCGTCTTTTGGACTCAGTGGCGAATCGGCGCTGCAATCCTGGCTTGGGCCGCGCAACGCCCGCCGGCGGCGCGACTGTTTATCCGCAGCCTCTGGATTGCGGTCTGTCTCTCGATGGTGGCTGGTTTTGTCCTCACCTACCACAAGGTGGTCCCCTATGGTCCACGCCCCGCGATCCGGGGATTTCTCACCGGCTTTACCTTTCTCTGGGCGTTCAGCTCCACCGGGGCCATGCTTGCGCGGATGGCATGGCGTCTTCTGCTGCGCCTGGCGCAGCCGCCGCGCTTCGACCCGGAGCGCCGGACGCTGCTCAACACGGCCGGAAACGCATTGGCGGTGGCCGCGCCCTTCGCGCTCACTGGATTTGGAGCCTTGATCCAGCGCACGAATTTCCAGGTCCGTGAAATCGATATTCCGGTCCCGAACCTGCCGCGCGATCTGCAGGGTCTGCGAATCCTCCAACTTACCGACATCCATCTCGGACCCTACCTCAGCGAACGGGACCTGGCGCGCGTAATCGACGAATCCGGCAATCTCCGCCCTCAGCTGGTGGTGGTCACCGGCGACCTGATCTCGATGCGAGACGATCCGCTCGATGCTTGTCTCCATCAGATCGCCAGGCTGCGCCCGGACTCCGGTATCTTCGGCTGTCTGGGCAATCACGAGGCCTACGCCGGCCTCGAGAGCGTGACCGCCGAGCGGGGCGCGCGGCTCGGAATCCACTTCCTGCGCCGGCAGGCCCGTTCGCTGCGCTTCGGCGCCGCCTCCCTCAACCTCGCCGGCACCGACTATGAGAGCATCTCGCGCCGCAAGCGCTACCTCACAGGATGCGAGAAGCTCATCGATCCGGGCGCGGTCAACGTGCTGCTCTCGCACAACCCGGACGTCTTTCCGGTGGCCGCACGCCAGGGTTACGATGTCACCATTGCAGGTCACACGCACGGCGGACAGGTCACCGTGGAGATTCTTCATCAGTCATTGAACATCGCCCGTTTCATCACACCGTTCGTCTATGGTCATTACAGCTTGCCACGCCCGTCCGGCGAACCGTCGTCGATTTATGTAAGCCGGGGGATCGGAACCATCGGGCTTCCGGTCCGGATCGGCGCGCCCCCCGAGATCACACTGCTGCGGCTGACGGCGGCCTGACTGTGCGCTACCTGGTCCTCAGCGACATTCACGCCAACTGGGAGGCGCTCGACGCCTCACTCGCCAGCGCAGCCGGACAATTCGACCGGATCGTCTGTTGCGGCGACCTGATCGGCTATGGTCCCGACCCCAACCGCGTCGTGGAGTGGGCGCGCGAAAACCTGGAGTACGTGATCCGCGGGAACCACGACAAGGTGACCCTGGGCGGCGACATCCTGGAGTGGTTCAACCCTGTCGCCCGCAGCGCGGCGCTGTGGACGCTGAAGGAGCTGACGCCCGAGAACCTGGAATACGTGCGCCGGCTGCCGCAGGGTCCTCTGCAGGTGGACGGTTATCAGATCGCGCACGGCTCGCCGCTCGATGAAGACGAATACCTCATCGGCTCGACCGAAGTCGGGCACGCTTTCGCTTACATCGATCACGAGCTGACGTTTTTCGGCCACACCCACGTGCAGGGCGGCTTCGCCATGACCCGGCGCCGCATGCGCCTGCTTCAGGGGCCGGAAAAAGCCGAGAATTCGGCCGCCCTGCAGCTAAGCCCGGATGACGTTCACCTGATCAACCCCGGCGCGATCGGCCAACCCAGGGATGGAGATCCGCGGGCGGCCTATCTGCTCTACGACCCGGACGGAGGATGCGTTGAATACCGCCGGGCGCCCTACGACATACCCGCCGTACAGGCCAAGATCCGCAGAGCCGGTCTCCCGCTTGCGCTCGCTGAACGGCTGGCTGTAGGGCACTGAGATGCCCCCGGACTCGGTCTTCTGACCCGCCCGGGTACTGTTCGACCAGAGTTTGGCCGCACACTTCGATCCCGAGCGTGCTAGAATTCGCCTTCTCATGCGATTCCTGGACTTGGGCATCGTCGCGGCGTATCTGGTCGGAATCACGCTCTTCGGCGCGCGATTCCGGCGTCGCCAGAGCACCCTCAAAGACTATTTTCTGGGTGGCCGCACGGCCCCCTGGTGGGCCATCGCTCTTTCCATTGTTTCCGCGGAGACCAGCACTCTCACCATCATCGGGACACCCGCTCTCGCTTTTCAGGGAAATCTGGGTTTTCTGCAGATCGTCCTGGGTTATTTGTTCGCGCGCATCGTCATTTCCCTGGTGTTCCTGCCGCAGTATTTCCGCGGCGAGATGTTCACCGCCTACGAGCTGATCCGGCGCCGCTTCGGCGAGCGCCTGCGCAGCCTCACCGCGCTGACGTTTCTGATCACGCGGTCGCTTGCGGAAGGCGTGCGTGTATTCGCCATCTCGATCGTGATCTCGATCATTCTGGGCACGGGAGAAGTAGCCTCCATCGTTCTGATCGTCGGCTTGACCTTGTTCTACACATTCGAAGGAGGAATGACCGCGGTCATCTGGACGGACGTGATCCAGATGTCTCTCTATGTGGCAGGAGCGGTCTTGAGCTTTGTCGTCATCCTTCAAAAGATCCCCGGCGGATGGGAGCATGTGGCGGCGGTGGCCGGCCCCATGGGAAAATTTCAGGTTTTCGACTTCGAATTCGCGCCGACCAGAGAATTCTTCAGTAAAACTTATACCTTCTGGGCTGGCGTGGCCGGCGGTTGCTTTCTCACCACGGCGACTCACGGAACCGATCAGCTAATGGTGCAGCGGCTGCTCAGCGCCAGGAGCCAGGCTGACAGCCGAAAGGCGCTGATGGCGAGTTGGGTGGTGATTTTGATCCAGTTCACATTATTTCTGCTGATCGGCCTGATGTTGTTCGTGTTGTATACCGACGCTCACCTGCCGCCGCCCCATCCGCTCGACCGCCTGTACCCTCAATTCATCTGGCAATTCCTGCCGCCGGGCGTGGCGGGAGTTATCATGGCAGCGATTCTGGCCGCGGCCATGGCCAATATCAGCGCCGCTCTGAATTCACTGGCTTCCACAACAATTGTCGATTTCTATCAGGCGCGCTCCAAATCCGGAGAGTCGCGCCAACTGCAGTTGAGCCGCTTTGCCACCGTCGGGTGGGGGCTGATTCTGCTCTGGATAGGCGTCCTCGCGCGGCAGTGGGGATCGGTGCTCGAAGCGGGCCTGGCGATCGCATCCATTCCCTTCGGCGCGCTGCTGGGCGTGTTCCTGCTCGGTACGCTCACGAAGAGAGTGCGTGAGAACGACGCAATCACCGCCATGGCCGCGGGCCTTGCCCTGATGACCTACGTCCGATTCGGCACTTCCATCGCGTGGACGTGGTACGTGTTGATTGGGACCGCCGCGACGTTCGTGACCGGGTACGTGGCGTCGCTGTGGCGTCCGGGACGGGAAATCCATTCTCCAGAGGAAACATGAACGACATGAACGCCCGCTCGAAGCAACCGGTCTCGCTGAACCGGGACCTGGGTATGTGGTCGGCGATAGCCCTGGTTATTGGCACGGTTATCGGCAGTGGAATTTTTATTGTTCCGAACACCATGGCCCGGAATATGGGTTCTCCCGACATGGTCTTCCTGGTCTGGGTGGTGGGCGGCCTGATGTCGTTGTCCGGAGCGCTGACCTATGCCGAACTTTCGGCCGCTATGCCGGGCGCCGGCGGGGAATATGTCTATTTACGCGAAGCATACGGTCCGGTCTGGAGCTTTATTTATGGGTGGACCCAGATGTGGGTTGCCAAAAGCGGTTCCATCGCCACGCTGGCTACGGCATTTTTCCTCTACCTGGCGAATTTCCACCCCGAACTGAAGCAGCCGGTGGGCGCGATTCCGGTTCCGCTGGGACCGTCGGGTGGGCCTTTGGAGATAAACCTGGGGCAGATCCTGGCCATGGTGCTGATCATGGGTCTGGGCGTGCTGAATTACTTCGGAGTCAGACTAGCCGGAAATGTGCAGGTCCTGGTAACCATCTGCAAGGTGGGGCTGATTTTCGCGGTTATTGCCATCGGACTCGGAACTGGACACGGCGCCTCATCCAACTTCGGGTCGAAAGTCGTATCTACTTTAGGGAACCCCGGCTCAGCGTTCTTCGCCGCGCTGGTGGCGGCCCTGTGGGCCTATGACGGCTGGAATAACGTAAGCATGGTCGCATCGGAAATCCGTGATCCGCAGCGGAATCTGCCGCGGGCGCTGATCGGCGGCACAGCCGCGGTGATGGGTATTTATCTGCTCGCCAACGCCGCTTATTTTTATGTCCTGCCCGCCAGTGAGGTAGCGGCAAGCGATTTGGTTGCCGCGGAAATGATGCGCAGGATCTATGGACAGACCGGCGCCGGACTGGTTTCCGTTGCGGCGATGATTTCTATTTTCGCCGCGCTGAACGGGTCCATTCTTTCCGGCTCGCGCGTGCCCTACGCGATGGCCAGGGACGGATTGTTCTTCGCACCCATGTCGCGGGTTCACCCGGATTATCACACCCCCGGTATTTCGATCCTGGCGCTCAGCGGATGGGCCGCTATTCTGGTGCTTTCCGGCCGATACGACCAGCTCTTCACTTACGTAATATTCGCCAGCTGGATTCTTTACGGAATGACTACCGCCGCCGTGATCGTGCTGCGCCGCAAACGGCCCGACATGGCGCGCCCCTACCGCACGTTCGGGTATCCCTGGGTCCCGATTGTCTTCGTCATCAGCGCTCTCAGCCTGATTGTTTCCACGCTGGTGAATTCGCCGCGCGAATCGATGATGGGAATAGTCCTTGTCTTAATTGGACTACCGTTCTATTACTATTGGTCCAAGAGGCGGACGTGATATTGTGATAAAAGCACGTCTGTTCCTGTCAAAATCGACTGACCTGATAAATGTTCTGAATTCAGAACAGAATTTTCTTGCTATTTGCATCGGACTGCGATAAAAACACTACAGAGGCCATTTGAAACGAGTATGCTGTTCCGATTCCGGAACAGCCGGCCTGAAAGATCGGAGAAACAGAATGGACGTAACGAAGATCCTGGCGGAGTTGCGCCAGGAGCGTGTACAACTTGAGGAAGCGATTTTGAGCCTGGAACGCCTGGCTCGGGGTCGTGGACGTCGCCGCGGCAGACCGCCCGCCTGGCTCGCGGAGCAGCCCAAAAGGCGGGGCCGGCCGCCAGGCAGCAAGAATAAGAACAACGCCAAGGCGTCTGCCGAATAGTTCAGCGGTACAACAGGTATTTTTCCCGTATTCTCAAAAAGTCCCGAAGAGGATCTTCGAGCTTTTGCACGATGGCTCGGGGATCTTCTCCGGCTTTCAGCGCCTGGAGAGTAGCCTCGCTGCCAATCAGCTTCCGGTTGACGTCAAAAGAGATTTTCCCCGGGTACAGACTCTGCATTGCAGCCGCCACTTCCAGCCCTAACCTCACAGAATCAAAGGACTCCCGGCTGGTCACGACCCAGCGAACGCCTTCCACACTGATTTTAGCCAAATTTCCTGATACCGGCCGGAAACGGATCGGATAGGCTCGTACGCCCGGAATGAACCTCGCGTTCAGGTAAGCCGCCAGTTCACGTCCGTGGATGAATTCCGCGCCGATCACCTCGAAAGGCGCTTCCGTTCCCCTCCCTACTGAGAAATTCTTCGAATACTCCAGCATGGCAATCCCGGGATAAAGCAGCGCCGCCGTCAGGCTGCGAATGTTCGGGGACGGATCCACCCAGCGGAGCCCGGTGGAATCGAACCAGTCCCCGCGGGACCAGTTCTTCATCGGGATGACCCGCACGTCGGCGCCGATTCGCTTTTCCCCGTCAATCATCCGGGCAAGTTCGCCGATCGTCATCCCATGCCGGATCGGCATCGGGAAATAACCCACAAAAGACTGGTTGGCGGTATCGAGTATCGGACCTTCCACGCGGGTTCCCGTAATCGGGTTCGGCCGGTCCAGTACGAAAATGGGGATTTTCAGCGGCGCAGCCGCTTCCATGGCATTCGCCAATGTGGACACATACGTGTAGAATCGGGCTCCGATGTCCTGAATGTCGAAAACTAGAGCATCGATCCCACGGAGCATCTCGGGTGAAGGGCGCCGATTTTTCTCTTTATAAAGACTCCATACTTTCAGGCCGCTGGCCGGATCCTTTGAATCGCCCACATTTTCGCGATCCTCGGCGCCGAGAATGCCGTGTTCCGGCGAAAACAGAGCCACCACATGGATTCCGGCGGCCAGCATCCCGTCGACGTTTCTCCTACCTTCTCGATCGAGACCGGTATGATTGGTGATCAATCCGATCTTTTTTCCTTTGAGCAGTTGGAAATTCTGCTCGGCCAGCACGTCGAGTCCGGTATGGACTTGCCCGTTGCGGGCCACTTCACGATGAATTCCCGCGCCGGAAAGGGTCTCGTTATAACCTGTAATCCGGATTCCGGTCTCGTCGGAGCCGAGCGCGGCGGCCACCACGGTGGCCACTCGGCTGCGCAGCGAGCTGATCGGAGGCTTGCGAGCGGGATGGACACTATTGGTGAGGAGGATGACAGCGGTCTGACTGAACGGGTCGATCCAAACCGAGGTTCCTGTAAAGCCTGTATGCCCATACGAGCCAATGGGGAATAATTCGCCTCGATTGGAGGAAAACGGGGAGTCAATATCCCATCCGAGGCCGCGGAGAATAGGCTGATCGGGTGGTGATTGAGGACTGGTAAACTTCTCGATCGCGAGCGGGCTGAAAATCCGGGTACCCGCAGCGGACCCTTTGGCGAGCATCATGCCGGCGAAACGGGCCAGATCGCCCGCCGTCGAAAATATCCCGGCATGGCCGGCGATCCCGCCCATGAAACGCGCCGTGGGGTCGTGAACGACGCCACGCAGCGGTGGCTGCCCTTTCGACGCCGGCTCGGTCGGAGCGATTCGGGAGCGGAGGGTGGCAGGTGGCTGAAACATGGTTTCCCGCATTCCGAGGGGATCCCAAACAATCCGGCGCGCGAAGTCGGGGAGCGTCTCGCCGCTGAGACGGCGCACGATCTCCCCCAGCAGGATGAAATTAATGTCGCTATAGACGAAGCGCGCCCCGGGAGCGGCGGCCGGCTTGTCGCTGAGGGCCTTGCGAATTCCGAGATCGTAGCCGGACCATTCGGGAACAAGGTCCAGATCGGGTCTGAGTCCCGAGAAGTGCGTGAGCAGATTGCGAACGGTAATATCGCTTTTCCCTCCCTGAAATTCCGGCAGGTACTCGGTGACACGGTCGTCGAGCCGGAGCTTGCCGTCCTCGAAAAGCTTCATGATCGAGGAGGTAGTGGCAATCACCTTGGTCAGCGAGGCGCAGTCGAAAATCGTATCAACGGTCATCGGCTCGGCGCGAGGGACCAGCGAGCGCATGCCGTACGCTTTGCGGTAGGTGATCTCGCCATTGTGCGTTACGAGGATGACCGCGCCTGGTATCCGGTGTTCACGGATGGCTTGTTCGACGGCTTCGTCCAGCTTGGAAGGGGAGAATTGGGCCAGCGCGTGCGCCGTAAGCGCGAGAACGCAGCAAAATAACTTCATTTAAGGCCCATCATAACTCACGGTGAAGTGGGGCAGGCAACCCTGCCGGAAGCTGCCTTTCGAAGAGGCTGGACCGCTGGAAACGAGTCCGGGGAAGCCTTTTTTCTTCGGCACGCAGACCGGTTCGTCAGCAATCAGTTCGGGCCTATGAAAATACGTTGCCGGAACGGCCCGAAGGCAGATACGGCTTCGTCGACTGAGTTTTTGCGCCAGGAGGCAGGCGGGGAGACGCCATCGCTCCCCACCTCTTCTGGCCCGGGCTCAGTAGCGTCCTCGTCCGCCGCCACCCCCGCGTCCACCGCCACCACCGCCGCTGCCGCGGCCGCGTCCACCGCCACCACCGCCGCCGAAGCCGCGGCCTCCGCCTTCCGATTTGGGGCGGGCTTCGTTGACGTTGAGGGCTCTGCCGCCAAGCTCCCTCCCGTTCACTGCTTCGATCGCGCGTTCTCCTTCCGCGTCGTTCGCCATCTCGACAAAGGCAAACCCCCGGGGTTGGCCGCTGTCCCGATCGGTGACGATATTGACACGATCGACACTGCCGTAAGCTTCGAACAGGGAACGGACGTCCTGTTCGGTAGTTGCGAAACTGAGGTTTCCAACAAAAATATTCTTCATCTCTTTTCCTTTTGATTTGAGGGCGGGACAATTCGGATCGACGGTGAGGAGTCGGGCCTAATTGGCAGGACAGTCAAATTGACTTGAGTGTACCACGCCGCGGGAGGACGTTTTGTGGCGTTCGACCTTCGGGAGCGATATGATCCGTTCATGACCAGACGTACTCTCTGCGCCCTGCCCTGGCTCAGCTCCGGTTTAGGAGCCGCTGACTGGCCCAACTGGCGCGGACCCTCCTTTGATGGCGTCTGCCCGGAAAAGTCGCTTCCGCTGAAATGGAGCCGGACCGAGAACATCCGCTGGCGAGTCCCGCTCGCCGAACGTGGCAATTCGACCCCCATTCTCTGGGGGGACCGCATTTTCCTCACGCAACCCCTCGAAAAGCAAAACCGCCGCACCCTCATGTGTCTCGACAAAGCCAGCGGCAGGACCCTCTGGCAGGGCGGACTGGATTATTCAGCTTCGGACCGGACCCACGCGACCAATCCCCAGTGCTCGTCTTCCCCGGTGACCGACGGTAAGCGGGTGTATGCCTGGCTGGGCTCTGCGGGATTTGTCGCGTTCGACATGAAAGGGAGGGAGCTGTGGCGGCGCGAGCTCGGAAAACAGGATCACGTCTGGGGATACGGCTCGTCCCCAATCCTGCACGGCGGACTGGTGATACTCAACTTCGGACCGGGGGATCCGTCTTTCCTGGTGGCCATGGACGCGCTGAGCGGCAAGACGGAGTGGAAAGTGGAACTGGCGCCGCGCATGCCGGCCGAAGACGTAGCCAAGGCGGGCGAACTGCCCAAACGGCCCGACGGCGCCATACGGTCCGACTTCTACGGTTCTTGGACGACGCCGGTCGTCTTGAGGGCGGCAAATCGCGACGAAATGGTTTGTAATCTCGCCCGGCGTGTTGCCGCCTACGACCCCAAAACGGGCCGGGAACTGTGGACCTGCGGCGGTTTCGCCGACCTGGCTTATGGTTCGCCGGCGCCCGGCTCCGACGACAAAGGACCGCTCGTCGTCTCGCTGGGCGGTTTCGGCGGTCCCGGACTGGCGGTGCACTGCGGCGGCTCGGGGGATGTGACCGAAACCCGCCGCATGTGGCATGTGCCGCGCACGCCCGCTCGCATCGGCACTTCCGTGATCTATGAAGGACACGTTTATACCGTCGGGATCAACGGCGTCGCCGAGTGTCTGGAACTGGCTACTGGTAAGCCAGTATGGACCCAGCGGCTGGCGGGGAAACAGGGGAACAACGCCATCTGGTCGTCACCCCTTCGGAACGGAGACAGGCTTTACGTGATGAATCAGTCCGGCGATACATTCGTCTACCGGGCCGGGCCTCAGTTTGAATTGCTGGC
>DATJFH010000221.1:0-16731 GCA_035495815.1 Bryobacteraceae bacterium
CCCGCGGATGATCCCCAGGCGCGCGCTCAGCGTCTGGAGCAGCACCGCCATCGCGTTCGACATCACCAGCACCCACAACAGCTGGTAGCCGAACCGCGCCCCGCCTTCTATGTCGGTGGCCCAATTCCCCGGGTCCATGTAGCCGACGCTGACCAGATACGCCGGTCCGGAGAACGCAAAAAGACGGCGCCAGAGCGAGATGTGAGAAGTGCCGACAGTCGCATGCACCTCGCCGAGCGAGCGCAGCTGCGACGCGTTGGAAGCAGGTGTAATCCCGGTTTTCAGCGGCAACTTAACTACGATTAACACGAACTCCGGTTCGAGTCAAGGCCGGGAAGTTCGGCCGGGGACGTCCCCTCAGGCCGCGCGCCGCGGGGCGTAGTTCACTTCCCCCACCGCGCCAGATACAGCTCCGCAGACAGCTCCTCCTGCTCCCGGTTCACCCCCGCCCGCCACTCCCGCCGCCGCCGCTCTTCCAGCTTTTCGAGCAGCCTGACCTGCCGCCGCGCTTCCACGACCGCCCGCTGCTGCGCCGCCGCCCGTCCCTGCCATTCCGCCATTCTCCCCGCCTGCTGCTTCCGCTCCTTCGCCAGACGCCGCAGGTAGAGATCGCAAGCCAGCAGGCTCTCGGCATCCGCCGACCCGGTCACCATCAGCTCGCTTCTGGTTTCCCGCGTCTCCCTCTCGAGCCGGCCCGACTCCGTTTCGAGCGCCCTCCGCTCCGCCTGCAGCGCCTCCAGGCGCGCCTCCTCCTGCCCCAGCTGACGGCGGCGGAAGTCCAGCACGTGCGAAAGCGGGAATTCGAAGCGCTTCACAGGCTAAACCTGCGCCGCCAGGTCCGCCATGCGCCGCATCGTCTCTTCGAGCGGGGCTTTGAACTCCGGCGGCTGCTTCAGGAAATCCTCCATGCCCGGCCGCACCCGCACGGCCGCGTCCACCTTCGGACTCGCCCCCGCGACATAGGCCCCGAGGTTGATCAGATCCTCCGTCCGGACGTAGGTCGCCATGGCTTCGCGCATTCTCGTAGCCGCCGCTTTCTCGGCCGCCGACGCCAGGTCCGAGGTGAGCCGGCTGACCGAGCTCAATATATCGATCGCCGGATAGTGCCCGGCCGCCCCCAGGTCCCGCGAGAGGATAATATGCCCGTCCAGAATCGACCGGACCGCGTCCGCGATCGGCTCGTTGAAGTCGTCGCCTTCCACCAGCACCGTGAAGAATCCCGTGATCGACCCGCGCCGGAACTTTCCGGCCCGCTCGAACACGCGCGGCAGCAGATTGAACACCGACGGTGTGTAGCCTTTCTGGCTGGGCGGCTCGCCCGACGCCAGGCCGATCTCGCGCTGAGCCATGGCGAAGCGGGTGACCGAGTCCATCACCAGCAGTACGTTCTTGCCCTGGTCCCGAAAATATTCCGCGACGGCCAGCGCCACGAAACAAGCCCGGATGCGCAGCAGGGCGGGGCGGTCGGACGTGGCCACCACCACCACGCACCGCCGCATGCCTTCCGGACCCAGGTCGTGCTCGAGGAACGCGCGCACCTCCCGGTTGCGCTCGCCGATCAGCGCGATCACGCACACGTCCGCTTCGCTGTTCCGGCACATCGACCCGAGCAGCGTGCTCTTGCCCACCCCGCTGCCGCCGAACAGGCCCACGCGCTGCCCCTTCCCGCACGGCAGCAGACCGTCGATCGCCCGAATGCCGGTCACCAGCCGCTCGTCGATGTGCTCCCGCTCGAGCGGTCCCGGCGCGGCCGCGAACAGATCGTAGGGCTCGGTCTCTCCCACCGGCGGCCCCTGGTCGATCGGATTGCCGAACCCGTCCAGCACCCTGCCGATCAGCCCCGGACCGGCCTTCACCAGCGCCGCCATCGGACGCGCCACCACCCGGTCGCCCGCCTGGATTCCGCCGGTCTCCTCGAGCGGCATCGAAAGGACTCGCCCGTTGCGGAAGCCGATTACCTGCACCCGCACGGAACGTCCCTGGGAGGACTGAATTTCGCAGAAATCGCCCAGCGCGGCCGCCGGACCGCTGGATTCGATGAGCAGCCCCACCATGTCCGTCACTGCCCCCACCTTCAGATACCGCTCGGCCGACGCCAGCGCCTGGTGGTAACGGCTGAAGTCCATCGCGTGTTGAGTTGTCATTGTGGATAAATGTCGGCGAAGCCGCGCTCGATCTCCTTGAGCTGCGTTTCGAGTCCCGTGTCGAGCGAGCCCCGCGAGGTCTCGAAGATCACCGCTCCTACCGGTAAACCGGCGTCCGCCGCGATCTCGACCCGCCGCGCCGCTCCCTCGAGCAGAGCGGCGAGCGCCCTGGCCTGCTCGGGATGGACCCGCACCCGGTGGATCTCCGCCGACTCGATCCGCTCCAGGCCCGCTTTCACGATTCCCAGCAGCGCTTCCGGATCGACGCTCAGCTCCCGGCGCAGAATGCGGCGGGCGACAGCCATCGCAAGACGCACCAGCTCGGGCTCGGCTTCGCGCTGGATCTTCCCGCGATGCAGCGCCAGCTGCTCGATGGACCGGCTGAGGTGCTCGATCTTCCCCTGCAGCTGCTCGCCCATCCGCCGGACCGCGGCCGCCTCGCCTTCCCGCTGCCCGCGTTCATAGGCCTCGGCGATCTTCTGTTCCGCCTCGCGAATTTCCATGGCCGGCGGACGCTCGGCGTTCTCGCTCCGCCCGCCACGCTGCCCTGCTTCCAGGTAGAGCTTCCTCGGCTGCTCCGGCGCCGGGCCGGCCCCTGAACCCCCGGCCTGCCGCCACTCGATCCCCTGTACCTGGGCCCCCGGATCCCGCACCAGCCTACACGACATACTGTTCGCCCACCGCGCCCTTCAGACTCAGCGTTCCGTCCGATTCCAGCTGCCGTACGATGGCGATGATCTGCTGCTGCGCCGCTTCCACTTCCTTGATCTTCACCGCCCCCATCACGTCCATGTCTTCCCGCAGCATTTCCGCGCCTCGCTGCGACATCGCCTTCAGAAAGTGATCGCGCAGCTGCTCGCTGGTGCCCTTGAGCGCCAGCGTCAGCACCTTCCGGTCCACCCTCGAAAGCACTTCCTTGATCCCCAGCTCGTCGATCAACATCAGGTCTTCGAACACGAACATCAGATGCCGGATGGTTTCCACCAGCCCCGGGTCCACGTTCTCGATCTTGTCCAGGATCTCCCGGCTGGAGCCCGAGTCCAGGCGGTTGAACATCTCCGAGACCGCGCGCACGCCCCCATAAGACTCACGGCTGAATTCGCCCAGGGCTTTCAGCTTCTGATCGATAACGGTGGCGATCTTGGCAATCACCTCCGGCGATATCTGATCGAGGTTCGCCATGCGAAGCGCGATGTCGGACCGCATCTCGGCGGGCAGCGAAATCAGCAGGGCCGCGGCCTGCGTCGGGTTCAGGTGCGAGAGCACCAGCGCGATCGTCTGCGGATGCTCGTTGTGGATGAATTTCGCCAGCTGCTGCGGGTCCGCCTTGTGCAGCGCGTCGAAGTTGACCACCTCCGTCCCCAGCGCCACCATCAGCCGGTCCAAAACTTTTTTCGCGGCCTCCGGGCCGTACGCCGTATTCAGGAGTTTTCTCGCGTAGTCGATGCCGCCCTTGAGCATGTAATCGTGCGCCAGGCTCATCTGGTGGAATTCCTCGAGTACGGCTTCGGCCTGCTCCGAGGTGACCGCGCCCAGCCGGGCCACTTCACGGCCGATCTGCTGGACTTCCTGCTCTTCGAGATGCCGCAGCATCTCGGCGCTTGCCTCTTCACCAAGGGTCACCAGCAGTATGGCGGCCTTTCGCAGCGCCGGGATGGCTTCGGGCCGGGGAAGATTGACGCTCACGAGGATTCGCTCTCATTGATCCACGTTCGCAGCAGCTGCGCGGCGACGGTGGGATCGGATTTGGCGGTCTTCTTGAGGTGCTTCGTCAGAATCTCGGATTTCTTGGTTCCCGGCGGCGGCAGTTTCAGAGCCAGCAGCGCTTCTGCGTCGAGCCGCTCCTGATTCGCCGCCCGCGATGCGATCTGTCCTTCGAAGGTCTCGGCCGGATTGACACCCTTGTCCAGCGTCTTTTGCATCTCCGCCGCGGCCGCTTTCTTCCGCCGCTTTCGCCGCAGCAGCAGGAACGCCACCATCGGGCCGATCAGAATCAGCGCCGCCGCCGCCCCCGCGCCGATCTTCAGGCCGAGAGGCGCCTTCTCCAGATACTTCTGAATCCACGGCGGCACGGTTACGGGCTGCGGAGCGGGCGCGGCAGGCGCCTCCGCCGGCGGCTCCACCCCCAGCGTGGATTCGAACGCCAGTGTCTCCACCGTCAGCTGGTCTCCGCGGTTTTCCTGGAAACCGGTGGCCGCCGCCACCAGCTCGCGAATCGTTTTCAGCCGCTCCGGCGAGGGCGGCTCCAGAATTCTCCGCGCCTTCGAGCCTTTGCCTTCCCAGCGGACGCCCTGATCGAGAAGCACCGCCAGCGACATCCGCTTCACCGCGCCCTGCGGAATGCGTGTCCGCCGCACCGTGCGGCTGGTCTGGTACGAGGTGTTCTCGGTTCTGCGCGTCGTTCCCGTAGACGAAGCGGACGGCCGCGCCGGCGGTCCCGGCAGATTGGACGCAGTCCCGGGCACTCCCGCCTGTAGCGCGCCGCCCGACAGGTCTTCCGTCTTTTGCGCCGTGACCATCGCCGAGCGCGACGGATCGAAGGTCTCCTCGCTCTGGTCCGCCGTGGTGAAATCGACTTCGACCGAAACTCCCGCCCGGAATTTCTCGGCCCCGAGCAAGGGTTCCAGCGTGGAATTGATCTTCAGCAGCAGATCCCGCTCCATCTTCTGGCGATACTCCAGATCCGCCTCCGGCTGACCCGCGCCGGCTTCCGCGGACGCTTTCCTCGGACGCACCAGCAGGTTGCCGTTCGTGTCCAGCACCGACACCGCTTCCGGCGCCAGACGGTCCACCGCGCTCGCCACCAGGTACGTAATGGCCGCGCCGTTCTGCGGAGAGAGCCTGGCCCGCGGACGCAGGCTGACCACCACGCTGGCCTTGGCCTCCTGCCGCGATTCCAGGAAAACCGAATCCTTCGGAAGGCTGATGTGGACGCGCGCCCGCTCGATCTCGCTCAGCGCCGTGATTGACCGCTCCAGCTCCCCTTCGATCGCCCGGCGATAGTTGACCTGCTCGGCGAACTCCGTCAGTCCGAAATTACTCTTGTCGAAAAGCTCGAATCCGATGCGGCTCGTCTTGGGCAGTCCTTCCGAAGCCATCCGCAGCCGCAGCTCGGCCACCTTCTCGGAGGGGACGCGCAGCGTGCCGCCCGAATCGTCCACCCGGAAGTCGACGTTCTCGTCCTTGAGCTTCCGCATCACCGCGCCGGCGTCCTCGGCGGCCAGATTCGAATACAGCGGACGAAAATCGCGCTCGCGACTCCATCGTGACATCGCCCACAGCCCCAGTCCCACAGCGACGAGAGCGACGCCGATCGAGATCTGCTGGCGCAGCGTGAGCCTGGAAATGAGCTTCCGAATCTGGTCCATTTAGCGGCCGCGCGTCAGACTTGCATCCTCATGATTTCCTGGTAAGCCTGAACCACCTTGTTGCGAACCTGCAGGAACAATTCCGTGCCCAGCTCCGCCCGCTGCGTGGCCATGATGGTCTTGTGCAGGTCGTCGCCTTCGCCATTGAGGAAGTTTTCGACGCCCTTCGCGGCCGTCTCGTTCAAACCGCCTACCGTTTTCACCGCGTCCTCGAGAATGGCGCCGAATCCGCCGGCTTTCTTCGAGCCGCCGTCGAGCTGCGGCGCCTGAATCGCGCCCGCGGAACCCAAGCTGGAAATCGGGAAAGGCATCGGTTACCTCAACAGATCGATCGATTTCTGGATCATGTCCTTGACCGCCGACATGGCGGACACGTTGGCGTGATAAGCCCGTGACGCGCCCATCAGGTCCACCATATCCTCCGCCGGATTGATGCGCGGAAAAGCCACGTAGCCGTTGGCGTCCGCGTCCGGGTGCCCCGGTAGAAACCGCTTCTCCGGCTCGCGCGTGTCCTGGTAGATCTCCGCTACCTCCACGCCGTTTGAAAACGCTCCCATTTCCCGCTGGAACTCGGCCGAAAACGGCGACGACTGCGGCGCGCTGGAAAAAATCGCGTCCTTGCGCCGGTAGGGACCCCCCTCGGGCGTGCGTGTCGTCTCGGCATTGGCCAGATTCTCGACCAGCAGCTCGGCGCGGCTGCGCTGCGCGCTGAGACCGGAAGCGCTGACGGATAGTGCGGAAAGCAGGCTCATCGGTTATCTTCCTTCCTGTATCGCGGATCGCACGCTGCGGATCTCGCTGCGGAGCAGGTTCGACGCCAAATTGAAACGCAGGGCGTTTTCGGCCAGCAGACGGCTCTGTCGTTCCATATCGACATTATTTCCGTCATTTTTAACCGACAGGCCCGGTGTCTCGATCACGTTTGGCGTGCCGCCCTCCATCAGGCTGCTGAATTCAAACTGGAAATCGATGTCTTTGGTCTTATACCCCGGGGTATCCGCATTGGCGATATTGGCGGCCACCAGTTGCTGGCGCTTGCCCAGCAGGTCCATGTAGTGTTCCAATTTGGTTGCGATCGGGTCCAGCATGCCGATGCAGATGCACGCCATGCGCCAGACTCCCGGGCGGCGGCGCCAGGCTATCTGTATTCCGTTAATTCCAGGGCGTGAGTCGGCTGCGTCGGCCAGTCGAGCAGCTGCATGACGCGGCGGTCGAAAGCGGAGTAGGCGACAAATTCCTGACTCCGGATCTCGCGCCGCCCCGCCGGACCGGTTCGTCTGCCCCGCGTCGACAGCACCCACACCACCTCCGCGTCCCCTCGCCCCCGCACGAGCTCCGGCAACCGGTGCGTCAGGGGGGACGCGTCGAGCCCCGGCGCGTCCAGCATCAGGCTCGCGCTCCGCCCCGCCGACTCCCGCTCGATGATTTCCGCGATGCGGTCGAAAGGCAGCACGTACCCCTTGTTCAGGAAGTCCTCCAGGTGAAAGTAGGAATAGAGCGACCCCGACCAAAGGCACACCAGCGCCGCGCAGCTCCAGGCCCGCCGCGCCGCCGGCATCAGGTAGAAAGGCAGCGCGAACAGCAGCCGCGCCGGGATGAAGGCGAACGCTACCCACCGGCTCGCCCCCAGGTATCCGATGGCGGCCGCCAGCCCCACCAGCGGAAGCCAATCCGGCGCGGGGCGGAGCGCGCGCCAGATCGCCACCGCCAGCGCCGGCGCCAGCACCACGCCCCCCGCCATGACCCAGAGCGGCAAGCTCTCCCCGAAGGTGAACGAAACCGGCAGGTAGAGCAGCCGTATCGCCTGATCGAGCGCGGCGTTACCGGTGACGGCGTAGGGCTCGGAATGGAGCACGCGCCCGAAGGCGGCGCGCATGTTGAGCAGCCAGGGCGCATACGCCAGCGCCATGACGGCTGCCGGAAGAGCCGCCGCCGTCCAGGCGCGCCGGTAAAGGAGCATCGCTCCCACCGCCGCCACGATGGCCGCCGCCGGCAGATAATGTGTGTACAGCAGCGCCGCCCCGCAGCCTGCATAGATCCATTGCGCGCGGCGGCAGCCCGGCGCCCGGATCACGCGCAGTCCCCAATAAATCGTCAGCGACGCCAGGAACAGCTGCATCGTATACGACCGCCCCATCCGCCCGTAAAGGATCAGGCACGGTGACAACGCCCACAGCAGGAAGAATCGCGGACCGGGCGACCAGAGCCTGCGCAGAAGCAGCGTCCCCGCCAGCGTCCAGAGCCCGGAGAACGCCCGGACTTTGATGATCGCCGCCGCCGGCCACGGAATGGCGAGCCAGTAGTGAACCAGAAAATAGTAGAGCGGCGGATGGATATCGACCCGCACGCGCTCGACAATCCCGCTCAGCGGCAGCGCGCTGGTCTCCATCGTGAACAGTTCGTCCCCCCAGACCGGCAGCAGGTCGAGACGGTAGAAGAGCAGCGCCGCCTGCGCGATCAGGCAGAGAAGAACCGAGCGCTGTTCGAGGAACCGGAGAACGCGGTGGTAGCCGGACTTCACTTGTCCCGGCCCCGGCGAATCGCCGCGCTCCATCGTGCGTCCGTTAGGAATCGCAGCGGTTTTGACGTGGGATCCGCATGTTTCAGGCCGGCGCGCTTTCGGGCGCGGAGATTGGCCTCGTGTTCGACGCTCATTTAGAAGAGCGGCGTCTCAGTGAAGCCCCTTCGCGCTGCCCAACGCCTGCGCGATCGCCTGCTCCGCCAGCGGCGCCATCAGCGCATACCCGGCGTCATTCGGAAGCAGCCCGTCCCCGGTCAGCTCCCTCTTCATCGCCCTCCCCTGCGCCAGCGCCGAATAATAATCGAGGTATACCGACCCGCTCGAAGCCGCGTACCCCTTCAGCCATCCGTTCAGCCCGATGATCTTCCCCGGCGGACGCCGCTCCGTCAGGTTCTTCACGCAGTCGCAAACCGGAGTCACCGAAGCCAGCACCACGCGAATTCCATGCGCCTTCGCCAGCTCCGCCATCGACATGATGTTCTCCGAAATGGTCCCTTCGGTCGCCGGCCCGGAGTACCCCGCCAGATCGTTCGACCCGCCCTGAATCACTACCACCTTCGGCTTGAGCCCGATCACGTCCTGCCGGAACCGCACCAGCATCTGCGGCGTGGTCTGCCCCGCGATCCCGCGGTTCAAATAGGGCTTGCCCGGAAAGAACTTCGACTTCCCGCGCCCCCACATCTCGGTGATGTCGTCACCCAGAAACACCACCCGGTCGACTCCCGGCCCGGGCGGACGCAGCTCCGTATTCTCGCTCCCGTAGCGCGTCAGCCCGCCCCAGTCGGAGAGAAGGCGAATGTACTCCGCCCGCTCCCGCTCCAGCTCCGCGAGCGTGGACGCCTGGTCGCCGCCTTGCGCGCCGGCCGCTCCCGCAGCCACCGCCGCCGCCAGCGCGATTCTTACGGCTGAATGCCGAAGCAATACAGAACTCCGTCGTAGGTGTTGATGTAGACCCGCCCGTTCGCCATTCCCAGCCCGCTCCAGTGGTTCCAGGTCGCGATCTGGTTGCCGCTCGACCACAGCTCCTTGCCGGTCTGCGCGTCCAGCGCGTAGAGCACCGCGCGCGTCGATTTCGGCACGCGCCGCTCCATCCGGAAATCCAGCCCGACGTCCGGAAACGCCTGCGCCGTATTCTCTCCACTGCCGTAAGCGAAGATCACCCCGTTCGCGATCAGCGGCGGCTCGGCCTGATCCATGTCGCGCGAGATCCAGGCCGGAACCAGCTCCACCTTGCCGTTGACGGTCTCCACCTTGAAAGCCGCGATCGCTCCCTTCTTGACTACTCCGTGCTCGATCGGCGCGCTGAATTTCGAATGTTTCGGACCCCAGAACGGCGTCAGCACCCAGCGCGTCCCGTTCGGCTCCTCCCAGCTTGCCAGCGACCCCCAGATACCCGCCTCGGCGAAATCCACGATCTCGTTGCAAATCAGCGGCGTGCGGTACACCGGGGTGCGATGATCGTCCCCTCCCACCGACTCCGTGTCCATGAAGTAGAGCCGGCACTCCTTGCTGGCGTCCACCATGTACTCCTTGCCCTTGTAATTGAAGATCGTGGGCGTCACCTGCATGTCCAGATCGCGCTTCCACAGCCACTCCGCGTTCGACGGCCCGTAGTAATCCACCAGCTCCAGGCTCTTCGTCTTCGGATTCTGCTTCACGCCGATGATGCCGTTGCCGTACAGTCCGTTTTCCGGATCCCACTTGCCGTCGCCCGTACCCGTGTACATCACCCCGTCCGTGCTGATCGCCGGGCCGGACCGTCCCCACATGCCGCCCCCCGCCGGACCCCAGCTCCCCACCTTGTCGGTAGCCAGGTCGTACGCGTACACCGTGTTCGGATTGCCCCCGCAGCCCTGCGCCGAGTGTGTGTAGATCACGTTGTTGAACAGGCTCATCGCGTACGGCTTGCCGTTCGGCGGCATGAATTTGGAGGGAGGCGCCAGATCCTTCCCGTCGGCCGCGTTCACTTTCCGCAGACGGCCGTCCCAGGACGCCGCATAAATGATGTAGTCGCCCGGACCCGCCCCCGGCCCGATGGTGATGTTCGCCGTCATCCCGCCGGGACACAGCACGCTGACCCTGGCTTCCGGGTTTTCCACGTAATTACTGTCGAAATGCTTCTTCCAAAGCAGCTCGCCGGTCGCCACGTCGATGGCGTACAGATTATCGGATACGCCGGCCTGAATCACCACCTGCTTGGGTCCGCTGCCGGTATTGAGCTTGCCGATCACCAGCGGCTCGAGCAGCGAGTGCATCTGCCGCGGCTTGTTGTCCAACTTGATCTTCCACAGCAGCCGGATGTCCTTGGCGTTCGAAGGATTGATGATCTTCTCGTCCTTCTGCCAGTTGTTGCGCTTGACGTCGCCGCCGTCGGTGAGCCAGTCGGCGCCGCAGGCGATGGCAGCGGTCAGCAACAGGGCGGAAGGGAGGGCAAGCCGGGAAATTGGCATGGGACGAAGGTGTCGGGGAGAGAAGGCAATCGGCATTGTTTCAGTTTTCATCCCCACTATACATCACACGATGATCGTCGGGCGAAAACGAGCCATTCGGCTGGCTCCGACGCGCATGAATTGATGAAGAAAGTATCCGGTGGCGGAAATGCCCGCCCCCACGTTCACCACTCGCTGGTAAAATGGACGACTTCCGGGCTGGCCGGCGATACGGACGCAAGTCTCAGGCTCCCGACGCCGAGACCGAGTGGCCGGCGGTACCGAACCTTCACGGCCGGCGGTCTTCGCGGCGAACCCTTCATGCACCAGCATCTTGAGGAGGGTCTGGTATCCGATGCCCTTTCGCGTGGCGAGTTCTCGGGCTTTAGCTACATCGGGTTCGGGCAATCGCAACGCAATTTGGACGCTGGCGGCTTGTTCAGCTGACCCACAAGCAGCGAGCCCTTCGGCGCGCCTCTTTTCTTCTCCGTCCCTGCCGCCTTCTGTTTTACGAACTCGCGGCCTTCGCGGCTGGCCCACCAGTCCGCCTCCTATGATTCGTCGACGAACTTGGGCGCCCGGTGCGCCCGAATCTTACGCAGATTGTTTGTGTCCCAGTCGAACACCGCATCACCATTGTATATGCATTGCATGACGGCTCGACGGGGTCGTAAAGGATTGCTCCCGGTTGACGGCGCATCCGGAAATGGGCCGCGCGAAGCAGCGTTGCAGCTCCGCAAAGAGGCACATCGGGACCATCCGTTGACACCCAAAAGAAAAATCCTTATTCCCTTGCCGATAAAACCATTTACCTCCAAATTCAGCCAATATTCACCCCGATTTTGCGGACCCTCGCGCTAGGCTGGGACTGCAACACCGGATCATCCCCACTACCGTACGGAGTCACATCATGGCGACACTGAAACAGATCGAAGCCAACCGCCGCAACGCGCTCAAATCCACCGGCCCCAAAACAGCCGAAGGAAAAGCGGCCGTCCGGCTCAACTCTTTGAAGCATGGACTGCGCGCCGGCACGCTCTTCCTGCCCGGCGAGAATCGCGAGCCGTTCGATCACCTTTACGCCGCCCTCGAAGCCGAATGGCAGCCGGAATCCCCCACCGCCGCGATCTACCTCGAGCAGATGGCCATCGCGCAATGGAAGCTGCGCCGGCTGGAACTGGCCGAAGCCTCGCTCCTCAGCCAGAATCTCCCCGCCGTCACCCAGATTCCTCTGCTCGACCGTCTCTGGCAGGCGCAGTGCCGCCTCGAGCGCTCCTTCGCCCGCGCTCAGCGCGAACTGGAGCGGCTGCAATCGCCGCGCCCGAAGCAGCCCAGCCTGCCCGCAACCGAGTTACCCTCCCCGCGGCGCCAGTCGCCCGACCCCCTGCCTCGTCCTGACCGGCCCAGGGTGAAATGGGTTTGCTCGGCTGATTCAGCCGCTCCCCCCGAGGCGCACGATGCGGGGCGCTTCCTGATGCGCCAGCCCAGCCGGGTCCTCCCCGCGTAACCGGAAAATTCATGGCAGCCGCGCTTCTCAAGCCGCCGCCGGTTTCGGTATATGATCAAGGGTTACGAACCGGAGAGGAGCTTTTTGAAGATGCAAAGATTCGCACGCGCCGCGATCCTGACCGGCTGTGCAGCGGCCGCCCTGAGCGTGATGTACGCGCAGCGGGGCGGCGGCGACTGGATGACCATCGGGTATGACCCGCAGCGCTCGTCCTGGGTCCGCGGCGATGGAAAAATTTCGCTGGCGTCCATGTCCAAGCCCGGCTTCGAGCTCGTCTGGAAAATCAAATTGAACAACGAGCCCCGGGAATTGAATTCCATCACCCCCCCGGCGCTGCTCGATTTCTACATCGGCTACAAAGGCTTTCGCACCCTCGGACTCCTCGGCGGCAGCTCCGGCCGCGTCTTCGGTATCGATCTCGACCTGGCCCGCATCGAGTGGGAAAAGAACCTCGCCTCGCCCGCCCCGCCCAAGTCCACCGTGCCCTGTCCCGGCGGAATGACCTCCAGCGTGACCCGCCCGACGGCCGCCGGATACCCGGGACCGGTCGCCATCCGCGCGGGACGCGGCGGTCAGGCCAAGGGCGCCGTCGGCGCTCCCCACGAGGGAGCCGTCACCCTGAAACAGTCGCCGCCCCCCGCCGCCGCGCCGGCAGCCGCGCCCAGAGGCCGCAAGAAAAACGCGCCCGCCCCCAATCCCTACGGCCGCGGGGTCCAGCTTGTCAGCGCCATCAGCGCAGACGGCAAGCTCCATTCCATGTACGTATCGAACGGCGAAGAGCCCAACCCGCCGGTTCCGTTCCTGCCCGCCAACGCCAATGCCGTCGGTTTGATCGTCTATGACGACACCGCCTACGCGGCCACTGTCAACGGCTGTGGAGGCGTCGATAACGGTGTGTGGGCGGTCAATACGAAGTCGAAGAAGGTGGCCCGCTGGAAGTCCAAAACCCCGCCCGCCGGTTCGGACGGGTTCGCCGTCGCCCCGGATGGAACCATCATCGTCGCCACCACCGGCGGAGAAGTGGTCGCCCTCGGCCCCGGCAGCCTGGCCGTGAAGAGCTCTTACAAATCCGGGAAGAAATTCACTTCCACGCCCGTTATCTTCGAACACGGCAGGAAAGATCTCCTGGCTGTCGCCGCCGCCGATGGCGAGATCCTGGTGCTCGATTCGGCAGCCCTGGGCTCGGGCCCATTGGCGAAGTGGGCCGGCCTGTCCAGCCCGAACTACGCCGCCGGTGCGCTCTCCAGCTGGGAGGACCCGGCCGGCGGGCGCTGGCTGCTGGTTCCGGACGGAAAAAGAATCACTGCCCTGAAGCTTAGCGGCGAAAATGGGGCGCCCGCCCTGACTCCCGGCTGGACCTCCCGCGACATGGTCTCGCCCATCGCCCCCGCCATCGTCAACGGCGTCGTCTTCGCGCTCTCGACCGGCGAGTATCGCGCCGACGGCGCCGGCGCAGCCGACCGCGTCCAGCGCTCGTCGAAAGCCGTCCTCTACGCCCTCGATGGCTCCTCCGGTAAAGAATTATGGAACAGCGGCGACGCCATCGCGTCCTTCGTAGATAGCGGCGGCATCGCTCTCGGCGGCGGACGCGTCTACGTCGGCGCCCACGATGGAACGCTCTACGCGTTCGGATTCCCCATGGAGCACTAGCGCCGGAGACCGGATATGACGCGACTGCTTCTCGTTGGATTCATCTCGGCCTGCCTCCAAGCACAGATGCCGGACGGACCCGGACGCGCGGAGACCGAAAAAGTCTGCAAGAACTGCCACGAGCTGGCCCGCTCCGTCTCCCTCCGCCAGGACCGCGACGGCTGGCAGACTACCATCAACAAAATGGTGGCCCTCGGGACCAAGGCCAGCGATCAGGAGCTGGCGCTCATTCTGGACTACCTGTCCAAGAACTATCCCGCCGGCGAGATCCCCCCCGTCAACGTCAACGAAGCTCCGGCCATCGAGCTCGAGAGCCGGCTGAGCCTGCGCCGCTCCCAGGCTGCCGCCGTGATCGCCTACCGCAAGAAGAACGGCCCGTTCAAGTCCATCGAAGATCTGAAGAAAGTGCCCGGCGTGGACGCGGAAAAGATCGACGCCAAGAAAGATCAAATCGTCTTCTGACCCCGAGGTTTGGAGAAATCATGATTTCGCGAACGTGTTTGAGCGTGGTGGCAGCCGCCGCCTTGTGGGGGGCCGGATGCAGCCGGCCGGCTGGTCCGTCCTATCTGGTCTACGTCACCAACGAAGCTTCCGGCGACCTCACGGTGATCGATCCCGACAAGCCCGAGCCGGTGGCCACGGTCACTCTCGGCAAGCGTCCCCGCGGCATCCACTCGGCCGGCGGAATGATCTACGTCACGCTGAGCGGCTCTCCCTTCGCTCCTCCCGGCGTGGACGAGAGTAAGCTGCCGCCCCCCGACAAGTCGGCCGACGGAATCGGGGTCGTGGACGCGAAAGCGAACAAGCTGGTCCGCAAGATCGACGCCGGGTCGGACCCGGAACAGTTCGCCATAAGCCCCGACGGCAAGACGCTCTACGTCTCGAACGAAGATGACGGCGGGTTGAGCTTCGTCGACGTGGCCAGCGGAAAAGTCGTCACGACCCTGAAGACCGGCGAGGAGCCGGAAGGCGTCACCCTGAGCCCGGACGGCAGGCAGGTGTACGTGACTTCGGAGAACGACGGCACGGTCTCCGTCATCGACATCGGCGGGTCGAAGGTGCTGAAGACCATCAAGGTCGGGCGCCGCCCCCGCTCGATCGCCTTTCTGCCGAACGGCACGAAGGCCTACGTCACCAACGAGAACGACGGCGCGGTGACCGTCATCGACGCAGTCCGGCAGGAAGCGGTGGGCAGCATTCCCCTGGGCGAAGGCGTCCTCCCCATGGGCCTGGCGATGACGAAAGACGGCTCCAGGCTCTACGTCAGCGCCGGACGCAGCCGGAAGGTATTCGTGATCGAAACGGCTTCGGGAAAGGTGGCCTCGTCATTCGAAGCGGGCCAGCGCCCGTGGGGCATCGCCCTGTCGCCGGACGAGAAGCTGCTGTTCACCGCCAACGGCCCTTCGAACGATGTGTCGGTCATCGATGTGGCCACCCAGACGGTCCTGCGCAAAGTAAAAGCCGGAAATCGTCCCTGGGGCGTGCTGGCGCTGTCGAAGTAAACCGCCGGTTCTACTGTCCGAGAATGTCGAAGGTGGTTGTTCCCGCCACCCGCACTTTGGCGTAGATCGCTTCCCACTCCTTGTGGAAGGGATGCGTGGTGTACGTCTTGAGCGTGCCCTCGTTCTCCATTTCCATGCACACGCCGCTCTTGCGGACCCGCAGGGTCACCTCGCCCGACGCCTTCCCGGCGCCGCCCCGAAGCTGTTTGCTCACTTCGGGCGTGGTGTTGAAGATGTTCAGCGGCGCCCGCAGCTTCCCGTACCATACGCGGCTGATGCCCGGGATCTTCGAAGGCAGCTGGTCGGTGGCTTTGTAGAAGGCCTGCCAGTCGGCGTCCGTGGCCGTGTCGATGACGGTGAAAGCGAAGCAGTGCATCATCTTCTTTTCGCCGGCCGCGGCGGCGGAAGAGAGCAGGAACAGCCCCGCCGTGCACAGCGCGAAGCGGGTCATGAGGGTCGGTTTTCGCATCCATTCTCCAAAAGGGTGGTGAGATTTTCCCGAAACCGGGAGTTAGAGGTATGATTCTATCAGTTCAGGAGGCTGTGTAGGCCCGGGACCGGCCGGCGCGTGAGCTCGCCCGGTCACCCCCGCGACCGGAGAGCCCGGCGATTCGGCCGGCCCCACGTACACTTATCGGCGCCGTGAGAAAGTTTGATGGCGGATCTCACCCAACTTCGAGTCAACGGCGCGAGGCGCAGGATCAACGCCGACCCGGAGCGCACTCTGCTCAGCGTCCTCCGCGACGATCTCGGCCTGACCGGGAGCAAATACGGCTGCGGCGAAGGCCAGTGCGGCGCCTGTACGGTGCTGCTCGACGGCGCGGCCACGCGCTCCTGCGTGACCTCCCTGCGCGCCGCCGCCGGCCGCGAGATCACCACCATCGAGGGCCTCGAAACCAACGGACGCCTGCACCCGCTGCAGCAGGCCTTCCTCGACGCCGGCGCGCTGCAGTGCGGTTATTGCACGCCGGGCATGATCGTCTCCGGCGCCGCCCTGCTCCGCTCCCAACCGGCGCCCACGCGGCCCGAGATCGTCAAGGCCATGCAGGGCAACATCTGCCGCTGCGGAACCTATCCGCGAATACTGATTGCGGTGGAGCTGGCGGCAAAACGAATGCGGGAGGCGCGGCCGTGACATCCTTTGAACCGGAACGCTACGAACTCCAGGCCGGTCCCGCCTATCGATTCCGTCTCACCCGCCGTGAAATCTTCAAGGCGCTCGGAGGCGGCCTGGTGGTGCTCTCCATCGTGCGGGGCGCCGGCGCACAGGAATCCGGCGGCGGCAGGCGGCGCGGCGGCGCCGGGCAGCGCGCTCCGCAGGAGATCGGGGCCTGGATTCACATCGCCGAAGACGGCGCCGTCACGGTCTACACCGGCAAGGCCGAAGTCGGACAGAATATCCGCACTTCGCTCACGCAGGTGGTTTGCGAGGAATTGCATGTTCCCCTGAGCGCCGTGCGTCTGGTCATGGCCGACACCGATCTGACGCCCTACGACGCCGGCACCTTCGGCAGCCGCACCACGCCCGACATGAACGCGCGCCTCCGCCGCGTCGCCGCCGCCGCCCGCGAGACGCTGCTCGACCTCGCCGCCGCGGAGTGGAAGGCCGA
>DATJFH010000222.1:0-40850 GCA_035495815.1 Bryobacteraceae bacterium
ATGGTGCTGGTTCCCGTAGAATGGCCGCTCGCCGAGCTACTCAAGAGGAATGCCGGCTGGCGCCTCCTTAAAGATGATGGGTTTGCCATCCTATTCGATCGTAGATCGCCGGTACTAATGAAAAGCGCCGATTCCGCCGAAAGGATTACTTCGACCACAAGGAGTGCCGTCCCATGAGTAAGTCCGCGTCGGCAAAACCGGAGAGACGCCCCACTGGCTTGCCGAAAGAACCGGCTAACTCGTTGGATAAGCTCGCGGTTTCGGGCCCGGACTGGAGTCTGCCTTCCGGCCAGAGCCTGGTGGAATTTGCGCTGCGCTCGGGCTTTCTGGCGCCGCCCCTGCTCGGCGCCGGCAAGAAGCGGAGAGTTTCGAAGCGGGGCCGGCTCGGAGGGACTCCGTGACTCCCAGGGCGTGGCTGATTCTGATTGTGGGTATCGCGGCCGTGATCGAGGACCTCGGATGGCGCAGGATTTCGAACTGGACCTCCGGAGGCGCTTTGGCGGGCGGATTCATCGTCCACTTCGCCGACAAAGGATGGCCCGGCCTGGGGCGTTCCTTCCTCGGCGCGGTGATCGGATTTGGCGTTTTCCTGATTTTTTATTTGTTGGGGGGGATGGGCGGGGGGGATGTCAAATTAATGGCCGGATTCGGGGCATTGCTGGGTTCCGCCCGCATTCTGCCGGCTGCCCTTATGGCCGCCATCTCGGGGGGTGTCATGGCGCTCGGCTATCTGGCGATTCGAACTATTTTCAGGCAGTCCCGGAGCTGGATGGGAGTGGCCGGCCCGGGCGCTTCGGTGGCGGAAGCAAAATCCGGGGAAAGTATCCCTTATGCTCCGGCCCTCACCGTGGGCGCCTGGCTGGCGCTGATTTCGGAAATGTAAGTTTGCGACAGGAAGAGGAAGATTATGGACCGCAGATTATTGACAGTCTTGGGAATGAGCGTCGTACTGGCGCTGGTTGTGGCCGCGATTTTTTATCAGGTCTCTTCACATGCGTCGGCCAAAGCGCCGGCGCCGAATATGAAGGACGTCGTGGTCGCGGTTGAGAACCTGCCGCTCGGCCTGGCCATCAAGCCGAATCACGTGAAAACGGCGAAGATCCCGGTCGAGATGTTTCCGAAAACGGCTTTTGCAAAAGTCGATGACGTCCTCGACCGTTCCGTAATCAGCGCCATTATGGCGGACGAGCCCCTGCTCGAAGGGCGGCTGGCGCCGCGGGGCAGCGGCATGGGGCTCGCGCCCATCATTCCGTCGGGCATGCGGGCCATGGCTGTCCGGGTCAACGAAGTGATCGGCGTCGCCGGCTTCATCCTGCCCGGCATGCGCGTGGACGTGCTGGTGACCGGCCGGCCGCCGAACGGCGCCGTGGCGGACGTGACCACCACGGTCCTGCAGAACATTACCGTGCTGTCGGCCAACCAGCAGATGCAGCCGGATAACCGCGGCCAGGCCATCAACGCCACCGTCGTCAACGTGCTGGTCACGCCGGAACAGGCCGAGATCCTGACGCTGGCGGGTAACGAGGGCCGCATTGCCCTGGTTCTGCGCAACGCCATCGATCAGAAGATCGAAACGGTGAAAGGGCACGATACCTCGGAGCTGTACAGCGGTTTCCGCAAGAGTGCGCCCGCGCCGGTCCGTACCGCGCCCCGAGCGGCCGCGCCCAAGCCTGTTCCGGTGGTGGCGCCGCCTCCGCCGCCTCCGCCGCCGCCGGCCCCGGTGAATGTGCCGGAGGAGATCATCATGATTCGCGGACGTGAAAAGAGTGTGGAAGTGATCGGGACCAAGAAGCAGTAGTGACTATTCCTAGACCGGAGCGAGGAAAACTGTTTGGTGAGCCTATGAAGCGTGCCATTGGAACCATATTTGGAGCGAGCGCCCTGGCGGTTTTTTGCATGGGGGTACCGGGGTTCGCCCAGTCGGGTACCCAGGAATTGAAGCTGACGGTCGGGAAGAGCGTCGTCATCGATTACCCCTCCGATGTCGGCCGGATCTCCACCAGCAATCCGGATGTGGTCGACGCGGTGCCGATCACCAGCCGGGAAATTCTGATCAACGCCAAAGCCAACGGTCAGTCGACCCTGGTGGTCTGGTCGAAGTCCGGCGAGCGCAGCTTTTTTGCGGTCACCGTCGACCAGAATCTGGAGCCGATCACCAAGCTGTTGAAGGAGACCTTTCCCAACGAGAACATCGATGTCCGGGCTTCGCGGGACTCGGCTTCTCTCAACGGACGGGTCAGTTCGGCGGTGGTGGCCGAACGGGCGGTGGCGCTGGTCACTCCGCTGCTCAAATCGGTCGTCAATAACCTGCAGGTCGCGCCCGGCCCCATCGACAAGCAGATCGTGCTGCACGTCAAATTCGCCGAGCTCGACCGGGTTCGCTCCGAGCAGCTCGGATTGAACATCTTTTCGACCGGCGCCACCAACACCATCGGATCGGTTTCGACGGGACAGTTTTTCGGAGGGCAAGTCAGTCCCAGCGGGGCGCTCAGTCTGGCGGACGCGCTGAACATTTTCGCCTTCCGTCCGGACCTGAATCTGGCCGCCACACTCCGGGCGCTGCAGAGCAACAACGTGCTGCAAATTCTGGCCGAGCCCAACCTGGTCACCACCAACGGCAAGGAGGCCAGTTTTCTGGCGGGTGGTGAGTTCCCGGTGCCGGTCATCCAGGGAGGCGGCAACGCCGGGGCGGTCACGGTTCAGTTTCGCGAATTCGGGATCCGCCTCAAGTTCCTGCCCATCGTGACGGCCAACGGCACCATCAAGATGCACGTGCAGCAGGAGCTGTCGACCATCGATTTGAACAACGCCGTGGTTCTTTCCGGATTCACGATTCCGGCGTTGAGCACGCGCCGCACGGAAACGGATGTCGAGTTGGGCGAGGGTCAGAGCTTCGCGATCGCCGGCATGATTGACGACCGGGTGACGCAGACCCTTTCCCGGATTCCGGGGCTGGCCAATATCCCCATTCTGGGGACGTTGTTCAAGTCGAGAGATCTGCGCAAAAACAAGAGCGAGCTGGTAGTGCTGGTGACGCCCGAGACGATCGCGCCCTACAATCCGGCCGATCCGAAGCCCATGCCTCATCTCGAGCAGAAAGGCCTGCCGGATTCCGGTCCCGGCATGCGCGGCCTGACCAAAGCCGGACCGACGCCCACGGCGGCGCTGAAACCTTGATGCGCTGAGAGCCTCTGTATGCAGCCGCGGGGTGGAAATCTACAATCCGAGCTGACCTCGCTGGTCATCTCCCCGAACCGGGAGCTGGCGCAGCAGTTTGCGTCGACCCTGCCGGCGACGCGGGCCTTCCACATTCTGGCTGAGATGAAGAGCTATCCTCCCATTCAGACGCTGGACATTCGCCTCCGCCAGCTTCGTCCGGATCTGGTGTTCCTCGATCTGGCGACCGACCTCGATCAGGCGGTGGCGCTGATCGAGTTCGTCGCCGGAATCCGCCCCCCGGTGTTCGTGGTGGGGCTGCATTTTCTGAACGATTCGGAAGCCATCCTGCGCTCGCTGCGGGCCGGCGCCACCGAGTTTCTGTACGCCCCGTTCGATATCGAAATGCAGCGCCAGGCGCTGGTGCGGATCATCCGGCTGCGCAAACCCGCCAGCCGCTCGGAAGCCGACCGGGGGAGAGTGGTGGTGTTCGCGAGCGCCAAGCCCGGCTCCGGCGCTTCCACGCTGGCCTGCCAGACGGCGTTGGCTTTGAGCAAGACGTCCGGCAAGAGAATTCTTCTGGCGGATTTCGATGTGGCCGGCGGTTCGGTCGGGTTCTCGCTGAGGGTCAGCCCGGAGTTTTCGCTGATCGACGCTCTCAGCCAGATTGACGAATCGGGACAGCCGGACTGGTCCTCGCTGGTGGCCAACTCCGAAGGAATCGACGTTCTGCCCGCGCCCGCCATTCCCGTCAACCTGGCCATCGATCCGGACAGGCTGCACGACGCGCTGGAGTCGGTGCGCGAGGTTTATGACTGGATCATCGTCGATCTGCCGTCCATCTTCGAGAAGGTCAGTCTGTTGACGATGTCCGATTGCGACGAAGCGTTCGTGGTCTCCACTTCCGAGCTGCCCAGCCTGCATCTAACGCGCAAAGCCGTAGCCTACCTGACGGCGGTAGGGTTCGGGATGGAGCGGTACCGCGTACTGGTGAACAGGACGGGAAAGGCCGAAGGGATCACCGGCGAGGACATGGCGAAGATTTTCGGAGCGCCGGTGCACGCCACTTTTCCGAACGATTACCTCTCGATACATAAAGGATTGACCCTGGGAGCGCCGCTGGGCGCGAAGAGCCCGCTCGGCAAGTCCGTGGGCAGCTTCGCGGAGCAGTTGACCGCCCGGGCGGCGGCGGAGAAGAAGAAGGCGTCGGCGCAACTGAATTGAGATCTTGGCGGGCCGGGGCCCGAATGAGTTTTTAACGGAACATGGCACAGACAATCAATACCGATCGGCCGGCTGGGGAGATGACCTGGGACCAGCGCCTGCTGCGGAACTCGGGACGGCAGAAGGCCGCTCTCAAGCCGGAATACCAGGAACTGAAATTCACGCTGCATCGCAAGCTGCTCGACAAGATCAACCTCGAGGCGCTGGCGACCATCGACAATCAGCGCGTGCGCGCCGAAGTGCGCCAGGCGGTGATCTCCCTCATCGACGGAGAGCCCACGCTGCTCAGCTCGCTCGAGAAGCAGCAGATCAGCGAGGAAGTTCTCGACGAAGTATTCGGGCTCGGCCCGCTGGAGCCTTTGCTTCAGGATCCGTCCATCTCGGACATCCTGGTCAACACCCACAAGCAGGTCTACATCGAGCGGAAAGGACTGCTCGAGCTGACCACGGTGCGGTTCCGCGACGATCAGCACCTTCTGCGGATCATCGACAAGATCGTGTCGCAGGTCGGCCGCCGCGTGGACGAATCCACACCCATGGTGGACGCCCGCCTCAGCGACGGAAGCCGCGTCAACGCCATCATTCCTCCGCTGGCCGTGGACGGGCCGCTGCTGTCCATCCGCCGCTTCGGCACCGACAAGCTCATGCCCCAGGACCTGGTGGACAAGAAGTCCCTGACCTCCGGCATGATGGAGCTGCTGCAGGGCGCGGTCAAAGCCAAGCTGAACATCATCATCGTGGGCGGCACCGGCGCCGGCAAGACGACCCTGCTCAACGCTCTTTCGGTCTTCATTTCGAATAAGGAGCGCATCGTCACCATCGAAGACGCGGCCGAGTTGCAGCTCAAGCAGCCGCACCTGGCGCGGCTCGAAACCCGTCCTCCCAACCTCGAAGGCACCGGAGCGGTGAGGCAGAGGCAGCTGCTGGTCAACAGCCTGCGTATGCGGCCCGACCGCATCGTGGTGGGCGAGGTCCGCGGCGAGGAAGCGCTGGACATGCTGCAGGCCATGAACACCGGTCACGACGGCTCGCTGACCACGATTCACGCCAACACGCCGCGCGACGCCGTCTCCCGCCTGGAGGTCATGGTGTCGCTGGCCAACGCCAATATGCAGCTGGTTTCCATCCGCCAGCAAATCTCCTCCGCCGTCCATCTGTTCGTGCAGACGGCCAGGCTGAGCGACGGTACGCGCCGCGTGGTGAACCTGACGGAAGTCAGCGGCATGGAAGGCGACGTGATTACGCTGCAGGATATTTTCGTTTTCGAGAAGCGCGGCGTCTCTCCGGAAGGCAAGGTGCTCGGGCGCTTCGCGGCCACCGGCATCCGGCCCAAGTTCTATGAGAAGCTGCTGGCCGCCGGCATCCGGCTGCCACCCGATATTTTCGACCAGGTCATGGACATTTAGGGAGCTGTATCTATGCTGGGGTATGCGATTCTTCTTTTCTTGATCATCGTTGTCGGCACCCTCGTCGTGTATCTGGCGATGGGCAAGTCCGCCGAATCGGACGTGCAGCGCGTCAAGGACAGACTGCTCGGGAAGACCAAGGCAGTAAAGACCGGCAATAAGGAGGGCGGCGGCGAAACCCCGGCCCTCATCAAGAGCGACGAGCCTCAGACCAGCATTGCGCAGAAGCTCCTCAACAATCTGCAGCTTGCCGAGCGGGTCCAGGCGCTCATCGAGCAGGCCGGTCTGCGCTGGACCTCCTCGAAGCTGATGCAGTTCGCCATGCTGGGCGCTCTGGGCGGGTTCTGTTTCGCCTGGATGATGCTGCCCTCGCCTCTCGACAAGTTTGCCTGGGCCTTCGGCATAGCGGGCTTCTGCGTACCTTTCGTGTACGTGGTGAGAACGGGTAAGGCGCGCATGAAGAAGTTCGAAGAACAGTTCCCGGACAGCCTGGAATTCGTGGCCCGCTCCATGCGGGCAGGGCACGCGTTCTCGGTTTCGCTGGAAATGATTCACCGCGAGTTCACCGAGCCGCTGGCGGGGGAGTTCCGCCGCACCTTCGACGAACAGAACCTGGGCCTGCCGCTCGAAAACGCATTACAGAACCTGGCCAAGCGGGTGCCCCTCCTCGAAGTGCATTTTTTTGTTTCTTCCGTTCTTCTGCAGAAGCGGACCGGCGGCAATCTTTCCGAGCTGCTCGACAAGCTGGCGACGCTCATTCGCGAGCGGTTCAAACTGCGGGGGAGGATCAAAGCGATCAGCGCCCACGGACGCATCACGGCTACCACGCTTTCCATCATCCCGATGGGAGTGGCGTTCCTGATGTTCTACACCAACCGGGACTATATCGAATTCTTTGTCAAGGACCCCTCCGGCAACCAGATGGCGGGGGTCGCCATCTTTTTCCAGGTGGTGGGATACCTGATCATGAAGAAAATCGTGACGATCGAGATTTAAGATATGGACCTCCTGTTAGCAATGCTGGTATTTCTGGGCCTGACCGGCGTGTTCGCGCTGCTGGGCCTGAACGTCTGGGTGTGGCCCAAGGCAGCCATCGACCGGGTCACCGCCTCGGCGGCCGATCCGCAGGCGCAGGAAGTGGCGCACCCCAGCCTGGCGTTTCGCGATCTGCTCAAGAAGCTGGGCACCCTGGTGCCGGCGTCGCCCAAGGACACCACCATCATGCAGCGGCGCCTGATCCGCGCCGGGTTCCGGAATCCCAACGCCCTCAAGGTTCTTTACGGCGCCAAATTCGTGCTGGCCCTTCTGATTCCGGTGCTCACCTTCGGCGTCATCGCGGGCTCCTCGTGGGAGTCGAGCAGCAAGATCATGGCGACGCTGGCGTCGGTGGCGATCGGGTTTTTCGCTCCGAACGAATACGTCCGCACGGTGGCCACCCGCCGTCAGAAGCAGATCCGCCGGGCGCTGCCGAACGCGCTCGACCTTCTGGTGGTTTCGGTCGAGTCGGGACTGGGGCTGGACCAGGCGATCGTGCAGGTCGCCAAGGAGCTGGAGAACGCCCATCCGGAGATCACCGAGGAATTCTCGCTGATGAACCTGGAGTTGAAAGCCGGCAAGCGCCGCATCGAAGCGCTGCGCAACCTGGCCGAACGCACCAACGTGGAGGACTTGCGGAAGCTGGTGGCCGTGCTCATCCAGGCCGACCGTTTCGGAACCAGCATCGCCGCCACGCTGCGCAACCACGCCGAGTTCATGCGCGTGCAGGCGCGCCAGGTCGCCGAGGAGAAGGCGGCCAAGCTGGGCGTGAAGCTGGTGTTTCCGATCTTTTTTTGCATCCTGCCGTCGCTGTTTGTCGTAACCGTAGGCCCGATGGCTTTCAAGATCGTCCGGGAGCTGCTCCCGATGATCAACAGTATTTAGAGTTGTAAGGTCTGATCGCTGAAACGTTATTAGAAAAGGAGACAAAATGGATCCGTCAATGGTTCGCATCATTTGCGCCGTTCTCGCCGTGGCATTTCTCGCCCTGATCGTCGTGCGCCGGCGCAACAAGACTGAATAGTCGCAAAGCCGGTAACAAAAATTGCCCGGTTCCGTGAGGCGCGGCGCCGGGCGATGGGATTCCGCGCCTCAGGGGAGAGCTGTGTTCACCCCGCCAGATAAGGATCGTATGAATCGCATTGCGGATTTTCGGACACTGGTAGGGAATTTGGGAAGAACCGGGGCGCGCTTCGGCCTGGCCGCAGTACTGTGCGCGGCGGCGGCGCGGGGCGCGAGCTTCGGGACTGTGGTTCCGATCGATGTTCCGGTCGGAGGCCACGTCTCCGATATCGTTCTCGACGAGCCCCGCGGACTCCTTTACGCCGCCAATTTCACCGCGCGCCGGATCGATGTCATGTCCGTCGCTGACAAAAAGATCGTCAGCACGATTAAGGTCCCCGCCCAGGCAGGGTCCATGGCGATTTCGCCGAACGGCGCCTTCCTGATCGTCACCCATGCCGGCGGCGACCCGGGCTTCCCTCTGTTGCCGGCGGACGTGGCCTGCCCCACCGGCGCCGTTTCGCTGGTCACGCTGGGGAGCAACGCCGTTCAGTCCTACTGTTTCGGGAATACGCCCCTCGCGGTAGCCTTTGGGAATAACGACCAGGCGGTCATCCTCACGTCGAAAGACGTCATCTCTTTCGAGCCGCTGTCGGGCACGATTACCAGTCTCGGCGACCTCTATTGCAACGGCGCGGTCAACGGCCTGCTCCCCGACACCTGCGAGTTCGCGCTGGCGAGCGGGGTTTCGCTGAACAACCGTCCGGCCCAGATTATCGCTGCCTCCATGGCAGCCGCCCAGGACGGGTTCACCATCTACGGCCAGATGAAGGTTCAAAATCTCGCTTCCCCCGCCGTCGGACCCACCGCGCCCATCTTGCGCTTCCGGTACGACGTGCGGGAAAAGGCGCTCACTTTTCTGCCCGGCGGCTCGGCGCCGGGAACCGGACCGGTCACCGTCAGCGTCAACCGGGACGGCTCGCGCTTCATGGCCGGTACCGGCCTTTTCGATAGGAACGGCAGCGTGGTCGCCCAGATTCACAGTCCGGTCGGAGACGACAACATCGGAGGCCATGTCTTCGATACGGCCGGAAACGCCAATTACCCGTACGGAATCATCTATGCCCAGCTCCCGGATACGGAAGCTTCCGGGGAGACGCTCACCTTGTTCGACGCCGACAATCTGACCGTCCGGCAGCGCCTGCTGATCCCCGAGGCTTTTGCCGGCCGGCGCCTCCTGCTGAACTCGAAACGGGATACGCTCTACGCGGCGTCGGAGACCGGAGTCGTCATCCTCTCGATCGGCGCGCTTCACACCGGACCCCGCGTGGTCGCCTCCAAACAGGACCTCATCTTCCGCTCGAACTCCTGCGACCGCGGCCTTTTGAAGCAGGAGTTCGACGTCGTGAGCTCGAGCGGCGGCCGGCTCCCCTTTCAGATCACTCCCTCGAGCTCGGGGATCGTCGTCGCCCCCGATTCTTTCTTTACTCCCGCCCATGTCGTGGTGACCGTCGATCCGAGCCGTTTTCAGACGAAGGGTAGCATCACCGAGACGCTGGTGATCTCCGCGCCGGACGCAGTCAACGTCTCCGACCCCATCCGGGTGATCGTAAACAACCGCGAGCCGGACCAGCGGGGCACCTTCGTCACCGTGCCCGGCCTTCTGGTGGACATCCTGGCGGATCCGGTCAGAGACCGCTTTTACGTGCTCCGGCAGCAGAAAAACGACGTGCTGGTCTACGACAGCAGCGGCAACAATCTTATCGCCACCATGCGCACCAGCTCCACGCCGACCCAGATGGCGATCACCATGGACCGCCGGTACCTGCTGGTAGGCCATGAGGATTCCCAGTTCGTCTATGTTTTCGACCTGGATACTCTGAGGCCGGATCCTGCGGGTCACATCCTGTTCCCCACCGGGCACTATCCGAAATCGATCGCCGCCGCCAACGGCACGATCCTGGCGGCTGCCCGAACTCATCCGGCAGCCTTGAGCTCGTCGACTTTGGGCCGTATCATTCTTATCGACGCGGTGCAGTTCGCCCAGCGCAGGGCCTTCGCTCTGCCTGGTCTTGGAATCTTCGGGAACTGTGTCTCCACAAGCGGTCCGTGTCCCTATAACACCATCCTGACGGCGTCCCCGGACGGGCAACTCATCCTCGGCGCCCTCTCGGACGGGAACGTGCTGCTCTACAGCGACGCGCTGCATACGTTCACGACTTCCCGAAAGGACTTCCCGTCTCTCTCCGGGGCCTACGCCGCCTCGGATAACGGGCAGTACGTGGTCGGCAATCATCTTTTGAACTCCTCCCTCGTGCCGCTCAAAACGCTGGACAGCGGCGTCGATTCGTCCTCGGGCTTCGTGTTCACGAGCAACGCCGCCTACCGGACCACCGTCGGCGCAGGTCTCCAGCCCGCGCCGCCGACCAGCGTCACCCAATGCGTTTTCGGCGGGACCATCTGCGTCACGCAATACACTCCCGCGCCGCCCGTCAACACGCCCGGCGCGATCGTGCCGGGATCCATCCAGACCGTCAACGGTCTGGGCGCCGGCAAGTTCGATCCGAACCTGTTGAACAGCGTGCGCGCGGTGAGGATTGTCGAAGCCCCGCCGGTGGGGACCGCCAATGCCGTATTCACCCGCACCCTGGCCGCCCTTCGCGATCAGAGCGCGCTCATCTCGCTGACCACCTCCGGATTCTCGGTCATCCCGTGGAATTATGACGCGCCGCTTCCGGTTCCGCAGCTCGAGCGGGTAGTGAACTCCGCCGACCAGACCCGGGCCGTTGCGCCCGGCGGGCTGATCAGCGTCATGGGCCGCGGCCTGCCGACTGCTCTCGGCGACGCCTGCCTCTCGGCAAACGGAGCGCCCGTACCTTTGCTGCAGTCCGTTTCCGCCAACCAGATCAACGCGCAGCTGCCGTTCAATATCGACGGCAACACGCAGCTCACCCTCCGCACCGAGGGCGGAGTCAGCGACAATTTGAATCTCACTATCCTGCCGACCGCTCCCAGCGTTTTCCGCGGCTCTCCCGACGGCGGCGCGCCGGCGATCTTTCGAGCCGAAGGCGGTTCGCTGGTCAATGAAGAGAACCCGCTGCGGGAGGGGGATGAAATGGTGATCGTCGGAACCGGTCTCGGACGGACCAGTCCGGCGATTCAGGCCGGCCAGGCCGCTCCGGCGGATCCGCTTTCCGCGGTGGTCACGCCGGTCGAAGTGACCCTCGACGGGGTTCCGCTGACAGTGACGTACGCCGGTCTGGCGCCGGGCAGCGTCGGCGTCTATCAAATCAAAGCCAGGACGCCGCGGGGCATCGGCGCCGGTCAGGATGTGCCTCTGGTGATCCGCCAGGGCGGCATGTCGACCACGGTCCCGGTCCAGGTGGCGGCGCAGTGACATGGCTAGCGCAGGGGCATATCCTATGACGAGTCGTTTCGGGTTTCGCGTATTGGCCGGCGGCGCTCTCGCCCTGGTCCTGTCCACAATCGGTCTGGCGGGCACCTTCGGCCGGGTGGTCCCGATTGGCGGCAACGCTTCCGACATCGCGCTCGACGAGCGCCGCGGAGTGCTGTATATCGCCAATTTCACAGCCAATCGGATCGAGGTGATGAGCACGTCCGATCTGTCGATCGCGCGTTCCATCAACGTCAGCGCGCAGCCGGGGTCGATTGCGCTCTCTCCCAACGGCACGTACCTGGTAGTCGGACACTACGGCAACAACACCGCGCCGGTTCAATCCATCAACTCCGTCACCGTTCTTAACCTCGAGCAGAATACCCGGCAGATTTACGCCCTGGGACACACGCCTCTCGGCGTCGCCTTCGGCAATGACGGTCTGGCCCTGATCCTGACCACGGGCGGCGAATTGCTCCTGCTCGATCCCGCGACCGGCCAGATGGCAAATGTGAATCCGAATTCCGAGGGTCTGCCCGATCCCACCAAGCTTCCGGTTCCGGCGGGTAAGTTTCCTCTCGATATCACCAAGGCCTCCGTGTCCGCCTCCGGGGACGGCCGCTTCATCCATGGGCTGACCGACACGGTTCAGTTCATCTATGATGTATCGTCCAAGTCGCTGGCGACCTATTACAGCTACACCGCCACCCCTCCTTTGGGGCCGCGGCTGGTCAGCGTCAGCCGGGACGGCCTGTTGTCTGTCGCGGGCTGGGGCGTCACCGATTACCGGCGCTTTGTCACCTACGACTTTCCCACTCCCTCGGGCCTGCTCAGCGTGGGCACGCACGTGGTCGATTCGGCCAACGGCGTGATCTATGCGCAGATCCCCGTGCCGTTGCCCGCGCCACCGCCGCCGGCTTCCGCTTCGGCCTGTCTTCCGGATGGACGCTGCCTCACCATCTCCGATCCTCCCAGCACTACCCCGGCCGCGCCCACCGAGCCGGCGACGCTGCAAATGGTGGATGCCGACAACCTCACCATCCGGGAGCGCTTCCGATTGGCCGAGAATCTGGCCGGCAGGTCGATCCTCAACGCCGCCGGCGACCGCATGTATTCCATCTCCGACAGCGGCGTCACGGTTTTCCCGGTGGGCTCCGCACTGCGCACGGTTCGCCGCCTGGCGGTCTCCAGGGAAGACGTGATCTTCCAGACGAATTCCTGCGACCGCCGCGTGGCCACGCAGCAGATCACCATCACCGACCCGGGCGGCGGCGCGACGCACTTCACTCTCAGCCCGCCCGCCGGTTCGAAGATCAACGTCTCGCAATCCAGCGGCACGACTCCGGCCACCGTGCGGATTTCCTACAATCCGCTCGATTTTCAGAATCAAAAGGGCACTCTGAGCATTCCCATCCGCGTGATCACGACCGACGGAATCAACGTGGCGCCCAACCTGCCCGCCGCCACCGACCCCAGGTCGCCGGTCAACGTAGCCCAGATTTTCCGCGTGCTCATCAATAACCATGACACCGATCAGCGCGGGTCGTTGATCAATGTCCCCGGGACGCTGGTCGATGTCCTGGCCGACACCACGCGCGACCGCTACTATGTTCTGCGGCAGGACAAGAACCAGGTCCTGGTGTTCAACGCCGTAACCAACGCCCAGACAGCCACCCTGCGCACCGGCAACTATCCCACCCAGATGGCCATTACCAGGGATGGAAAGTATCTGCTGGTGGGCAGCGACAGCGCCCAGTATATTTCTGTTTTCGATCTCGACACCTTACAGCCCGACGTGTGGATCACCATGCCCTTCGGCCACTATCCGCGCTCGGTGGGCGTTTCGGGCCGGGCGATTCTGGTGGCCTCCCGCGTAGCCGGACCGGTCCATATGATCAGTACGGTCGACATGGCCACGCGCCAGGCCACCGTGCTCCCCTCGCTCGGAGTCTGGGAAAACAGCGTCAACCTCGACACGGTCCTGGTGGCCAGCGGCAACGGCTCGTCCATCATGGCCGCCATGCCCGACGGGAAGACGCTGCTCTACAGCGCCGGCGCCGACACGTTTACCATCTCCCGGGCGAACACCGCGGCGCTGTCCGGGGTTTACGCGGCCTCGAATCTCGATCAGTTCGTGATTGGGTCCAATGTTTATAACGCTTCACTGGCCCCGGTGGCCCAGCTTGCCGGCGCCGCCAATGAGATCACTTCCGGGTTCGCTTTCTCGGATCAGATCGGCTACCGGACCACGGGCGTCGACCCGGCGGGCGCCGGCTCCATCCAGCGGATCGATCTGAGCAATCTGCAGGTGCGGCTGGCGACTTCGCGCATGTCCGAATCGCCGCTGTTCACGCCCTTCGCCGCCCCGGCCACTCCGGCGCCTGGAACGCCTACCGTAGCGCCGGTGATCGTCCGCGGCTCGTCCGTATTCAAGCGCACGCTGGCCGTGCTGCCCAGCCAGCGCACCCTCGTATCGCTGTCGCAGTCCGGCATTACGGTGCTGCCCATGGCCTACGACGCGCCCGTGCCCACGCCGCATCTGACCGGCATCGTCAATGCCGCCGACCAGACCCAGCCGGTCGCGCCGGGCGGGCTTGTCACCATCCGCGGCCGGGACCTGAGCATGCTCAACATCGCCACCAGCCAGGTTCCGCTGCCTACCGCCCTGGCCGAGTCCTGCCTCACCGTCAACGGCGTGACGATTCCGCTGATCCTGGTGTCCAACACCCAGATCAACGCCCAGCTGCCGTTCACCACCGAGGGCAAGGCGCAAATCGTATTGAGAACGCCGGGCGGGGTCAGCGATAACCTCAACTTCCAGATTCTGCCGACCGCTCCCAGCGTGTTCCGCAGTTCCCTCGGCGACGCCATGATCGCCTCCGTCCTGAGGACCGCCAACCAGGAGGCGGTGTCGGAATGGAATCCGGTTCGCGCCGGAGACGAGCTCACCATCCTGGCCACCGGCCTCGGCCGCCCCTCGCCCGCCGTGTTCGAAGGCGAGGCCGCTCCGTCCGAACCCCGGGCGTCGGCGGTTGTCGCGCCGGATGTCACGCTGGATGGTGTTCCGATGGCGCTCGGCTACGCCGGCCTGACGCCCGGTGAAGTCGGCATTTACGAAATCAACGTCTCGGTTCCAGGGGGAGTCAAACCGGGTTCGAAAGCGCCCCTCACGATCCGGCAAGGCGATATGGAGACCACCATCATGGTGCAGGTGGCGGAGTAGTCATGAAAGAGAACCCACGGGATCATCATATGAAAAGCAGCCGGGAATTTCGAACCTGCCTCGCTTCCATCCGCCGGCTTTCCGTTCTCGCCCTGACGCTGTCGGCGGCGGCCTGGGGCAGCGGCTTTTTTGGAACAGTCGTACCCATCGGCGGTCATGCGTCCGATATCGCCCTCGACGAGGGCCGCGGCGTGCTCTACATCGCCAACTATACGGCCAACCGCATCGAGGTCATGAGTACCTCGGACCGCAGCATTGGAACCTCGATCAATGTGCCTTTCCCCGGCGCGCTGGCGCTTTCGCGCGACGGCCGGTACCTGGTAGTCACCACTTATTCCAATTTTCAGACGCCGAACGGCCAGCCCAACAACCTCGTCACCATCATCGCGCTCGAAACCAATGTCCGGCGGACGGTGGCGTTGAGCAATCCGCCGCTGGCAGTGGCCTTCGGCGCCGACGGTCTGGCGCTGGTCCTGACCACCACCGAGTTCCTGCTGCTCGATCCGGCCACCGCCAGCGCGATCACGCTCGACACGGTCGCCGCCATTGGCGCCAAAGTCCTGCCGGTCGCCGCCGCCACCTTTCCGCCCCAGATCCTGACCGCCTCCATGGGGGCCTCCGGCAACGGGCAGCTCATCTATGGTTTTACCGACACGCTCCAGTTCCTGTACAGCGTCCCCGATCAGGCGGTGGTCTCCGGCAGCTATATTTCCACGCCCACGCTGGGACCCCGCGTGGTCAGCGTCAATGACGACGGCTCCATGTACCTCTCCGGCTGGGCTGCTTACAACACCCGCCAGGGACTCAGCTTCGAGTTCACCAACGTATCCGGAGCCCTCAACATCGGGTCGCATGCCATCGATTCCAGATCGGGCCTGATTTACGCGCAGATTCCCGACGCCGGTCCGGCGGCGGCCCCGCCCACCAGCTCGACGCAATGCTTTCCCAACGGAATCTGTATCACCTTGACTACCCCGCCGCCGCCCGGCGCCGCGCCGGCTGTCGCCGGAACGCCGCCCAATCTGATGATCGTCGACGCCGACAACCTCACCGTCCGCCGGCGGCTGCTGCTGGCCGAAAATCTGGGCGGCCGGTCGATCTTGAATTCCGCCGGGGACACGATGTATTCGGTCTCCGACAGCGGCGTGACCGTGTTTCCGGTGGGCCAGCTCAACCGCCAGGCGCAGGTGTCGCCCTCGCAGGAGGACCTGGTCTTCCTCGGCGCTTTCTGCAACCGCCAGACTTTGACGCAGGACATCACCATCAGCAATCCCGGCGGCGGGGCGACCGATTTCCGCCTCTCGCTGGCCGATCCCGCGCTGGCCCAGAGCATCTCCTTCTCGGCTACTTCCGGAACCACCCCCGCCACCATTCGCGTTACCATCAACCCGGCCGCCTTCCAGAACCTCAACGGCACCAGCAGCGCCTACGTTCGCATCGATTCGGATTCGGCTGTCAACCTCCAGCCGGCCACCTGCCCCAAACCCGCCGGTACCAGCGCCTACGCCAACGGATGCTTCCGGCTGCTGATCAACAATCGCGAGCCGGATCAGCGCGGCACGCTGGTGGGCGTCCCCGGACTGCTGGTGGATGTGTTGAGCGACCCCACCCGCAATCGCTTCTACGTGCTTCGGCAGGATACGAACCAGGTGCTGGTCTATAACGGCGCCAACAACTCCCAGGTGGGCACGCTGCGCACCGGCCCGACCCCCATGCAAATGGCGATTACGCCGGATGGAAAGTACATGCTGGTCGGTTTGAACGACGGCCACTTCATCTCCGTCTTCGATCTGGACACGCTCGAGCCGTCCCAGCCGATCCGCATGCCGGGCGGCCACTATCCGCGCTCGATCGCCATTGCCGGCCAGACCATCCTGGTGGCTTCGCGGGTGGCCGGTCCCGTGCACCAGATCAGCCGCGTGGATTTTGAAGCGCGCACCGCCGCTCCGCTGCCGACCCTCGGACCGTTCGAGAACAAGATCAGCGAGGACACCATCCTGGTGGCCTCTCCGCATGGCGCTTACATCATGGCGGCCATGCCGGACGGGAATCTTCTGCTGTACGACGCCAACGCCGACACCTTCACGGTTTCCCGGAAGGACTACGGCGCCTTGTCCGGCGCCTACGCGGCCAACGATCAGGGCCAGTTCGCCATTGACAACAATATCCTCAACCAGTCGCTCTCGAGAATTGCCCTGCTCGATAAAGGACAGGGAGGGACGTCCGGCTTCGCCTTCTCCGGCCAGACCGTGTTCCGCACGGGCGGCCTGATTACCACCGGTTCGGGAACCGCCGCCGGCAGCGCCGTGCCCGGGACTCCGGGGCTGATCGAGCGCCTGGATCTGGCCAGGCCGGCGAGTCCGGTGATGACCCGCACCATCGAGGCCCCCGTGTTTCCCACGGCGACCGGCGGAGCTTCGGTGGCCAACGGAACGGTGATCAGCGGCGGGACGTCCTTCATCCGCTCGCTGGCAATGCTCTCCAACGGGAATATCATTTCGCTGACGCAGTCCGGATTCACGGTGCTGCCGCCCAACTTCGACGCCGCCACGGCCAAGCCGGTGGTGACCAGCGTCGTGAACCCGTTCACCAACGACCCGAAGCAACTGACCGCCGGCGGACCGATCGCCGTGAACGGATCGAACCTCGCTCAAACCACCGTCTCGAGCAGCGCGGATCCCGCCCCCACCGTTCTGGGCGATTCCTGCGTCACGATCAACGGCGCCGTGGTTCCCCTGTTCATGGTGTCCCGCACCCAGATCAACGGGCAGCTTCCGTTGAACGTGAGCGGCGGCCAGCTGGTGATCCACACCCCGGGCGGCGTGAGCGATCCGGTAACGCTGAACACGCAGGTCACCGCCCCCGCCGTCATCCAGACGCCCGGCGATCCTACCGTTATCGACAAAGTGCCGGCGGTGTACCGGTCCGACACCGGCTTGCCGGTGACGCTGACCAATCCGGTTCACAAGGGAGACCGGCTCACGATTTTTGCCAGCGGGCTCGGTCCTACCTTACCCACAGTCCCGGCCGGGAGCCAGACTCCCGCCAATCCTCCCGCGCTGCTGGTCGCCAGTCCCGTCGTGACTCTGGACGGCGCAACCTGCCCGGTGACCTTTGCCGGCCTGGCGCCGGGGATGGTCGGCGTTTACCGGATCGACGTGAACGTTCCCAAGGGCATTCAGCAGGGTTTGAGCATCGCGCTCACGGTGGAAGTGGGCGGCAATAAGAGCACTCCTGTTTACGTACGCGTAGTCGAATAATTCAGGGAGACAGCGAACCAATATATGCGAACGATTTCGAAATCTGCGGTGTGCATGGCCCTGCTGCTCGGCGCCGGTTTGCCGGCCTCGGCCCAGAAGTGGGAGTTCGGCGTGCTCGGCGGCGGCGGCTTCTACAACAGCGCTTCGGTCACCAGCCCGGCGGGCACAGGCGATGTCGGGTTCAAGAACAGCGCCGCCGTCGGCGCCTTCCTCGGCAGCAACATGTACAAATTCGTCGGAGGCGAACTGCGCTACGAATACCTCCCCGGCGATCTCAAGGTCTCGAGCGGCGGAACCGAAGCTACTTTCAACGGTGAAGCTCACGCCATCCATTACGATTTCCTGTTTCACTTCGCCCCCACCGAGGCCAAGCTGCGGCCGTTCGTGGCCGGCGGCGGCGGCGTAAAGATCTATCGGGGCACCGCGGCAGCCACCGTCACTCAGCCGCTGCAGCGGCTCGCCCTTCTTACCAATACCTACGAGACGAAAGGAATGGGCAGCGTCGGCGCCGGCGTCAAAGCGCAGGCCAGCAAACGGTTCGCCATCCGCTTCGAGGCGCACGACTTCATCACGCCCTTTCCGCGCAAGGTCATCGCCGAAGCGCCGGGGGCCAAAATCAGCGGCCTGCTGCATGACATCGTCGTCATGGGCGGCATCGCCATCACGTTCTGAATAGAGCGCCCGGGCCGGCGGACGAGGCCTTTTTTCAATTGTTTCGCGGCTTCTGTTCTATAGTTGGAAAAGGTGACATGGCCGCTCCCATCTGCCTTTTCCTCCTGCTGATCGCGCAAATTGCCAGCGCCCAGACGGCGCCTGCCGGCTACGTGGGCAGTGAGGCGTGCAAGGTCTGCCACTCCGACGTCTGGTTCAATTTCTACAAGAACCCGCATTACAAGAGCATCGCCGCGGGCAACCAGCCGCCCGAACTCACCGGGTGCGAGGGTTGTCACGGACCCGGTAAAGCCCACATCGAAGCCCGCGGCGGGAAGACCACCATTCCGCGCGCTTTCTCCCTGATGCCGCCGGCCAGGATTCTCGAGACCTGTCTCAACTGCCACGCCAAGGATCTTTCCCGCGCCAACATCCGCCGCTCCTCCCATACCGAGGCCGACGTGGTCTGTTCCAGCTGCCACTCCATCCACAAGTCGCCCACGCCGAAGTTTCTGCTGGCGCGCAAGCAGGCCGAGCTCTGCTACGGCTGCCACTCGAACATTCGCGCCCAGTTCGAGATGCCCGTCAAGCATCGCGTCAACGAGGGCTTCATGCAGTGCTCGGATTGTCACAATCCGCATGGCACGTCCGCGCCGTCCTGGCGGATGGGGCAGCGGCCCCGGCTGGTCGAGCAAAGCGGCGGCCAGGAGGTCTGCGTCCGCTGCCACGTCGACAAACGCGGACCTTTCACCTTCGAGCATCCCCCGGTGCGCGTCGAGGGCTGCGAAACCTGCCACGCGCCGCACGGGTCCATGAACGCCCGCCTGCTGGTCCGTCCCGTGGTGTACACCCTCTGCCTGCGGTGCCATAACGGCGCCGGAAATTTCGGACGCCAGGGGGACGGCGTGGTTACCCAGACCGCCAGCCATAACATGTTCGATCCCAAGTACCGAAACTGCACCACCTGCCACGTGCGGATCCACGGGTCGAACGCGCATCCCAACCTTTTGAGATAGGAGAACCGATGAGACGGATCCTTCCAGCCTCGCTTCTTCTCGCTCACCTCGCCGGCGCCGCGCACGCCCAGCAGGTGCTCGCCCCGACGCCGGCAACGGTCGGCAGCGCCCGCGGCGACAACGCCGGCGGCTATAACATCGTGCATTCCTTCGAGACCGGCTACCGTTTCAGCGAGGTCGCCGGAAATCGCGGCAAATACCGCAGCGACGAGAATTTCCGCAACGGCATCCGACTGCTGGGCAGCAGCTTCGCGATGAATTCCCGGGACGGCCACGGCGGGCTCTTCGACGAGATCCTGCTCAACACCCTGGGGCTGGGAGGCGATCCCTACGAATCCGCCAGTCTGCGCATCCAGAAGAACCGGCTCTACCGCTACGACATGCTGTGGCGGCTCAATGACTATTACAATCCCGGATTGGCCATCTCCGACGCCCGGCACTTCCGCGATACCAGCCGCCGCCTCCAGGATCACGATTTCACGCTGTTTCCGCAGTCCAAGTTTCAGCTCCGCCTCGGCTATTCGCGCAACAACCAGGACGGCCCCGCCCTCTCCACCGTCCAGCTGTTCGATTCGCGCGGCGACGAATTTACGCCGTTCATGGACGTTCGCCGCGTCTGGAACGAGTTCAGGGTGGGCGGCGACGTGGAGCTGGCCGGATTCAAATTCTCCTGGCTGCGCGCCTGGGACAATTTCCGGGAGGACAGCCGCTTCCAGCTCGGCCAGAGCGCGGGAGCCAATCCCGCCGACATCGCGTCCCTCACCGGCTTCCGGCGGGAGGAGCCTTATCACGGGAACTCGCCTCTCTGGCGCGGCAACCTGCACGGGGAAAAGAAGCATTGGGCCGCCAATGCGCGGCTGAGCTACGTCGGCGCGCGGCGGGATTTCGTACTCGACGAGAACGCCGTAGGAGTGCAGCGCTCCGCCATCAACCGCCAGACGGTGGTGCTCGGCGACGCCACCCGCCCCACCACGGCCGGAGACCTCGCGCTGAGCTTTTTCCCCAATTCGCGGTTGAGCGTGGTCAACAACACCTCCGTCTACAATACGCGGATCGACGGCACATCCACGTATAAGGAGGTGAACAACGCGCTCGCCTCTTCGCAGATCGTCTACTTCCAGTTCCTCGGCATCCGGACCATCGCCAACTCGACGGACGTCAACCTCCGTGTCTCGCCGGCGGTGGGCCTGTACGCGGGCTATCATTACTCCACGCGGCTGATCCGCTCCACCGAGAACTTCAGCTTCCCCGAATTTCCGGGTCCGCCGGAAGGAGTGAGCGCCCGCCAGGACAACCGCCTGCATTCGGGACTGTTCGGAGTCCGGCTCAAGCCCGTGAAGCCCCTGACAGTCACCCTGGATGCCGAAGTGTCCCGCGCCGACCGCCCCTTCACCCCCATCAGCGACCGTAATTTCCACGCCCTCCGTGGCCGCGCCCAGTATAAAGCCAGGACTTTTCTGCTCTCCGCCGCCTACCGCCAGAACTACAACACCAACTCGGTAACGCTCTCGAACTACAGCTCCCACGCGCGGGATCTGGCGTTCGACGCATCCTGGACGCCCGGAAACCGGTTCTCCCTCGACGCCGGGTATTCGAAATTGCACCTGGATACCGTTTCCGGCCTCGCCTTCTTCGCCGCCGGAACGCAATATCAGGGGATCCGCTCGATCTACGTCAGCAATGTTCACGCCGCCAACCTCGGGGCTCGTGTTGGAATCGGAAAAAAAGCCGATCTATACTTCGGCTATTCCATTACGAAAGACACGGGTGATGGCCGCAGGGCCGCGACGCCTGGAGGAGCTACGGATCCGATCGTGTTGCTACTGAGTCCGGCGGAGACTTTTCCGCTTAGTTTTCAATCGCCTCTGGCCCGCCTGTCGGTTCTTCTGAGCCGCAAGGTCCGCTGGAACGCCGGTTGGCAGCTTTACAACTATCACGAGATCTTCCAGCTCTGGGCGGCGCCGCAGAATTACCACGCGCACGTGGGGTATACCAGCGTGCTCTGGTCGTTTTAAGAGATGCATTTCGATACCTACTCGGATTTCATCCCTCTGATCTTCATCGGTCTGACGCTGTGGCTGATGCGCGCCCGGTTCACCTCGCCCATCGATTCCTCGTGGCCGCTGGTGTACTACTTCTTTCTGGTGCTGTTCGTGCGCTCGAACGAGGGCGAGTTCAATAATACGCTGGTTTTCGTCGGAATCCTGTGCGCGCTGTTCATGCGCTACGAGTTCATGGCCGGCGTCATCCTCCGCCTGTTCCGCACCGGCGAGATGCTCTCTCACATCTATATCATCGTGATCTGCTTCGTGATGCTCACCCGCCCCTAGCGGTGAGCAGCGCTGCCCGGGACGGATCGCCCGCCAGCATGGACGGCTTCGCGGAAACGCCTGTTATTTCGGCTTGTACGCGATGCAGTCGATCTCGACCTTCATCTCCGGAATCGCGAACTGGGCTTCCACCGTGGTGCGGGCCGGCTTGTCGTTCCCGAAGAACTCGGCGTAGACCTCGTTCATGGCGGCAAAGTCTTTGGCATTGCTCAGAAACACCGAGCATTTGACCACGTCCGCCATGCTCGCCCCGCAGCCCTCGAGGATGCGCTTCACGTTGTTCAGCACAACCCGTGTCTCGTGGCGGATGTCGCCAAACGACATCTGGTTCGTAACCGGATCGTTCGGTCCCTGCCCCGAAACGAACAGGAAGTCTCCGGCGCGCACTGCCGGCGAATAGGGTGACTTCGGGACGGGCACGCCCTCCGGGATGATTCTCTCGATCATTGCTTTTTCCTCCTCTTAATGGCCTTCGGCTTCGAGAAAACGCTCGGCCTCCATGGCCGCCATGCAACCCGCGCCGGATGCCGTAATCGCCTGCCGGTAAGTGCGATCCTGAACGTCGCCGGCGTGGAATACTCCGGGGATGTTGGTCCGCGCTCCGCCTTTCGACAGGATATAGCCGTCGGCGTCGGTCTCGATCTGTCCTTTGAACACGGCCGTATTCGGAATGTGTCCGATGGCGACGAAAAAGCCGTCCACTTCCTGCTCCCAGACAGCGCCCGTTTCCAGGTTCCGCAGCCGCACCCCCGTCACCAGGTTCCCGGCGACTCCCAGAACTTCGTCGACCACGGTGTTCAGAAGGAATTTGACCTTGGGATTCGCGCGCGCCCGGTCCAGCATGATCTTCGATGCGCGGAACTGGCCGCGGCGATGCACCAGCGTGACTTCCGAGCCGAACCGGGAGAGGAAGTTGGCTTCCTCCATGGCGGAATCGCCGCCCCCGATCACCATGATCTTGCGTCCCCGGTAGAAAAATCCGTCGCAGGTGGCGCAGGAGCTGACGCCGTGCCCGATCAGTTTCTGCTCCGAAGGCAGGCCCAGCCAGCGCGCCGACGCGCCCGAGGCCACGATCAGGGTCCGGGTTTCGACGGTCTCTTCTTCGATGCTCAGCCGGAAGGGCCGCTTCGAGAGATCGGCTTCGAGCAGCGAGCCGTGCAGGTATTCGGCGCCGAAGTTCTGGGCCTGTTTCTTCATGTTCTCGACCAGCTCGGGGCCGAGGATGCCCTCCGGAAATCCGGGAAAGTTCTCGACCAGGGTGGTCAGCGACAACTGGCCGCCGGCTTCGTGTCCCTGCACCACCAGGGGCTTCAGATTGGCTCGGGCCGCGTAAATCGCAGCCGTATTTCCGGCGCAGCCGGAACCGACGATTACCACATCACGCATTGAGGACCTTTTGGGTTAATCCTCTACTTTAGCATGTGGTTGTGAACCACGGCCGCTCCCGTCAGCGCGGCGGTGGCGAAGTTGATGCCGGCGGCGTAGGGGGCCGCTTTCGGGTTCTTGCGAAGCAGAAAATACTGCGCCCCCAAAACTCCGCCCACCACCGCGCCTTTCAGCGCGAAACCCTGAACGCCGAACCGACCGTTCTGCGAGCGGAGAAAGGGATTGGCCTCCAGCCTGCCCGCCGAAGACTGCATATCGGCCACCGTCACCGCCCCCAGAACCGCCGCGCTGATACGCCACATCCGGCCGTGCCGTTTCTCTTCCGCCTTAGAAATCGAAGTCCACAGGAGCAATACCAACAACAACGCTACGCGGTTTGTTTTGTGCATGCTGAATCATGACATGGGAGAAGCTCTAAGGTACATAGCTGAGAGGTTTGCCGCGTACCTGAGACAGGAATAGCAGGCTGATACTATTCCGGATAGCACTGGTCAGGAGTAGGCGCTAAGCTGGTATCCGCATGCTGCTTCTCTCCGGACCTCCGGGTTCGGGCCGGACCTCTCACCTGCTGGACGAATTCCGCCAGGCCCTTCGCGCCGGACCCGGCGCGCGCTTTCTCACCCCCACCGCGACCATGGCGGAACACCTGCGGCACAGGCTGGCGCGCGAAGGACTCCTGCTGCGTCCAAACCTGGTGCTCACGCTGTCGCAATTTCTGGCGCCGTGGACGCAGGACCTGCCGCAGGTTTCGCCGGCCGCCCTGTATCTGCTGGTGGAAAGGACGGCGCTGCGTCTGGCTCCGCGGGAGTTCACCCGCGTGCTGCGCACGCCCGGATTTTGCGCCGCGCTGGCGCAGGCCATCGAAGAATTCGCCGCCGCCGGCTGCGATTCCGGACGGCTGGAGCGAATGCTTCCGCCCACCCGGTTCGGCGCCCCGTTCGTGGCCGTCTACCGGGAGGTGGAGCGGGAACTGGCAGAACGCCGCGCCGGCCTGCGATCCGGACGGCTCGAGCGCGCCGCCGGCCGCATCGCGCGCCAGGGGCTGGCGGGCATTTCCAAAATCTGGATGGACGGCTTCCTGGCGTTCACCGACCCGGAATTGGCCGTGATCCGCTCGCTGGCCGCGCACGCCGATCTGACCCTCACGCTGCCCGAGCGGGACGGACCGCGCCCTGACCGCGATGCGCTGCTGGCCATGGGCTGCGAAGAGCGCCGCATGCAGCGCGTCCGAGCCCGGCCCGCCGCCGGCGCGTTCCGGGCGCCCTCCATCGGCCGCGAGTCGGAAGAGATCGCCCTGCGCATCCTGGACCTGGCGGAAGCGGGCAGGGAATTTCGCGAGATCGGCATCGTCGTCCGCAATCCCGAAGTCTATGCCGGGCCGCTGCGGGCCGCGCTCGAGCGGTTCGGCATTCCGGCGCGCTTCTACTTTCCGGAGAAGCTCGACCAGCACCGCACGGCGCGCTACGTGGCCGGCGTCATCGGGGCGATCCTCAGCGGGTGGGATTGGGCCGGGACGCTGGCCGCGTTGCGCTATTCGATCGATTCGCCCGCGCTCGACCGCTTCGATTTCCTGGTGCGCGAAAAGCTCCCCGGCCGCGGCTTGGACGGCCTGGCCGCGCTGGCCTCCGACGTCGGGATCGAGCGGCGCCTGGCCGAGCTGGCCGCGCTCGACTCGTGGCGAACTGCCGCGCTCGCTCCGGCGCAGTGGGCGGCGCGGCTGAGCAGCCTGGGGCCCGCGCTCGGTCTTCCGGACCCCGGCGCCGGGCAGCCGCCGCCGCATTGGCGCAGTCATACGGCGGCGCTGGCGGCGCTCGAAGCTGCCTTCGCCGAAGCCGCCGCGTTCCTCGATCCGGACCGCAGGATCGGGCTGGGCGAATTCTGGACGCCGGCCGCCGCCGTTCTGCGGCTCACGCCGCTGCGCCCGCCCGATCACCGCCGCAACGTCGTCCACGTGCTCAGCGTGTTCGAAGCCCGCCAGTGGGAGCTGCCCGCGGTCTTCGTCTGCGGCCTGGCGGAGCAGCAGTTTCCCAAGCGCCGCACGCAGGATCCGCTGTTTCCCGATGCGGTCCGGCGCAGCCTGGCGCAGCAGGGTATCCGGGTGCGCGCGGCCGCGGATCGGGAGCGCGAAGAGCGCTTCATGTTCGAGCTGGCAATCACGCGCGCCACTTCGGTCCTCACGCTCAGCTACGCCGAAACCGACGGCCGGGGCACGCGGCAGATGCCGTCTCAATTTCTGACGCTTCCGGCGGCGCCGTGCGATTCTCCGGTCCGTCCCGCGCCCCCGGCCGCCCGTTTCGTGGACCCCGGGGGCGCCGTCGCGGTCGCGCCCCGCGCCTTCAGCCCCAGCGGGCTCGAGTGCTTCCTGGATTGCCCGTTTCAGTTTTTTGCCCGCTACAGCCTGAAGCTGCGCGGGCGCCCCCTGCCGCCGCAGGAGCGCCTCGATTTCATGCTGCAGGGGAACATCATTCACGACACGCTGGCGGAGTGGCATCGCAGCCCGCAGCCGATCGAGCCGCTGTTCGACCGGGTTTTCGCCGCCCGCTGCGCCGCTGCCTCCGTGTTCATGGGTTATCGCACCGAATATCTGCGCTGCCAGATGCTCGACGACCTGCGCCAGTTCGCCGCCGACAGAAGGCTGCCGGCGTCCGCCGACGTGATCACCGAGTATCCATTCGAGATGGAAATCGAACCGGGCCTGGTGATACGCGGCCGCATCGACCGCATCGACAAGCTGCCGGACGGCCGCGCGTTGATCGTCGACTACAAGTACAGCGCCGCCGCCCGCGTCGCCGAGAAAGTGGAGAAGGCCACGCTGCTGCAGGGCGGATTGTACGCGCTGGCCGTCGAGCGCGAGTTGAAAATGCAACCCGCGGCGGTGTTCTATTTCGGATTGAAGAAGGATTTGCGGATGGACGGCTGGAGCGATCCGCCGGACGCGTTCGCCGCCGGCGCGAAGCCGCTCACGCGCGCCTGGATCGACGCCTCGGTGGATCGCGCGCGCGCGGCCGCCGGACAGATTCGCTCCGGACGAATCGCGCCCGCGCCGGCGTGGGCCGGCCTGTGCCGGCTGTGCGATTTCCGCGACGTCTGCCGCTATGACGGCGCGGCGCAGGCTATAAGCGTGGAAGCGCCGGTCCGATGAGCTTCGTCTTCACCGAGGCGCAGCGCAACGCGATCGGGCTGCACGCGCTCGATTCGGATACCTGCGTCGTCGCCGGCCCCGGCTCCGGCAAGACCACCGTGCTCATCGAGCGCTTCCGGGCGCTGGTCGATTCCGGCGTCTCACCGCTGCGCATCCTGGCGATCACGTTCACCGAAAAGGCCACCCTGCAGATGCGCGAGCGGCTGGCGGAGGCCTTCGCCGGCCGGCCGGATCTGATCCTGCAAATCCAGCGCGCCTGGGTGTCGACGGTCCACGGGTTCTGCACGCGGCTGCTGCGGGAGAACGCGATTCTGGCGGGGGTCGATCCGCGCTTCCGCGTGCTCGACGAGCAGGAAGCGTTCGCCCTGCAGCGGAAATCCGTCGCTGACGCGCTGGACCTGTTTCTGACGGAATCTCCCGGCCCGGCGCGGGACCTGCTGCGGGCGCTCTATTCGCCCGACCTGGGCGATTCCATTCTCGGCGTCTATGACGCCCTGCGCTGCGCAGGCATGCCGCTGGCTTCGCTCGAGCTTCCACGCCGGACCGGCGGACGCGCCGTTCTGAACAGCCTGGCGGCGCATTGCGACCGCATCCTCGACGGCAATTTTTCAGATTGGAAGCCCAGCCAGAAAGAGCAGCTGGACAGCCTCTCCCAATGGCGCGGCCGGCTGCGGGAGAGAGCCGGCGCGCCGCTTGAAACGGACGATTTCCGGATCCTTTCCAGGTTCCCTTGCAATCTGAACAAAATCCGCCGCAACAACCCGGCCTATGACGGGATCAAGCAGCTCAAGGACGATCTGATTCCGGCCGCCGGCCTGGCGCTGGCCGACGATTTCCACGCCGTCCACCGCGCCGCCCTGCTCGAGGCCATGGGACGCTTCGACGCCCTCTACCGCGCCCGCAAGCACAGCGAGAGCGCGCTCGATTTCTCCGATCTCGAAGAGTACTCCGTGCGCCTGCTCGAAGAGAACGAAGAAGCGCGCCAGTCCGTGCGCCGCCAGTTCGACCACGTCCTCATGGATGAATTTCAGGACACCAACGGACTGCAGTCGAAGCTGCTCGACCTGCTGCGCCCGGCGGACCGGTTCTATGCGGTCGGCGACATCAACCAGTCGATCTACGGATTCCGCCATGCCGATCCGCGGGTCTTCGACGAGTACCGCGCCGCGCTCGTCCGCGGCGGGAAGCACCTGGCCGAACTGCGGGAGAACTGGCGCAGCCGCCCGGAAATCCTGCGGGCGGTTTCCTCGCTGCTCGAAGGCCGCGAAGGAATCGAGCGGCACAAGCTGCCGCCGGCCCGCAAGTTCCGCCGGAAAACGCAGCCCTCGGTGGAACTGATCCGCGCGCTGGGCGAGGACGGCGACCAGGCGCAGATTCTGGAAGCGAAGTGGATCGCCCGGCGGGTGGCCGAGCTGGAGGGAACGCTGCTGCTCGAATCGGGTCCGGCGCATTTCGGCGATATGGCGGTGCTGGTGCGCAAGGCGGACAGCATTCAGCCGCTGGCGGCCGCCTTCGGTGAAGCGGGCATTCCGTACACGGTCACCGCGGGCAAAGGATTCTTCGAATCGAGCGAAGTCCGCGACCTGACGCATCTGCTGCGGGTCCTGGCCAATCCGCGCGACGAGATCAGCCTGGCGGCGGTCCTGCGCTCGCCGCTGGCCGGAGTTTCCGACGCCACGCTGCTGCGCTTCAAGCAACAAGGCAGCCTGGCCGGGTCGCTGGAGGCTGCCGATGGCGCGGCCGGCGCCTTCTATCGCGAGCTGGCCGGCTGGCGCGAGCTGCGCCATTCCGTCTCCCCGGACCGGCTCCTGATTCGCGCCATGGACCGCTGCGGGTACGAATTGGCGCTGGGACCTCGCGAGCGGTTGAACATCGAGAAGCTGCTGGCGATGGTGCGGGAAGCGGGCGCGCGCCGTCCGCTGGACGTGCTGGTCGAGGAGCTGGAACGGCTGCGCGAATCCGATCCGCGCGAGCAGGACAGCCAGGCCGAATTCACCGGCGACGCCGTGCGGGTGCTGACCATCCACACGGCGAAAGGACTCGAGTTCCCCATCGTTTTTCTGCCCGCGCTGCAGGCCGGCCTGCAGAACAGCGCGCCGCCCGCGCTCTTGTCGCCGCGCCTCGGTCTGGGCGTGTGCTGGCGCAACCCGGCCACCGGGCGCTCGGCCAAGGACAGCCTGTATGACCAGATCAGGAAGGAGCGCCAGCAGAAGGAGGACGCGGAAAGCAATCGCGTGCTGTACGTCGCCATGACGCGAGCCGAGGAGCACCTGGTGCTCTCCTGCTCGGGCAAGCTGCAGCATTGGGCCACCTATCCCGAGGCAAGCTGGGGCGTGGACCTGCAGTCCCCGCGCGAAACTCCCGAAGAGCGGACGGTGACCGCTCCGGGTGGCGGCGCTTTTGCCTTGCGTGTGCTCTGCACGAGCCGCGCGCCGGAGCCTGCCCGGCAACTCCCGCTGCTGTTCCAGCCGGAATCCTGCCGGCAGGCGCGGCTCCCGGCCGTCCGCGGGCAGTATGATTCCGCCGCGTCGGTCACCTCGGTCGCCCTGTTTGCGGAGTGTCCCCGCCGGTATTATCTGGCCCGCTATCTCGGATTCGACGGGGAGCGTCCGAGGCCGGTGTTCGGCGACGAAGACGAGCCGGCGCCGGAGGCCCCCGATGCCGGCGAGTTCGGACGGCAGGTCCACGCGCTGCTGGCCGGAGCGGACCGGACCGGCGCCGATCCGCTGGCGCTGGCGCTGGCCGGCCGGTTCGAAGCCAGCGACATCGGCGCGCGCGCCGCCAGAGCCGGCCGCCGCGAGCGGGAGTTCGATTTCCTGACAGCGGTAGAAGACGTCGTGCTCCGGGGACAGATCGACTTGTGGTTCGAGGAGTCCGGAGAGCTGGTTCTGGTGGATTACAAGACGGACAACATCCCCCCCGAAGAGGCGCGTTCGAGAGCCGGGGCTTACGGGCTGCAGCTGCAGTTGTACGCGATCGCCCTGGAGCGGATGACGGGCCGCCCGCCGGACCGTGCGCTGCTCTACTTTCTCCGTCCGGACGTAGCCGTCCCGGTCGCATTGGACAGCGCGGGAGCGGTGGAGGCGGTGCGCGGATTCCGCCGCGCGCAGGAGGCGCTCGATTTCCCCCTGCGGGAGGAAGAGCACTGCCGGCGGTGTCCGTTCCTGGGCGGAATGTGTCCCGCCCGGGTTGCGTAACTTAAATGCGAATCACGGGTTATAAGCTCTGATGTACCCCCTTCGCATCGTTTTCCTGTGCTCGCTGGCCGTGTCCGCCGCGTGGCCGCAGGCTCCGACCGCCCCGGTGCTCGATCAGCGCGGGCTGGTGAACGGTTTTTCGAAGCTGCCTGCCCCGGCCACGGTCGGCCGCGGGGGGATTCTGCATATCAACGGTTTCAATCTGGGGCCGCCGGAGGGCGCCACCGCCTCCGGTTTGCCGCTGCCGACGACGCTCGGCGGCGTCCAGGTGATGATCAACGCCAGGCCGGCGCCCTTGTTTTCCGTTACCACCAGCCGTATCGTGGCGCAGGCGCCGTGGGACGTGGCTTTGGGGACGGCTCAAGTAGTGGTGATCCGGGGGGCCGCGCGCAGCCGGCCCGGACGCCTCACGATAATGGCGGAAGATCCCGCCATCCGGACCGCCGACGACAGCGGCTATGGCGTGGCCGGCACGGTGAGCGGGCAAAAGCTGATTCTCGCGGCCACCGGGCTGGGGGCCACCAATCCTGCCGTCGAATCCGGCGAGGCCGGACCCGAGGATCCACCCGCGCGGCCGGTAGCGGCGATCTCCGCTTACATCGGCGGGATGAAGACGAACGTCACCGCGGCGCTGTCCTCGAAGCGCGCCGGCGAGTTCGAGGTCGTCATCGATATTCCGCCGTCCGCCAGGCCGGGCGACGTGGTCACCCTGACCGTCGCGGCGCAAGGCGGCTTGCGCGGCGCCAACCGGACGATCTTCCAGGGCATGCGGCAACCGGAAGCGCTGTATATTCCCATGCCGGACGGCGCGCCGGACCTGCGGCTGCTGACGGTCTCCGATGTGAACGGCGGCTTCCTGGCGGGCGCCGGGGCGAGGGACGCGCAAGGCTGCAATCCGGCGGTGCTGTTCGACGCCATCCGCAGGACCGCGGCGAAGGTGTCCGATTGTCTCACTTCCGCCAATGCCAACCTGCCGGTGGTCGCTCCGGCCGAGCTGAACCTGCTCGGATCGCTGATCGGGCCGCCGCCGGCGGGCGCCGCGCCGGGGTCGGCGATCAGCTCGAAAGCCGTCCTGCTGAATCCCGCGTTGAACAGCCCGCTGATGGTGGATCTGCCGGCGCCCGCTTCGAACCTGGCGGCTGCGGCCGGCGGCGTAATCGCGGTGACGCCCGGCCCGCCGGTCAGGGGGCTTCCCATCGACGCGCTGACGGGCGCGGTCGGCGATCCGGTGAACCTCGGCGGCGGCGGCGGGGGCGGCGGGGGAGCGCTCGCCGTGAATGTGGACGGCCTGTCCCGGCTGCTTTCCGTACAGGCCGGTCTGCCGCAGGCCCGCATCGGCCTGGTCCTCGGCGAGGACGCCGATCCGCCGGTGAAAGCCAAATTCGTCATCCTCAATCAGGCGCGCGAGGTGGTCTCGTCCAAGGATTTTCCGGACGGCTGGCAGCCCTTGATGCCGCCCACGGCTCCCAGACCGGCCAACGCGATGGGCCCTGGCCCGGTGGCGCGCGAGCCAACCCTCTTCGACCCCGACAGCCGGATCTTCTTCGCCCTGGCGAGCAGCCCGGACAACTCGAAGCACGGGCTGATCGCATTCACTCTCGATAACGCCGACCCGAAGGTGATCGCCTTTCCGGACGGAGCTTACGCCACCGCCTGCCAGCCCGCGATCCCGATTGTCCCGCTCGTCCTTTCGCGCCGGCTGGCGATGGTCTACGGCAACACTCCGGAGATCGCGATCAGGACGCCGTGCGCCGGCATCGGCTTCCTGCAGGTCGACCTGCCCGATTCATCCGTCACGGCGGTCCCGCTTCCGGGCGCGGGCCAGCTCGATACGGCCGTCAATACGTCCGGCGAAGTGAACCATTTCGTGTACGGCCTGAATACGGATCCGTCGCGCCGCGGGGTTCCCGATGCGCTGTTCGTTTTCGACGGCGTGAGCGCCACGGCGTTCCGGCTGGATCTGCCGGCGGGCGTGTCGGGCTTTCAGGGGTTGCAGGAGATTCCGGCCTTGAACCTGCTGATCGCCGCGGGTCAAAATCGTGTGGCCGGAGACGCCGGGCTGGTTCTGTTCGACCTGGAGAATCAGCAGGTGACCACGCTTCCGATTCCCGCCGGGTTCGCGTCGATGGCGCTGGTAGACGTCTTTCCGGCCAGCCGCAAGCTGGTCACGCGCGGCATCAAGACGGGCGCCGCCGGCTCGCAGTTCCTGGTCTATGACCTGATCACGCGCGACCTGATCCTGGTCCCGAATCCGGATGGCATCGCGTCGGTGGGTCCGCTTCCGGCGCAGGTGGCCGGTCCCGGCGGACTGCCTCCCGGCGGATTGCCTCCCGGCGGATTGCCTCCGGGCGGCGGGGTAGGGATCGGCGGCGGTGGCGCCGGAGCCGCAGCAGCGGCCGCGCGGCTCACGGCCGGCAACCCGAAAGCGAATACGGTGTCGGCCGTCGGCTTGGACGAAGCCGGCAAGCAGGCGGGCGTCGTGATAGTGCGCATCCCCTAGCCAGTACCGGAATTTGCCGGATCCTCCAAGGGAGTTTGCAATATTGCGTGCAGAACCGGACAATTCGTGGTACATATGTACTTGGAGCATTGGGGTAGGCCGAAGCACAACTTCGGCGGCTCGACCCTTCCCGCAGAATCCCTCCGGCAACCTGACGTTGACTGCGGGCATTGACGTGTCGTAACACAGATGCGGTAATGGCATGCCCGGCATGCGGTTTTTCAGAGTTCCGAATATTCACGCCAATCGCTAAGGAGTCAGTTCACGTCTCATGGACGGCGATAGAAAGTACCGACAACCGGGCTACATGAATTCCGACCGGGAGCCCCGCGGCCGCGGCGAGGAGCGGCCCAAACAATCCGGACCCCGGCCGCCGATCGACGTGACCGGCCCCCGTCTGCCGCGCCTCGTGCAGGCCGTCACCGCGGCCCGCTGCTACAGCTGTTCCACGATGCTGCCGCCGGGCACCAACTTCAACGGAAATTGTCCGAAATGTAACGCCGAGCTGCATTGTTGCAAGCAGTGCTCGCAATTCGAACCCTCCACCCGCTTCCAATGTCTGAAGCCCATTCCGGTGCGGATTCCGGTAAAAGACAAGGCCAACGACTGCGCTTTTTTCTCGGCGCGGGTGACCGTGGCCAGGGATGCGCCGGCCGGCATGCAGCAGCCGAATCGCGACCGCTCTTCCCAGCCGTTGGCGGAAGTCCCGCGCAATTCCAGTGACGCCCGGGACGCCTTCGACCGCCTCTTCAAGAAAGAGAGCTGAGGGGACGCGCCCTGCCGCGCGGTACACTGGGCTATTAACTCCATGGGGAATTCGAAGGCTGTCGTCCCACCAGCCTGGACATCCGATGTGTGTGCCCGTGCGGCGCGCGCCGCGCCGGCGCCTGTCCTCATGCGCCGTTCACTCCCTCCGGCGCACGCGCTGGCCGTGGCTGCCTGCCTGGCCTGGACCGCATCCGCTCAGACCACGCAGGGGTTGATCGCCGGCAGGCTGGTCAATTCCCAGAGCGGGGAGCCCATCGCCAGGGCGGAGGTTTCCTACTCCAACGCCGCTACCGGGGCGAGCGGGGTGGCTTCGAGCGACGCTTCCGGAAACTTTCTGCTGCCGATGCTCTCGCCCGGGTCGTACCGCATACGCGCCACCGCGTCCGGTTATCAGACGCGTGAAGTGCAGGAACTGGAGCTGCCGGTGGCCGCCCGGCTGGAGCTGAATTTCCGGATGCGCCCGCTGAACGACGTCTGGGAGGCGGGCCAGTACCGCAGCGTCTTCCTGCCGGGAAGCAAGACCATCGTTACCTTCTACGGTCCCGACGTGGACAGCAGCCGGTCCGGCACCTTCGAGGCCACGCAGGGCCGCAGGGGCGCGCTCGAATCCACCATCTCCCAGGTGATCAACCCGTCGCAGGTGCAGGACCTGCCGCTGGCGGGCCGCGACGTGTACACCATGCTGGTGACGCAACCCGGCGTCACCGCCGATACGGGCACGGCGCGCGGCCTGGGCCTCTCCATCAACGGCCAGCGTCCGTCTTCGTCGAACTTCATGCTGGACGGCCTGGAGAACAACAACTACCTGGTCACCGGGTCGCTGACGCCGATCGCCCCGGAAGCCATCGAGGAGTACCGCGTTTCGACCAACAACTTTTCCGCCGAGTACGGGCGCACGTCGGGCTACCTTGCCAACGCGGTGTCGCGGACCGGCGGGAACCGCTTCCACGGACTCGGTTACTTTTATCTCAAGAACGACGCGCTGAACGCCAACGGATTTCAGGAAAACCTCAACGGGCTGAAGCGGACTCCGGCCAAGGAGAGCCAGCCCGGTTTTCAGGTGAGCGGTCCGATTCTCAAGGACCGGCTGTTCTTTTCGAGCGCCTTCGAGCGGCTGCGCAGCCGCGGGCGCCAGGACCTGACCGATTTCCGCCTGCCCACGGCGGCTTTCACGAGGCTGGTGCAGGACGCTCCAGCGACCCGGCTGTCGCGACGGCTGTTCGAGCAGTACCCGGCCTATCCCGTAACCGACGGGAACGCGCTGACGGCCACCGCCAGGATCGCGCCTCCGGTGACGGTGGACCGGTCCCTGGCCATCGAGCGGGTGGATTACACTTCGCGGGACGGCGTGAACCGCCTCATGGGCCGGGCCGCGATCGCCAGCCTGTCGCGTCCGGATTTCATCTGGACGCCGTACAAGGATTTCATTTCCGGACTGGACCAGGACACGCTGGGTCTGGCCTTCGGTTACGTCCGCACCCTGCGTCCCAACCTGGTGAACGAAGCCAAGCTCGGCCGCAGCAGCGACGACCTGGGCTGGGACCGGCCGCATCCCGAGGTTCCGACGCTGTCGGCCACCGATCTGGTTCCGGTCGGGAACGGGTTCGCACAGTTCGTTCCGCTCTACCTGCCCGGCAGTCCGGCCTTCTACGCCTACCGCAACCGGAACCACACCTGGGAGATGCTGGACAATCTGCTCTGGGCGCGCGGCCGGCACGTGTTCACGGCGGGAGGCGGGCTGCTGCTGCGCAGCTCGGACGGATTTCTGACAGCGGGTCGCGACGGCGAGTACCGCTTCAACAGCTTGTTCAGCATCATCCTGGACCAGCCGTCGGTGCTGAGGACGGCCGTTTCGCGCCAGGCGCTGCCGGCTTTGCAGCAGCCGCAGTTCGATCGTCAATACCGCTACAACCAATACTTCCTGTTCGCGCAGGACACCTTCAAGGCGACCTCGCGGCTGGCGCTGAATTACGGCGTGCGATACGAGCAGTACGGCGCGCCGCGCAACACCGGTCCGGTCAAGGACGCGACGCTCGAGCTCGGCCGGGGTTCCAGCTTCGGCGAGCGGCTGGCCGGTTCGCGCATGGTGTATCCCGGCGCCGGCGACCAGCAGCTGTATCAGCCCGATCAGAACAACTGGGCGCTGCGGTTCGGCTTCTCCTACGATCTGCGCGGCAACGCGCGCACGCTGGCGCGGGGGGCGTACGGCGTCTTCTACGACCGTCCCTACGACAACCTCTGGCAGAATGTCCGCACCAACAATTTCACGCTCCCCTCGTTCAATCTGAGCGGAACGGTGAACTACCTGGCGCCGGTCGCCGACCAGCTCAAGACGCTGCGCCCGATCCTCGTGGACAACACCTTTCCGAACATCACGCTGTTCGATCCGGGGCAGCGCGATACGTACGTCCACAGCTACTTCTTCGGCGTGCAGCAGCAGCTGACCGACAACTGGACGCTGGAGGTCAATGCGCCGGGCTCGCTCGGACGGAAGCTGATCGTAACCGACATCGTGAATCGGCCGTACAGCAACGGGGTGGCGCGTTTCAATGAAGACCTCGGCCCGGTCAGCTACCGCGCCGGCCAGGGGCTGTCGAATTATCAGGCGCTGACAGGCGTGGTTCGCTACCGCGCCGGCCGCAAGCAATTCCAGCTCTCCTACACGTGGAGCCACACCATCGACAACCAGAGCGAGCCGCTGGCGCGCGACTTCTTCGACCTGCTGTTTACGCGCATCGGCTCCGACAGCTCGCGCAGCGAAATCGCGGCGTTCTCCCGCCAGTTCGATTCGCGCGGCGACCGCGGCAATTCCGATTTCGACCAGCGGCACAACCTGGTCTTCTTCTCCATCTGGGACCTTCCGGCTCCGTTCGGCGGGACGAAAGCGGGCCGCCTGTTTCGCGACTGGCGCTTCAGCCAGCTGGCGGCGTTCCGCAGCGGTTTTCCGTACTCGGTCCGCGAGCCGATCCAGTTCGGTCCGCCGAATACGTCCTTCCTGTACAACGGCCGCGCCGACGTGGTCGATCCGGATCACGTGATGCTGGACAAGCCGGTGGTGGTTCCGGGCGGCAGGCAGTTGCTGAACCCGAACGCGTTCGAGCCCTCGTCCCCGGGAATTCAAGGCAACACCGGACGAAACGCTTTCGCCGGGCCGGGGCTTTACAACGTCGATATTTCGCTGAGCCGGTCCTTCCCGCTGCGGTGGCTGGGCGAGGGCGGCCGGCTCACGTTTCGCGCCGACGCCTTCAACTTCCTGAACCATTCCAACTTGAACAACCCTCAGCCGCTGATCGGGCAGGATGATTTTGGAGTGTCGTTGTACGGGCGGCAGGGAAGGCAGTCGGGATTTCCGGCGGTGTCGCCGCTGAACGAGACTGCCCGGCAGATCCAGCTGATTTTCCGAGTGGAGTTTTAGGCGGCCGGGGCCGCGAGACGCGGGTCAGCGGCGATTGGTGGTGAGCTTGCCGGGAGCGATTACGCTCAACAATTCCCGGACGGCGGCTTCGAGCTGCCGGTCGCGGCCCGCCAGGTTGTCTTCCGGTGAATTCTCGACTTCGATGTCGGGGCGCACGCCGTAGTTCTCCATGTTGGTCTTTTCCTTGTCCGCCAGATAAACGCCCGTGCCCGGCGTCCGGACGGTGGATCCGTCGATGAGCGTGTAGCTGCCGGTCGCGATCACCGCGCCGTAGGTGCGGGTGCCGATCAGCTTGCCCAGACCCAGCGCGCGGAATCCGGCCGGAAACATTTCCGCGTTCGACGCGGAGCGCCAGTTTTGCAGCACCACCTTCGGGCCGAAGAAGCCGTTGAACGGCCGCGTGGTGGCTTCGAGCTCGCGGGGATGCCACACCTCGTACTGGCGCTGCACCAGGATCGCCAGCAGCTGCTGCTCGATGTTGCCGCCTCCGTTCCAGCGCTGGTCGATGACCAGAGCCTGTTTGTCGCGGTTCTCGAGCAGGTCCTGCTCGAAGCGGCGGAGGGACGGCGTGTCCATGGCTTTGATATGCAGATAGCCGATCTTTCCACCGGACATCCCGGCGGTCATGTCGCGGCGCTGTTTCACCCAGCGCTCGTAGCGGAGCTGGCTGTAGGCGGCCATGGAAGCCGGCTCGATGCGGGTTGTCCAGGCGCCCTCGGCCGCGGGCTGGCTGTTGAAGGTGACCGTCACTTTCCGGTTCAGGGGGTGGTTCAGCAGCCGCCAGTAGTTGTCGCCGGCCAGGACGGGCGCGCCGTCGATGGCGATGAGGTAGTCGCCGACCCGCGCCTTCACCCAGTCTTTATCGGCCGGTCCGTCTTCATAGACCCAGGTCACGCGGTAGCGGCCGGCCTTCCCGTCGGGCTCCAGTTCCACTCCCAGATGGCCGGTGGAGACGGCGCCCTCTCTTCTGCCGGGGGGCGGCGCCGCGCCCGTATGGGACGCGTTCAGCTCGCCGATCATCTCGTTGATGAGGTTGAGCAGCTCCTGCCTCTCGCCCACGAATTCGACCAGCGGCCGATACCGGGCGCGCAGGGCGTCCCAATCGCGGCCGTGCATGTCGGGATCGTAGAAGCGGTACTTCATGGCGCGCCAGGCGTCGTCGAACATCTGCGCCCATTCGGCCGAGCGGTCGATCCGGACGGGCGCGTTGAAGGAGAGACGCCGGCGGGAAGCTTCCCCGCCGCGCGCGCCGGCGCCCAAGCCGGGCGAGGGCATGGGGAGCGAGTAGACGCCGCGGCCCTCCTGGAAGAAGACCGTCCGGCCGTCGCGCGCGAAGCGAATGGTCTGGATGGAGCCGCCGCCCGCGCGTCGCTGCGATGGCCCCGGGGATTCCCGCTCGGCGGAGATTTCACTCGAACTGATGCGCGTGAGGCGCTTGCCGTCGGCCTGAATGGAGTAGATCACCGATGACGAGCGCGTGCCCGCGGGCTCGGTCACGTTGAAGACGAGCGTGCGGCTGTCCGGGGCCACGGCGTAGTTCGAGACCGGGTACGGCAATCGGGTGACCCGCTGCGTGCGGCGCTTGAGGCCCGGCCAGTCGATTTCCACCCCTTTCGAGCTTTCGGCATTCCCGGCGCGATCCTCGGGATCTTCCGGATCCCGCTCCTGCCGCTCGAGAGCGATGGAAAAAATCTGCCGGCCCGCCGGATCCTGATCGCCGCCCTGGCTGCGGAGGAAGAACAGCTTCCGGCCGTCGGGCGAGAAGCGGGGCGATGTCTCGATGGCCGAATCGAAGGTGACGCGCTTCTCTTCGCCGCCTTCGGCCGGGATCAGGTAGATGTCGGTCGCGCGCGTGAAGTCCGGCTTCGAATAGGCGATCCACCGCCCGTCCGGCGACCAGGCGGCGCTGCCGAACGGTCCATAACGCGACGACGACAGCGTCACGGTCTGCTTCGAGGCCAGATCGTAGCGCCGCAGCTTGTGATCGGAGCTGATAAAGACGAGCCGGCCGGAATCCGGCGACCAGGCGTAGAACGTTTTGAGCGCGTCGATATCGGTGATCCGGCGCGTTTCGCCGCCGGCGGCGGCAACGGCGTAGATCTCCTCCCGGCCGCTGCTGTCGGAGACGAACGCGATCCGCTTGCCGTCGGGCGAGTACTCGACGTTGCGGTCCCGCGCCGGGCTGTCGGTGATGCGCCGCACGTCGCCTTCGCCGGTGGGCGCGGTGAAGATCTCGCCGTGAATGGAGAAGGCCAGGCGGCGGCCGTTGGGCGCGAGATCGTAATCGTCCGCCTGGGAGCTGAAATTGCGGATCTCGACGGAGTTCTCCTGGGTTTCAGCGGCGATGTCGAAGCGGATCGGAGCGGTTTTGCGGGTGGCGGTATCGAGCTTCCAGATGACGAAGTCGTGCTCGAAGACGATGGTCTTTCCGTCCGTGCCGACGGCGGGCCAGCGGACGTCGCCGGTCTTGAAAGCGGTCACGGGTTCGGCCTTGCCGCCCTTGGCGGGCACACGCCAGAGGTTGCTGACGCCGCCGCCTTCGCGGTCGGAGACGAAGTAGATATGGCTGTCGCGAGCCCACATGGGCCAGCTGTCCATGCCGTCGAAATCGGTGAGGTCGGTGAATTTTTTGGCGGCGATGTCCAGGACGGTGACGTCGGACTGATAGGCGCCGCGGTAATACTTGCGCCAGTAGGTCTGCGATTTGCGGTTGAGGGCGAGGCGGAGGCCGTCGGGCGAGAACGATCCGTAGACTCCCATGTCCGCGCCGACGCTGCGCTCGAGACCGCCTTCGGCGGCGACGGTGTAGAGCTTGGGCATGAAATCGTCGCCGCGGCTGCTGCTGAAGAGGACCTGGCGCGAGTCGGGCGTCCAGCCGAGGACATTGTCGTCGGCGGAGTGAAAGGTAAGCTGTTTCGCGGGTCCGCCGGCGGAGGGGAGGAGGTAGACGTCGAGGTTGCCGGCGCGATCGCTGGAGAAGGCGATCCAGTTGCCGTCGGGCGAGAAGCGCGGGTAGGTATCGCGGGCGCTGTTGGCGGTGATGCGCTGGACATTGCGGCCGTCCTCGCCGCCGGTCCAGATGTCGCCGAGGTAGGAGAACACGACGCGGCCCTGGTGATAGTGCGGATAGCGCAGCAGTTTCGCTTCACGGGCGAAGGCGGGAACGCCGGCGGCAAGGCAGACGATGACGGCAAGTGTGGTGAGGCGCAAAGGACCCTCCCGGTAGATCAGATTATAGCCGAGGCGGTCTTTTGCGGGGCAGGATGCCGCGCGGGCCGGGGACGCAGACGCGGTTCGACGCCGCGCTACGCAGATCCGAGCCCCCAAACGCCGTCGAGGCCGGACCATCGCCGTTTTTTGAAGAACATTTCACATACGATGCAGGTTTCCAGGCTGCAGCAGGAATCGCGATTCCCAACTCCCGGAAAAGGGAGAAGGCAGTAGCCGTTAGTGAATGCCCACGGCCGACGAGCCTCGCCTCGAACGTTGAACCGTGTTGTTCAGGGTTTAGACCTCCCGGGAATGGCCTTGCACGATTTCCGTCGGCTGCCTCTCGGCGAACGAGCAGCTCTTTCGCTTACAGCGTACAACGCCGTCCGGGACGAGCGGACGGAGAGGGCGCGCAAATGGCGAAGGACAGAGGGAAAATTATGGGACGAGCGGCGTGACTCGAGCGCGGACGCTCTTACGTTTCGGGTATGCGGCGCCCTATCCTAGCTGTATATGCCCTCGTTTGAAGTCAGGACGCCGCAACAGAACTATTCCGCCATCGTCGAGCGCGGGATTCTGGGGCGCGTGGGTGAATACCTGCCCGCCACGGCCGGCAGGATCTTCGTGGTCTCCACCGAAGATGTCTGGCGTCACCAGGGTCATGCATTGAAAACCGGCCGATCCACCGAGACGCTGTTTCTGCCCGGCGGGGAGAGCCATAAGCGGCTGGCTCCGGTGGAGGCGATGGCGGAAGAGATGGTCGCGCGCGGGGCGGACCGCTCGAGCATCGTGATCGCGTTCGGGGGAGGGATCGTGAACGACATGGCGGGGTTTCTGTCCGCCGTGTTCATGCGCGGGATTCCGCTGCTGCAGGTTCCGACCACGCTTCTGGCGCAGGTGGACGCGGCCATCGGCGGCAAGACCGGCGTCAACCTGGTGGCCGGCAAGAACCTCATCGGGAGCTTTCACCAGCCGCTGGCGGTCCTGATCGATCCGGCGGCGCTGGACACACTGCCGGAGCGGGAATACCGGGCGGGTTTGTTCGAGGTGATCAAGTACGGGGTGATCAGCAGTCCGCCGCTGTTCGAGCTGCTTGCGGGCCGGCAGCAGGATGTGGCGGCGCGGGTTCCGGGCGTGGTCGACCGGATCATCGCCGAATCTGTGCGGATCAAGGCGGAAGTGGTGTCGGCCGACGAGCGGGAAGGAGGGCTGCGCAAGATCCTCAATTTCGGGCATACGGTCGGGCACGCGCTCGAAGCGGAGACGGCGTATTCGAAATTCCTGCACGGCGAGGCGGTCGCGTTCGGAATGCAGGCTGCCGTGCGGCTGGCGGAAGAGACGCGGCATCTCACTCCCGGCGATGGGGAAACCATCCGGCGCACGATCGAGCGGTACGGTCCGATTCCAAGTCTTGACGGTATTCCGGCGGAGAATCTGCTGCGCCGGCTGACGGCGGACAAAAAGACGATTCAGGGTAAGGTGCATTTCGTGCTGCCCCGCAAGATCGGCGAGGTGACGGTGGTGTCCGGGTTGGA
>DATJFH010000223.1:0-11685 GCA_035495815.1 Bryobacteraceae bacterium
CAGGTTTCGAGACACCACTTCACGCACGGTACCCAGGCGGCTGGCCATCTCGTCTTGCGTCTCCCGCAATGGGAACAAGGGGCTTCCGGCTAACTTGGCGCGTTCCAGCAAGTCCAGGGCGAGGCGCTGGCGGATGGTGCCGAAGGTGACCCTTTCCGCCAGGCCCACCAACTGCCGCAGCCGCCTCCCGAACACCTTTAGAAAGCGCAGCGTCAACGCCGGACTGCTTTTGCACAACCGCATGAAGTCCTGGGTGAGAATCAACAGCGCGGTGGTCTGTTGGACCGCTATCAGGCTGGCCGGATAGGGACCGCCGTCAAAGACTGGGACTTCCGCCACCGTCGAAGGCGCTTGCTGAATGGCGAGTATGAGTTGACGGCCTTGAGGAGTGGTCTTGACCACTTTGGCCGCCCCTTCGCCAATCACCCACAGTCCCTGGCAAGGCTGGCCCTCGAGGAAAAGCACGTCGCCATGCGCGTACTCCCCGGAAACAGCGGCCTTCGCCAGAGACTCCAATTCTTCTGCGGAGAGTCCCGCAAAGAGATCAATCGATTGGATCATCTCGGCTTTCGAGCGGCTCATCGTAGACAGTCTCCCATGGATGACCGGCCTGTTTTTTCTGAAGAGTGTGACTTCAGTCATGGAGGGTTTGTGGGGCGTGACCTATTCTGACTTTGGAGCCAGCCATTCCGATGACCGCAAAATACGATCGATCCAGCGGGTCCGGGCTTTGTAAGTTGGAAAGGAGGCCGTAATGCGCGATTTTTCCGAATCGCCGATGTTGTTGATCTGGGAGCTGACCCAGGCTTGCGATCTGGCTTGCCGCCACTGCCGGGCTTCGGCGCAGCCGGATCGCAACGAGGCGGAGCTTTCAACCGGCGAAGCTTACCGGGTACTCGACCAGATCCGCGAGCTCGGCAATCCGCTCGTGGTGCTGACCGGCGGCGATCCGCTGAAGAGGCCCGATCTGTTCAACATCATCGAGCGCAGCGTCGGACTGGGACTGCGGACAACGGTCACTCCCAGCGCGACCCCGCTGTTGACTCCCGCCGCTGTCGCCCGCTTCAAGGACTGTGGCGTTTCGCGGATGGCCGTAAGTCTGGACGGTCCCGACAAGTCGATCCACGACGGCTTCCGCGGCGTCGCAGGATCTTTCGCGCGCACGATGGCGGCGCTGCATTTCGCCGGCAGGATCGGCCTGGAGACGCAAATCAACACGACCGTGTCGCGCCACAACGTCGGTCAGCTCGGCCGCATCGCACAACTCGTAGCCGACTCCAAAGCGCGGCTGTGGAGCGTGTTTTTCCTGGTGTTGACCGGCCGCGCCCAACTCGAAGACGACCTGACAGCGGAAGAATATGAACAGGTCTTCGAGCTGCTCTACAACACCAGCCTGATTGCGCCGTTCGACATCAAGACCACGGAGGCGCCCCACTACCGTCGTTTCCATGCCCAGCAGAGGAAACGGACCGGCGCGGCGCCGGCGTCACCCGCCGCGTCCCTTATCCAGCGCCAGGCGGGCATCAACGACGGCAAGGGGCTGCTCTTCGTATCGCACACCGGCGAGATTTTCCCGAGCGGCTTCCTGGAGCTCTCGGCCGGCAATGTACGGACGCGCCGCCTGGAGGACGCGTACCGGAATTCGCAACTCTTCCAGGTAATCCGCGACGCGGATCGGATCGAGGGCAAATGCGGCTTCTGCGATTATCGCAATCTTTGTGGCGGATCGCGCTCGCGGGCGCTGGCGCTGACCGGTAACTTCATGGCTTCGGATCCGAGGTGCGTTTATCAGCCCCCGGCTCGAAACAACATAAAGGAGATGGTTCGATGAACCCAATTGCAACGCAAACGATCGGTGAAATCGCTGCCCGTTCCATGGCGGCGGTCAGGATTTTCGAGGAACACGGCATAGACTATTGCTGCGGCGGGCAGCGCAGCCTGGACGAGGTCTGCCGGGAAAAAGGTATTGACGCCGATGCGCTGGTGGCGGAGACGGAGGCTGCCGGGGAGGCGGGACAGGAGTCCGAGAAGGACTGGTCCAGCGCTCCATTGAAGGAGCTGATCGACCACATTGTTGAGGCGCATCACGGCTACCTCCGCCGCGAGTTTCCACACCTCGGGCGGCGGCTCGCCAGTGTTCTCCAGGCTCACGGAAAGCTGCATGGCGACACGCTGGGTCCGCTCGCCAACGTATTCGGGAGCCTCAGAGCCGAGCTGGAGATGCATATGCGCAAGGAAGAAATGATTCTGTTCCCGTTTATCGCGCGCGCCGAGCAATCCTCCCTGGCCGGACTGCCGTGGACGCCGCCTCCTTTCGGAACAGTCGGCAATCCGATCGAGGTGATGGAACACGAGCACGATTCGGCGGGCCGTGCCTTGGAGCAGATGCGCCGGCTGACGAATCAGTACACTCTGCCGGAGGACGCCTGCAATACATATCGGGCTCTCTACGAAGGCCTGGCGGCGCTGGAGCGCGACCTCCACGTGCACATCCACCTGGAGAACAACGTCCTGTTCCCGCGCGCGATAGCCATGGAGCGGCCGGACACAGGGGCTAAGCCGCGTCCATGATCGAGCAATATGACAATCGCGCCACGCCTGGGCAACGCTGATTCCGGACGGCGCCCAGCGGCGGGCGCTGTTCCGGTAACTACCTAGCGCCGACTGAACATTCTCAGAGGTCAGCAAGATGACGTGAAAGCGCCGCGTCAGATTTCCTTCCAGAACAGCTCCGCGTCGGACCGCCGGACATAGTTTGCGTCCAACTGGGCGGGGTCGACGGCGAGGCCCGCGCGAAACTGAGCCTGCGCGATTCGTGCGATAGCCCCCGCCAGCGCGCGTGGCGCTTCGACGACCGGGAGTCCGCTAAATCGTGTTCCAGCCAGCGCCCCCCGGAACGGGCCGAAGTCGCTCGAGACGAATTCCAGCGGCCCCGCCGGCAGCGTCTCGAGCCATTGCGGGAACTTCATGACGATCTCGGGCAAGACCGGGCGCAGTCCGGCGTCGTACACCGCGCCGTAGATCTCACCCCGGCGCGCGTCGAGAACGGTGGCCCGCAACGGCGCGCGACCGAACACGGCCAGCGCCTGAAGATTCGACACCGCGACCGCCGGCCGGTCCAGCGCCGCGGCCAGTCCTTTCACGCAGGCCAGCCCGACGCGCACGCCGGTGAATGAGCCCGGACCGGACGCGGCGGCGAAGCACTCCACCTCTTCGAGCCTTCGCCCATGACCCTCGAGCAGGCTGGCCAGATGGCCGTAAAGCACCTGGCCGAAACCGTCCGGAGCGCGAAGCAGCCTCTCTTCCAGCAGTTCCCCGTCCGCCATCAACGCGATGCTGCCGAATTCGTGCGTGGTGTCGATCGCCAGGATCACGGTGTGAGCCGCATGATCTTGTCGATCGAGTACACCTTTCCGTTGGCGTTCATACCCACCAGACGAAGCTGCAGCACGGCGGGAAAATGTCTGGCGATTTCGGGCGGAATCTTCAGCGTTCCCTTGGGTCCGGCGCCAAGCACGCGATAGCCCTGCTTGTCGCTGGCCACCTCTCCCGTCCAGAGCCACATCATGGAGCGGGTGGCGCGCGACTCGCGCTTGAGCTTGGCGGCATACGGCGCAGGGGTTGAGAGCGATATCGCATCCCCGGTGGGGGCCGCGATCTCGAACGGAATCTTTTGCGAGCTCTGTTCCACTTCCTGCAACACCGTGGTGCGCGCCTCGAACCGGAACGATTTCAGCATCCCCTCTTTTTTGCCCTCGCGAGAGAGCCTCAACACCCAGTCGTGCGTCCGGTCGGGAGGCTCTCCCAGGAATTTCTCGCCTTTGAAATCTTTTTTCTGCTTGATGAACTCGCCCGTGATCGGATTGAACCAGGCCACGTCGTAACCGTGCTTCTCGACCGCCAGCTCGATTTGTCCCGCCTTCTCCACGTAGACGATGTACTCGATCTCTTCGAGGGCCAGGGCCCGTCCGCCATCCACGTCGAAGTACGGCTCCAGATCCCAGTGACGGCTATCGCCGAAGAACTCGCTCCAGACCTTGACGAACGGCGCTGCGGTTTCGGGCGCCGTGAACGAGGGATACTGCCCGTTCATGGCCGCGTTCCAGAGCCGGCGGCGGAAAGTATCCGGGTCGGAACCCGGGTCGACTCCCACATTCACAGCCGGCGCGGCGTAAAGCTGGTGCTCGATCGCGCCCACCTGGTCGTCGCTCGAACGGTACGTGATGTAGTTCATCCAGCCGTCTTCGAGCAGCGGCGCGGAGGTCGCCAGAGCGCCCGTCGAACGGGGATGCTGGTAGGGATCGAACTTTTTGAGCAGCCCCCCGATCTCCTTGAGCAGCTCGCGGCCGTTCTCGTACTCTTCGAACGCGTCGACTCCCTGCCAGGTGACGTTCATCGCGGCGTAACGCGCCGACAGGTAGCGGACGTAGCGCTCGCGATCCTTCCATTCGGGAAAACGCCGTGTCAGCTCGCCGCGGCCCCAGGCCAGTACCAGGTCGGCCACGATCCCTTTCCGGTTGAGCGCCAGAATCCGCTGGTCCACCTGCTTCAGCAGCGCGGGCTCCACGCGGTCGGGCTTCGGAAAAATCTTCTCCGCGTCGGAGGCGCCGCCCAGGACCGCCCCGCGCAGGTGGTTGAACTTGTTCTTCTCCAGCCGGTCGAGCAGCTGTTGGAACGCGGCCGGGTCCTCGAACGCGAACCGCGGAGAGGTATCGCCGGTCCATAGATGCGGCACGTTCCTGTTCTCGTCGGAATAGGCGAAATGGTGGACGTTCGCAGCGCGGATGAAACCGAGCGCGGGGTTCTCGACTGCGGTGGCCGTCAACTTCCCGGTCTGATTGTCGAACCGCTTCAGATTTCCGGAGATCCTGTAATCCCAGTCGCCGGGTTCGGTGGGGGAGAAGCGGATCACCATGCGCCGGCCGCCGTCCCAGAAGGCGGGCAGCAGATAAGTGCGGTGCCGCGGCGAGCGGAACTCGGCCCGCAGATCGACCGAAACGTAAGGGTTCGGATGCCCCGCTGCTTCCTCGTCGTTCAACTCGAAGGCGATATCGCAGGGAGAATATACCGGAGTCGAAGGACAAACCGGCTGCGCTCGCAGCGGCGCCGCCGCGCACAGCAGAAACAAGATCGATTCGCACGCCGCGAATCCAGGGAATTTCGTTCCGCGCGCGCCCCGGCTGGCGGAAGCGCCCGCCCGGCCTCGTCCTCCTTCAACCTCGGTAATGCTCGATGCGCCAGGCAGGACGGGCTTTTCCGCCCGGACGGCTAAGTAAGACCCGTGCGTGAGTGCGCGCGCCGCATTCGCCGGTAGACCCATAACCTTTAGTGTAAACTGGCTGTTTGAATCCATGTCGTCCAAGAAGACCGGCGTCGTTCTTTTCCAGCTGGGCGGGCCCGATTCCCTCGAGTCCATCGAGCCGTTTCTGTACAACCTGTTTTGCGATCCGGACATCATCGATTTCCCGTTCGCCAGGCTGGCCCGCAAGCCGCTGGCGAAGCTGATCTCGACGAGCCGCGCCAAACACGTCGCGCACCACTACTCGGAGATCGGCGGCAAGTCGCCGATTTTGGAGAACACCCGGCGTCAGGCCGAAGCGCTCGAACGCGAGCTGCGCCAAAAAATGGACGTCCGGGTCACCGTCGCCATGCGCTACTGGCATCCCATGACTACCGCCGCCATCGCCGAAATGGCCGAGTACGCGCCGGAGGAATTGGTGCTGCTGCCCCTTTATCCGCAGTATTCGAAGACCACTACCGGCAGCAGCGTGAACGAATGGAACCGCTGCTTCGAGCCCAACGGCTGGCGTCCGGGCGTACGGCTGATCGAGAACTTTTACGAGGATCCGGCTTATCTCGACTCGGTGGTCTCGGCGGTGAACGCCTGTTTCAAGGAAGGGGATGATCCGGCGGACTTCGACATGGTCTTCAGCGCCCACAGCGTTCCGGTGGCGGTGATCGAAGCGGGAGACCCCTACCAGCGGCAGATCGAGCATACCGTGGACCTGGTATGGCGGCGCGGCGGATGGCCGGCCCGAAGGCACACCTGTTATCAGAGCAAGGTCGGCGCGTCGAAGTGGCTGCGCCCGTCGATGCACGAAACGGTGAAAAATCTGGCGGCGGCAGGATCGAAGCATGTGCTGGTGGTTCCGATCTCGTTCGTATCGGATCACGTCGAGACCCTGCACGAGATCGATATCGAACACCGCGAGCAGGCGAAAAGTCTGGGAATCGAGGACTACCGCATGATGCCGGGCCTCAACGACTCGCCCGCGTTCATTCGCGCGCTGGCCGGTCTGGTGACCCGCGGCCGCTGAATCGGGAATTCAGCCCTTCATCCGGCCAGCTTCTTCGTGAACTCGTTCTGACCGTGCACATCGGTCAGGCGCTGATCGCGGCCCTGGTACGAGTAGGTCAGCCGCTCGTGATCGATCCCCAGCAGCCGCAGCAGCGTGGCGTTCACGTCGTGCGTGTCCACCCGCATCTCGGCGGCCTGAACGCCGAATTCGTCGGTCGAGCCCAGCGCCTGTCCGCCTTTCACGCCGCCGCCGGCCATCCACATGGTGAATCCGTAGGGGTGATGGTCGCGCCCGTTCTGTCCCTGCGAGAGAGGCGTGCGCCCGAATTCTCCGCCCCACACAACCAGCGTGGAATCCAGCAGTCCCAACGCTTTCAGATCCGTCAGCAGGCCGGCGATCGGACGATCCGTCTTGCCGGCCATGCGCGTGTGCGAGGCGATCAGGTCGTTGTGCGCGTTGTCCCAATCGTCACCTACGTTCGTGCCGGAATAAATCTGAATGAAGCGGACGCCGCGCTCGACCAGCCGCCGCGCCAGAAGGCACTTGCGCCCGAAGTCCGCTGTCAGCTCGTCGTCGAGGCCGTACAGCGCGCGCGTAGCCGCCGGCTCTTTGCTGAAATCGACCGTCTCCGGGGCGGCGCTCTGCATCCTGTAAGCCAGCTCGTAGGAAGCAATGCGGGCTTCGAGTGTCGAGTCGCCCGGCCGCGCCTGCTCATGCATCCGGTCCACTTTGCCGATGAAGCCGAGGGTATCCTGCTGCGCCTCGCTCGAAACGCCCGGCGGGTTCTTCAGGTAGAGAATCGGGTTCTGCCCGCCCCGAAACACAGTGCCCTGATAAACCGCCGGCAAATATCCCGCGCCGTATCCGGGAGGACCGGATTTTGTCGAGCCGTCCGACATCACGACGAACGCCGGCAGATTCTGGTTCTCCGTGCCCAGCCCGTAGGTGACCCAGGAGCCCAGGCATGGCCGTCCGGGAAACTGAGATCCGGAGTTGCGGAGGTAGATCGCCGGGGCATGATCGAAGATGTCGCCGTAGCAGCTTCGGATCACGGCGATGTCGTCCATGCGGTCCCGCACGTTCCGGAAGAGGTCGGAGACCGGGAGCCCGCAGCGGCCGCCGGGCTTGAACTGCCAGGGAGAGCCGCGCAGAATGGCTTTGGTCGGATCGTGAATGAAGCTGGTCTTGATCGTCTTCGCCAGTTCTACCGATAGCGGCTGGCCGCTGCGCCGCGTCAGCTCCGGTTTCGGATCGAACGTGTCCACGTGGCTCACGCCGCCGTGCATGAACAGGTAGATGACAGCCTTCGCTTTAGCCGGGGCGTGCGGCGGCTTGGGCGCAAGCGGGTTGATCGAGGCCGCCTCCAGCAAGCCGGAAAGCGCCACCATGCCGAAGGCGCCGCCTGTTTTCGATAGCAATTCTCTGCGCGTCATGGGATGTTCAGCTCGCCTGACCTACTCCACATAAAGAAACTCGTTCAGATTCATCAAACCCCGCGCCAGCTCCGCGTACGCCGCGGTCTTAGACCCCAGCCGCGCGGTCTGCCGTTCCACGAACTTCTCCGCTTCGGCGAGCTCTGTTTCACCAGGATCGCGGCCCAGCACCCGCCGCCAGGCCTCCTGCGCCGAACTGACCTTGGCCGCCAGCGCCCGCGCCTGCTCCAGCATGAAGCGGCTGTTGAGCATCGCCAGCGATTGCGGCGCAGTCGTGCTCTCGTTCCGCCGCGAGCAGGAGAGCACCCCGTCGGGCGCGTCGAACGCTTCGAACATCGGATTCTGGAATGTCCGCCGCAGCAGCAGATAGATACTCCGCCGCCCGTGTTCTTCCGCTTCCGGAGTCACGATCCAGGCGTTCTCCGGGTTTCCGATGATCCCGAACAGCTCTTCGGCCTCGAGCGGCGGGACCACCGGCATTCCGCCCATCTTCAGATTCAGCTTGCCGCTCGCCAGCAGGACCGCGTCGCGGATCTCTTCGGCCTGCAGACGCCGCCGGCTGAAGTGCGAAAGCAGCGCATTGGCCGGATCTTTCTTCCGCGCCGCGTCCGAGACGGCCGCTCCGCGCCGGTACGCATCGGACGTCATGATCAGCCGGTGCATCGCCTTCATGGACCACTTGCGCGCCGCGAACTCCGTGGCCAGCCAGTCGAGCAGTTCCGGATGCGACGGTTTTCCGGCGCGGGTCCCGAAGTCGCTCGCGGTCGGCAGCAGTCCCGAGCCGAAATGGAATTGCCAGATCCGGTTCACCATCACGCGCGCGAACAGGGGATTTTCGGCGCTGGCCATCCATTGGGCAAGCGCTTTGCGGCGTCCCGTGCTCTTGGCTTCGATCGGCGGCTCGGGAATGTCTCCGCCGCCAAGGATGCTGAGGAAGCCCGGCTTCACCTCTTCCCCGCGGGCATCCGGATTTCCGCGCAGCGCCACATACGTCCGCGGGGCTTCGCGGCCCACGTCGATCACGCCCGGCGCCATCGGCGGCGGAGCGTGTCCGGCGAACAGCGACACCAGCTTCTTCTCGATCGCGTGCAGCCGTTCGGCGTCGGCCTGCGTCAGCGCGGCGCGCACTGCGTCGTCGCTTACCTTTATCTTCGCCTCGGAATTGGTTGCCAGCGCCTGTTGCTCCGGCGTGCGCTCCTCAGGCTTCATTTTGAGCACTGCCTGGTCGGCGGGCGTCAGCCTGGCGATCCGGGCGTCGCGCAGTTTCTTCCGGTAGGGGCCTTGAATGTGATCGATCTGCCCGCCGATCACCCGCAGCTTGTATTCGCGCCCGTTGGACGCCAGGTCGTAGAATCGGGCCGTGTTGTATTCCAGAAAAACCCGGTCGTTCACCGCCGGCGCGAAGATGGCCTGCATGCGGTAGAAATCCCGCTGCGGAATGGGATCGAATTTGTGGTCGTGGCATCGCGCGCAGCCCACCGTCAGCCCGAGGAAGACCTGCGAAGTGGTATCGACGTAATCGGTGAGCTTCTCGACGACGTTCAGCTCTTCCACTTTGAAGAGCATGTCGCGGTTGGGACCGACGCGGTAGAAGCCGGTTCCCACGCGCGCTTCGGGCTCGTCCGGGTAAAGCTCGTCCGCGGCGAGCTGCTCCTTGGCGAAGCGGTCGTAGGGCTTGTCGTCGTTGAAGGATTTGATCACCCAGTCGCGGTAGCGCCACGCTTCGAGATTATAAGGATCCTGCTCGAAGCCGGAAGTGTCGCCGTAACGAACCAGGTCGAGCCAGTGGCGTCCCCACTTTTCGCCATAGCGGGGCGATGCGAGCAGCGCATCGATCAGGCGCTCCCAGGCGTCCGGCGCTTTGTCGTTCAGGAAATCGCTGATCTGCTTTTCGGTGGGCGGAAGGCCGTGCAGGTCGAAGCAGGCGCGGCGCAGCAGAGTCAGCCGGTCAGCTTCGGGAGCAGGCTCGAGCCCTGCGGCGCGGAGCTTCTCGAGAATGAAAGCGTCGATCCCCGTCTTGGCGCCGGTAACCCGCGGCGCCGGCGGACGCTGCGGCCGATGGAAAGCCCACCAGTCCTTGTCTTTGAGAGCGATCGACGAGGCCGGCCAGGCGGCGCCCTTCTCGATCCAGGCGCGCAGGGATTCGATTTCGTCGTCGGAAAGCTTGGGCCCGGGCGGCATGTTGAGCTTGCCGGCGTGGGTCACGGCCTGATACAGAAGGCTTTCCTCGGCCTTGCCGGGCAGAATTGCCGGACCGCGCTTGCCCCCGCGGAGCGCGTCCTCGCGGCCCGTGAGCCGCAGGTCCGACATGGATGCCTTTTCGTTGTGGCAGGCCAGGCAGCGTTGTTGGAGAATGGCGGCGGCTTTGGACGCCACGGGATCCCCGGTTGCCGCGGCGGCCGAGCCCAGGACCAGCGGAGCCCAGGCGAGCGTCATCCATGCTTCTCTCATCATTGGCTTTCACCCGCGCTTCCAGGCGCTATAGAAAGATTATCACTCGTCACCAGGGCCGCCGCGAGCCGGCGTCCGGATCTGGACCCGGAAGAACGGCGCGGGTCGCGGGTCAATTCGGGGCGCCAGCAAACGATCAAGGCGAGCCATTGACCCGGGCTTCGAGGCGCGACAGGACGATTAACAGCGTGGGCCAGGATTGCCAGCCTACCTGGCTACGCCCGAATTTCCGCCGCGCCGCCCGAAGGACGGCAACCGAACACCTGCGGTCGAACCGCGAACCGCTGCTCATACCGTTTCGCGATTTCGCTTTCAAAACCAGCCGCAGCCGCCGGGTCGACCAGGTTCACGGTGCAGCCGCCAAACCCTCCGCCGGTCATTCGGGCGCCGAAAACGCCATTCATCCCGACCGCCGTGTCGACCAGGAAATCCAGCTCCGCACAGCTCACTTCGTAGTCGAGTTGCAGGCTGCGATGCGACTGCACGAACAGCCGGCCCATGCGCGCCACATCGCCCGCGCCGCACGCCGCTACGAACTGTCCCACGCGTTCATCCTCGCTGACCACATGGCGGGCGCGGCGCCGGATCGGCTCGGGAAGCTGTCCTTCCATTTCGGCGAGAATGCCGGAGTCCACATCCCGCAGGCTTCGCGTCTGCGGATAGCGAGTCCGAATGATTTCGACCGCCGCGGCGCACTCCTCGGTCCTTTGCCTGTAAGCGGACTGTCCCAGCTGGTGCTTCACCATCGAATTCACCGCCAGAATGCGGACGTCCCGCGGCAGGGTGACCACCTGATGCGTGAGACTGCGGCAATCGATCTCGATCGCGGATCCCTCCCGGCCGAAGATCGCGACATATTGGTCCATGATGCCGCTCGGAACTCCCACGAATCCGCGTTCAGCCCGCTGGCAGAGCTGCGCCAGTTCCAGAGGCTCGATCGGCCTGCCGTCCAGCATGGCCAGCGCGAGCGAAACTTCAAGAGCCGCCGACGAGCTGAGCCCGGAACCGGCGGGCACGGAGCTGTGGACTCGAATGCGCTGAGCCGACAGCGGGTATCCGGCGGCGATCAGTTCCCGCGCCACTCCGATTACATAATCCGTCCAGTCGCCGGCAGGCGCCCGAGACGCCAGACCAGCGATATCCCATTCGCCGGACTTGCCCAGGTTCTCCGTGCTGACGTGGAGCCGTCCGTCTCCCGCGGGCGCAGACGTAGCCACGCACGCCAGGTCGAGGGCAATGGGGAGCACGAATCCCAGGTTGTAGTCGGTATGTTCGCCGATCAGATTGACGCGTCCCGGGGCTCGGAACGCACGCGTCACGCGCTTCTCCGCGAAAGAACCAGAAGCACGGAGCCGAATACCAGCATGACGAGGCCACCGTAGAGGTTCACGTTCACTTCGGTGAGCGCGGCGCGATTGTCCCGAGACAACACGCCCATCCCGCACACGACCAGCCCCACAATGGCGAAAAACAAGCCGGAGGGAACGCGGAGATCGAGCATA
>DATJFH010000224.1:0-6487 GCA_035495815.1 Bryobacteraceae bacterium
ACTGTTGCGCCGGCAGTGAACTGGCGCAGGCGAAAACCAGACCAAGAAGGTAAACCCGCATGCCTCATTGGGACGAAGCTCCTGCTTCCCTTCGCCCTATTCTAAATTTTACTATACGGGACATGATCTCTGTCCAGGCGCGCCAGAGGTCGGGCGGGCGGCTGATAGTGTATTCGGCGCCTCTGAAGAACTTCACGGTATTGCCGATGGCGTCGCGCCAGGGATTGTTTTGCGGGTTGAAGTTGTAATTCATGTAGAAGACCGGGTACTCGACCTGCCCGATCTCCTTCAAGGAATCCTGCGGCACATTGGCGTCCAGCATCACTTTGGGACCGGCGAAGATCAGGGCGTCGGGCCGCTGCTTGGCGTCCTTCATCTCCTTATTGATAAGGTCGGTGAGGAACTCGGTATCGCCGTGTTTCTGGCTGAGACGCTTCAAATCGACGGTGCCGAGTTTCAGTGAATTCAAGGCCTCGCCGAGGGCGGGAAAGTCAATCTGCTCGGAGGCTTCCTGGCGGTAGAGGACACGCTGCTCCTGCATATTGAAAGCGACGATGGAAAATCTTCCGATGCGCGGCTCGCGCGCGATGCTGCGGAGGATGGCGACCAGCGCATTCATATCGAGCGGCTGCAGCGTGGCGGCGCGGGAATTCTGGGGAGCGAAGTTCACGAGCACCTTCACGTTCAAGGGACCGTCGCCCTGCGTGGCATCGGCCGACCTGTCGACGGGAGGCTCCTCCTTGAAGGGCTCCCGTTCGGAGGCGGCCACGGTGTTCGGCGCCATGACCAGCGACAGCTGCTTTTCTTTTCCGGGCAGCGACGCCTCCGTCTCCCAATAGAAAGAGCACACGCGCTCGCTGCGGTCGCGAATCAGGAAGTCGACGTGATACTTTCCCTCGCCGATGTCGTAGTAGCCCTGGAGGTAGGCGTTGCCGTGGGCGTCGGGCTCGATGGACGGGACGCTGATGCGCTGCGACAGATAGGTCGGCTCATCCTTCTTATTATCGGGCGTGATCCGGAAGATGGTGGTCAGCAGGTCTTCGGCGCCGGAGAGCTCACGCAGGGGGATGCTGATCTCATAGCCCGCGTGAAACTTCATATCGAAGCCGAGCTGCGGCTTGATGGGATTCACAGTACAGGGGAGGTCTTTGCGCGGGTCCTGGGCTTCGAGGATAGCGTTATCGGTATTGAACGTCCGGACCAGCCCGCCCGGGCCGGAGCCTTCCATGACACTTTGGGCTCGAACGGCCGGGCACAGGAGGAGTGAGAGAAGAGGAACCCAGTTAAAGAGCGAAAACCGGATCCGGCGAACGCTGATCGCGGACATCGTCATAGACAATGCACCCAAAGTTCCATCCGTAGGCAACTGGCCAACGTCCACCCATCCGCGTTTCCGACCCACTTTGCTTGACCCCTATTATGGCTCAAATTTCCAAAACCGCAACACTTAAGGATCAGATTCGGGAACGGTTTATCCAGTCAGGCGAATGACTGCCGATGACCCCGGTTCGAAGATAGCATGGCGGACCGGTAAGAATTATCCGGTCGGGCCGTGGCTGGAATGAAGCGGAGAACCAGGATCCCTGGGCGGGTGGGACTTAGGGGCCTGCGAAATAAAGTTCGCTTGTGCGTGACCGGCGGGTCGCTTATAATTCCGGTCCAGATGCAGAGAAGCCGTTGGAGTGCGGGTCACACCTCAGAGGTGGTGTCGTTTTGCGGCCTCCTGGCCGCGATGCTGGCGGCCGCGGCGGTGGGGCGGGCGGGGGAGCCGGCGATAGGCGTCACCTCGCTCTCGAACCGTCCGGACCGCATCAGCGGAGGTGACGCGCTGGTGAGAGTCGATCTGCCGGCAGCGGTGATGGCGGGACAGGCGATCATCCGGCTGAACGGCCGCGAGGTCACGTCCGTGTTCCAGCCGGACCCATCGGGGAGATCGCTGACGGGCCTGGTAACGGGATTGGAACCGGGACGCAACCGGCTGGACGTTACGACCGACGTTACGGCGGGGGACAAAGGCCCTTCGGGACAACTGATCCTCACCAATCATCCGAGCCGCGGGCCTGTTTTCTCCGGGCCTCAGGAGCAGCCGTTCGTCTGCTCCACGGACGCCTTCCAATTGCCGGACGGAAGCACGCTAGGGGCGCCCCTGGACAAAGACTGTTCGTCGCGGACGGTGGTGCATTATGTCTACAAGCCGGCGTCCGTGGTTCCCGGGGCGGTCCGGGGGAAGGCGGCCTTCAAACCGCTTCCGAATCCGGGCGAGCCGCCGCCCGATGTGGCGTGGACGGTGACCTCCAGCGGACAGAAGGCGCCGTTCATCGTACGGGTGGAAACCGGCACGATCAACCGGGCGATTTACCAGACGGCGATTCTCCACGACCCGAACGGGGAACCGGCGCCGGGGCCGCTCTCGCCTCCCAAGAGCTGGAACCGGCGGCTGATCTACACATTCGGCGGCGGCTGTTCGGGGGGCTGGTTCAAACAAGGAGTGTCGATCGGGATCGGCGGGATCCTGGACGAGGTCACGCTCGGGAAGGGATATGCGCAGGCCTCGGCGACGTTGAACGTGTTCGGCAACAACTGTTCGGACCTGATTGCGGCGGAGACGATGATGATGGTCAAGGAGCGGTTCATTGAAGCCTACGGACCGCCGGCGTTCACGATGGGAGAGGGCGGCTCGGGGGGCTCGTATCAGCAGCTCCAGATCTCCGACAATTATCCGGGGCTGCTGGACGGCATCATGCCGAGCGCAACGTTTCCGGACGTGCTGGCCACGATCCAGATGCTGACCGATTTTCAGCTTCTGCAGAATTACTTCACGCGACGGCCCGACGCGCTGACGGAGGAGCAAAAGCGCGCGGTCGCCGGGGTGGCGGAGTTGAAGAGCGTGGCGGCGGGGGCAGTCCAGGCACGGCGGATCCATCCCGCGGTTTTCTGCCCGGCGGAACTGCCGACGGCGCTGCGCTACGACGCGGCGGCGAACCCGGGCGGCGCGCGCTGCGACGTATTCGACCACACGGTGAACGTCTATGGCCGCGATCCGGGCAGCGGGTTCGCGCGGCGGCCGGTCGATAACACCGGGGTGCAATACGGGCTGGCGGCGCTCCGGAGCGGGACGATCAACGCAACGCAGTTTCTCGAACTGAACGAATCCATCGGCGGTTACGATCAGGATGGAAACCTGGTCCCGACTCGGGCGGCGGCCGATCCACTGGCGCTGCGGGCCGCTTATCAGACCGGCCGCGTGACGAACGGCGGGGGCGGACTGAGCAGGCTGCCGATTCTGGACCTGCGGGGGTATCGCGATCAATCGCCGAACGGAGACATTCACCTCAAGTACCACTCCTTCTCGCTGCGGCAGCGGCTGCGGAGAGCGAACGGCACGGCTTCGAATCATGTTCTTCTGGTGAGCGGGTCGAATTCACTGGTCCAGTACGGGATCGACAAGATGGACGAATGGCTGACGCGGCTGGGCAAGGATCAATCCAGCGATCCGGTTCTCGAGAAAATCGAGCGCGCGAGGCCCGCGGAGCTGGTGGACTCATGCTACAGGGCGAACGGGGAGAGGATCGTCGAGGAGCAGGTTTTCGGCGCGGGGCAGTGCGGCGCAATCTATCCCGATTTTCCATCGCCGCGGATGGCGGCCGGGGGACCGGCGTCTAACGACGTCCTGAAGTGCCAGCTGAAGCCGCTCGATTGGGCGGACTACCCGGCGGGGCTGACGGAGGAGGAGAAAGGGCGACTGGCGAAGATTTTTCCGGCGGGGGTTTGCGACTGGAGCAGACCGGGAGTCGAACAGCAGCCACTGGCTGGAGCCTGGCTGTCCTTCTGACCGGTGCGCCGTATCAGGCGTAGCAGCGGATCTCGAAGATTCGCGCCTGATCGATGCCGTTGGTGGCCTCGATCTCGATGCGCACAGCCTGGGTTTCCACGGGCTCGAAACGATGGCGGTTGAGCCGCTGGAAATTCCCTTTGACGGCGGCGAGCTCGCGGCGGCGGCCGTCCGGCGAGAGCGACAGGACTCGATAGTCCCGGACGGTTTCCGGCTGGGGAGCGCGGACGATGTTGGCGTTCTGCGAATCGGAAGAGGTAAGGGTCAACTGGCGCTTGAAGCCGGAATCGAAGGTGATCTGGATCTGGCGGAGGCGCTGCGGCTTCGGCCAGCGCAGCTCGATCCAAGCGGGCTTGCCATCCGGCAGCGGGGCGGCCCAGTGGTGGATTTCGGCGGGATCGCCTTTTTTATCGGGGATGTCGCGGAGGAAGCCATCGAGCACGAGCGCGGCCCGGGCGGAGCCTGCTTCGGCGGAGGCGGTGACGGCGGCCTGCCGGGCGAGGTCGCGCGGGTCCTGATTTGCGCGGGCTTTGAGGGTCTGGTCGTCGCGCAGCAAGGTCTGCTGCAGGCGGGTCAGCTGCCGCGGGTCACGCGCCAGGTCCTTCGGCAGCATGCCGCGTTCGACGCACTGGGCGGCGGCCGTCCCCACGGCCTGCCCGATGACGGCGCAGGTGGCCATCACGCGAGCGGAGGTGAAGGCGACATGGCTTGCGCTGATATTGCGTCCGGCCATCATGAGGTTTCCGATATTGCGGCTGTAGAGAGAACGCAGCGGGATGTCATACACCTCGGGCGGCTTGAGGGTCGTGTTGGGAGGCAGGTCCGGGCGATCGAAGCCACCGGGGGGATGATCGTCCATGGGCCAGCCGCCGATGGCCACGGCGTCTTCGAACCGTCCCTTCATGAGGTCGTGCTGGGTGAGAATATGATCGCCGACGAGGCGGCGTCCGCCCCGTTTTCCGGGCATCATACCGACCCAGTCCATGGCCCAGTATTTGCTGTCCGGAAATTCGCCGCTGTTCTTGATGTAGTCCCAGACGCCCATGACGATGGAGAGCAGCTCGAAGCGGATCCGCTCGTTGTCGCGCAGGATGTCCTTGTCGCCGCCCCATTCGATCCACCAGTAGCCGTACTCCCAGGAGTTGATTTTGCGGTGCAGCAACTGATCCCCGGTCACTTTACGGGCCCATTTGGGCGGGGTGAAGGGCATTGCGGCGCGGTAGAGGCGGGAGGTGAACAGGATGCTCGAGCCGAGCGTCTCGTTGTCGGCTTTTTCGGGGGCCAGCGATTCGCCGAACTCGGCGCGGGACTCGCGCCCGCTGCGCATTTCCGCTCCGGCTTCGAGGCCGAGGCGCGAGTCGCCGGTGCAGTCGCAGAAGATTTTCGCCTTGATGCGGTAGATGTGCTCGCTCTTGTCGCAGCGGGCGCTCACTTCCTGAATGCGTCCATTTTTGACGGCGGCCGAATAGAGAACCGTTTCGAGCAGCAGGGTGATATTGGGCTCGCTGACCACTTTGTCGTACAGCAAGAGGTCCCACAGCTCCCAGCAGCGCTGGTGGTTGTTGACGGCGTCGGCGAGGCGCAGTTCTTCGATGAGGCCTCCTTCGCGCCATCCGGGCCGTCCGGTGTGCTGGTTGGCGCCGACCACGTGCATTTTGACTTCGCTCGAGGAGTTGCCGCCGAGCCGGGAGCGGTCCTGGAGGAGGACGACGCGGGCGCCCTGACGGGCGGCGGAGATGGCGGCGCAGATTCCCGCCAGACCGCCTCCGGCGACCAGCACGTCGGTCTCGAGGTCGACCAGGCGCATGTGGGGCTCCGCCTGGCTTCGATTTTTGGGGGGGCCCGAGGGGGCGATCCGTTCGAAGTCGGGCTTGCCGCCGGGAGGTGGAGGTTGAGGCCTGAGCGTCTGAGCGACTGCGGGGTCCGCCAAGACGATCAGGGAGTAGCCAAACAGGTCGCGACGCTTCATACGATCCATTCTACTGCGATCTGACATTTCAGATTTTATATTTACCCGGCGGCGGTGAGGGCGGCGACCAGGGTCTCCTGCAAGAGGGCGGGGGTAACGGGCTTCTGCATGGCGGCGGCGAAGCCGAACTCCTTGAGGCGGTTTTCGCCGCGCAGCGGAGATTCGGTGCAGCAGACGCGGACGTTCGGGGTGATGGCGGGATCGGTGGCGATGGCGCGGCTGAGAGCAAAGATTTCGGGCTCCGGAGGACTCAAATCGACGAGGACGAGACGGAAGGGATCTCTGCCGTGTGTCGCTTCGCGGAGCCGTCCGAGGGCCTCGGACCGGCGGCAGGTTTCGGCGCGGCAGCCGAGCAGGTCCAGGTACTCGCGGGCGGTGGCGGAGAAGCCGTCGCGGTCATCCACGATCAGGGTACGGCAGCCGGCCAGGGATGCTTTGCCATCCGAGCCGGCCCGAGCCTGGCCATCGAGGGTATGTTTTCCGAAGGGGGCGAGGAAGGTGAAGGTGGAGCCGCGTCCCAATTCGCTCTCCACCCAGATGGAGCCGCCCATCATTTCCACGAGCTGTTTGGAGATGGCCAGGCCGAGCCCGGTGCCGCCGAACTTGCGCGTGGTCGAGGCATCGGCCTGGCTGAACGCCTGGAACATGCGCGCGAGTTGGTCCGGCGTCATGCCGATACCTGTGTC
>DATJFH010000225.1:0-2345 GCA_035495815.1 Bryobacteraceae bacterium
ATCGTTTTAGTTCGCGCTCGGCTTCTCTGCGTGGTCGAGGCCGAGGCCGCGCTCGGTGAGCAGCCCGCCCGCGGTTCACGCCGCCGCCTGCGTCCCTGCATTTGAGCGCCCGCCTTCGGTGAGCAGCCTGCCCGCGGTTCACGCCGCCGGCTGCGGCGCTGCGTTGAGTGCTTGCCTTTTCTCCCACTCTTCCCGCACCCGCCGGCGGCCGGCGTTCACCCGCTCGATCATGTTGCTGAGGTTCCCGTTCTCCTCGCTGGCCCAGCTCTTCGGCTGCTTGGCGCTCGTGGGCGCGCGGCTCGGCCATGAGAGGACAGTGTCCACGCGGTAAACGGCGCGTCCGCGCTCCGGTGGTCATCAACAGGCCTGCCGCGTACAGTCTCCGTTCCGGACCGTTACGGGCGGCGGCTTCAGCCTTGATCCGAAACGTGGAACATTACTCTATAATCAAGTCCGAAGGAGGCGCGAAAAGTAGGATGTCAGAAAATTACTTGGGAGTTTCTCTAGACGACGCGCGCCGTGTAATCGCTGCGGCTGAGAAAAAAGCGAACGAGATCGGCCAGCCGATGAACATTGCCGTGGCGGACGCGGGCGCAAACCTGGTCGCGCACGTTCGCATGGATAACGCCTGGATGGGCAGCATCGATATCTCGATTAAGAAGGCGTTCACTTCACGGGCATTCGATATCGCGACGAAGGACCTAGCGGAACATTCGCAGTCGGGCAACCAGTTCTTTGGCATTCACGCATCCAATGACGGGAAAATCATGATTTTCGCGGGTGGCATTCCATTGAAGAAGAACGGCCAGGTAGTCGGCGCGATTGGCGTCAGTGGTGGGTCCGGCGCTCAGGATCACTCCGTCGCTGAGGCGGGTGCGGCGGCATTCTAAACTCGCGGTTCGTCCTTGGCCGCAAGTAGCGGATGAGCAAAAGTCGGCTACGTGCGGCATCGGTTGCGGACTCACAGGCCGCGAAGCGCGAAGTCGTGCCGACCAAATCGCGGGGAACGAGATCGGCCAGTCGATGAATATTGCCGTAGCGGACGCGGGCGGAAACCCGGCGCTCTGGCCGGTTGTCAAGTTAACTACTGATACCATTCAACATCGACAGCCCGAGCTTCTTGATCAGTGCGCAGTCGTCGCCCGCGTGCCGCTGCCGGTGTCCTGGTGAGCCGCCCGCCCCGCGGCTCACGCCGCCGTCTGCGTCCAATGTATGGAGCGCCCACCTCTTCTTCCACTCTTCCCGCGCGCGCCGGCGGCCGGCGTTCAGCCGCTCGACATGCCGGGCGCCGCCGCTATCTCAGCACCACGCTCGGCGAGCAGCCTGCCCGCGGTTCACGCCGCCGTCTGCGCGCTGCATTGAGCGCCAGTACTCGATAAAGTACGGATGATGCTCGTTCAGTAGATACTCCAGCCTAAGCACGGGGGAAACGACCGGACGTTAGGGTCCGATGGCTATCGGCGCCGGAGCTCAAGTTCGACCGGCCACAGCCGAAACGCCCACTTTGTCACACCGAATTTTTTGTCCAGCACTCGACCAGACGCTTGCCTGCGTGACAACCAGCCCAACGCGAAGGTGAAGTGCCGGATCGATCCATCCGCTCTAGTTCCAGGACCTGCATGGCTGGTACGCCTGTAGTACGCGGGCCGCCGACCTAAACTGCCGAGCGTGTGATTATGGTCCGGGAGAGAAGGGCACCTCAAAGTCTTCTTTCCCGCGCTCGCGGCCGTCATTAATCTGCATCTGGGCATGGCGCCGGAAATGAGCGGCCAGCATGTACGAACAATGAGACGCCGAATGATTCCCGGCGCACCAGGGTGTCCGCCGCCCCGCAAATCAAGATGACGCTACGAAAACTCATCGCCGCATTATGCAAACAGCGCGAAAAGCTCGATGACCTGATTGCGGCCGTGGAACAGCAGCAGTCAAAGGCGTTGGCGGCGACACCGAAATTGCCTAAGCGGCGTGGCCGGAAGTCCATGGGCCCGGATGAACGGCACGTTGTCTCAGAGCGCATGAAGAAGTACTGGGCCGGGAGGGAGCGCGGCAGCGGGCAATCGAAATGATATGTCGCCCATCTTGGCGTCGAATCAGCCGGGAGGGCGAACTTTTTTGAAAAGAGTTCAGTCCAGAAGACTTGACCGGCCACCTCGACACATCTGCAACCATTTCGTAAATCACCACGCCTCGTCCGAGGGTCCCGTCCTTTGGGTCAATCCCGAGGGGGAAGTAAAATTGCTTCATGGCGACGGCGGAACATCGCGACCGGGCCGCCGGCCTCCTCGGACCCGCCGACGGGATAACGCCCAGAACCCCCAGGACTGTCCTACTTCCGGGTTGCCGAC
>DATJFH010000226.1:0-10765 GCA_035495815.1 Bryobacteraceae bacterium
CCGGGTGAGCGCCGGGAGCGCGCCGATCGAATCCATACCTTTATCGTCGATGCGAGTTCGGATCAGATCGAGCTCGGTGAGATTTTTCAGCCCCGCCAGGTGCTTCAATCCGGCGTCGGTGAACCGGTTATAGCTGAGCGAAAGATGCTTCAACCCCGACAGGGCGGCGATCTTCGATAACCCGGCATCGCCGACGTCGGTTCCCGCCAGATCGAGCCGCCAGAGCTTCTTCAATCCGGCCAGGCGCTCCCATCCTTCGTTTCCGACGTCGGAATAAGAGAGCGCGAGGTACTCCAGATTCCGCAGCGCGGCCAGTTTCTGCAGGCCGTCGTCGCCGATGGCGGTTCCGGAGAGCCGCAGCTCGGTCAGGCCGGACAGTGCGTCCAAGCCATCGCCCTCGATCAGCGTGTAGTTCAGGCTCAGCGAGCGGAGGTTCTTCAGCCCGGCCAGGCGCGCCAGCCCGGCGTCGGACACGGTCGTATTGTTCAGATTGAGGTGCGTGAGGCCGGTCAGTGTCGCCACCGTCGCCATGCCCACATCGCCGATCTCGGTGGATTCCAGATTCAGTTCGCGAAGGCCGGCCTCCCCGGCCAGCCGCTGCAACTGAGTGTCGGACACCTGAGTCGCCGCCAGGGAGATTTTGCCGGGAGCGTACATGCCGCCGAGGGATTTTACCCACTCGGCCAGGCTGCCCGTCTTGGGCGGGGCGCCGGCGCGCCGGACGGAGGCGTCGAGAAACGTGATCCGGCAATCGGGCAGGCTGGCGCGCAGCGAGTCGATGCCGGCCTTGGTGGCGCGCGTGTAGCGCAGGTCGAGAGAAGAGAGGTGTTTCATCGACCGCAGACGCTCCAGTCCGGCGTTGGTGATCTGGGTGCGGTAGAGGTTCAGCTCGCGCAACTCCGTCATGCCCGCGAGCTGGTCGAGGCCGGAGTCGGTGACGGCGGCGCCGAGCAGGTTCAGCTTGCGGAGCGCGGTCAGGTTTTTGAGATATGGGAGGCCCGTGTCGGTGATTCGCGCTCCGTACAGATCGAGCTCGGTCAGGTTCGTGAGGCCGCTCAGGCGGGGCAGCCCCTGATCCGTCACATAGGTATCCCGCAGGTACAGCTTCGAGAGCTGCTTCATGTTCTCCAGGTTGGCCAGGCCTTCGTCGTCGAACGGCGTGTAGCTGAGGTCGAGGTAGCGCAGCTCGACAAACGGCGTCAGCGTCCGTCCCTTGACCCGGGTTTGGGCCAGCCGCAGCTCCTTCAGATGAGTGAGCTTCGCCAGGTGGGCCAGCCCTTTGTCCTGGACGTTGATGTTGGTCAGGAAATGCAGGCTGAAATGCAGCTTCTCGAGCCCGGTCAGGCCGGCCAGCGCGGCGAACTCCTCGTTGGCGTCGAGCTTGCTGCCCGCTCCCGGGTTCCACTGCGGGCCCGGCAATTCCAGGTCGCGCAGGCCGTGGAGCCCGCTCAACCGCTTCAAATCCGACGGCTCGACCAGCGTGCCGACCAGGTTGATTCCCCGGATGCGCCAATCGCCAGGGGGCAGGCCGCCCAGATTCGAGATCGGGTCGAGGCGCCCTTCGAGGGTCAGACTGCCGCCCTGACGGATGACCCATTCGGCGACGGCGCGGTCCGACGGCTCGGCCGCGGGCAGCAGCCAGGCCATCCACAAGACGCAGAATAAAGTCCGCAGGAGCATGAACCTTCCTCTTCATGATAGGGCGCCAAAAACCGTTTGACAGCGCCTTTCGTAGTCATGGTAGTATTACTATTTTTCAAAACGTAGCACATACCGGATGCGTTCGTTCCTGCTGATTGCCGCTGTTTTGACCTGCTTCGGGCAGAATCACACGGAAGGGAAGTCCGACACGGCCGAGATACCCGTTTTGCGGCAGAGCGTGGTGATCACGGCCACGCCGGTCGAGCCCGCCATCGATCGCCGCAACGCGGAAATTTTCGAGCGCACGCTGTTTTCCCGGGACGACCAGATTTTTCATGCGCTCGAGGCCGGCATCAACGCGGGCCAGCATGAAGGAGGAGGCAAGTCGCTCGAGATCCGGCGCTTCGGATTCAATCTGGATCACGGGGGGGTGAACGGCGGGCTGAAGGTGCTGGTGGACGACGTCCAGCAGAATCAGGGGACGCAGGGCCACGGGCAGGGATACCTGGGGGCGCTGAAGAGCCTGACGCCGGAGCTGGTGCAGGAGGTGAGCATCATCAACGGACCGTTCAGCGCCGAGTACGGCGATTTCAGCGGTCTGGGCGTGGTCCACATCAAGCTGCGCGAATCGCTGCCGGACCAGATTACCGCGCGGATCCAGGGCGGCTCGTTCAACACCTACCGGGGGTTCCTGGGCTTCAGTCCCGAGTTGAAGAACGCCGACGGGCTGCTGGCCTACGAAGGCTCCTATTCGGAAGGGCCTTTTCAGAATCCGCTGAATTACCGGCGGGACAACTTCACCGGGAATTACACGCGCCGTCTATCCTCGCGCCGGAGCCTCGGATTCCGGTTCAACGCAGCGCGCAGCGATTTCCTCTCATCGGGTCAAGTTCCTCTGGACGAGGTGGCGGCGGGGCGGCTGGACCGGTTCGGATTCGTGGATGCGACGGATGGGGGCCGGGTCCGGTCCGGCACGGCAGCGCTCTACTACCGGCAGGACAGCTCGAAAGGCGATACGTTCAAGATCGACGGATTCGCAGGACGCTCGCTGTTCGACCTGTATTCGAATTTCACGTTTTTTCTGAACGATCCGGCGCACGGGGACGCGATTCAGCAGCACGACTCGCGCCTGCAGGAAGGCGCCAACGCGCAGTACCTGCGGCCGCACCGCTTGGGGGCCGTGCAGGGCCTGCTGACCGGCGGCGGCAACTTTCACGGTAACCAGATCCACGTGGGTCTTTATCCGCGGCAGGGCCGCGACCCGTCGGGCGTAGCCGCGCGCGCCCATGCGCGGGTCACCAACGGCGCGGGGTATGCGCAGGAGAGCCTGACGTTCTTTCACGGGAAACTGCTCGCGGGCGGTGGCCTGCGCTTCGATCAATTCGCGTTCGAGGTGAAGGACCGCGTGAACCCAGCGCTCGGCGGCAGCGAGTCCGCGGGAAGGTGGCAGCCCAAGGGCAGCCTGGCCTACACGCCTGCGAGACGGCTGCCGCTGACGTTTTACGCCAACTACGGCCGGGGCATTTCGACCATCGACGCGCGGGCCGTCGTGCAGTATCCGCGAAACGCGCGCATCGCCACGACCGATTTCTATCAGCTCGGAAGCTCTTTCCGGCGTGGCCGTTTCTCGGTGAGCACGGACGGATTCTGGATCGACCGGTCGCACGAGCAGGTCTACATTCCGGATGACGGCACGTTCGAGTTCAATGGTCCGAGCCGCGCCTACGGCTTCGAGACCAAGGCAGCCGTCGAGATCACCCACAAAGTGACACTGAACGGCGGACTCACGAAGGTGGCCAATGCGTTTTACCGGGGAGCGTTGCCGAGGATTTACGTGGACAGCGCGCCGCACTTTGCCGCCGACGCCGGTCTGACCGTCTCCTCCTGGAAAGGCTGGAGCGGATCGCTGCGCATGCGGGCCATCAACCACTACCGGCTCGACGGCGGGGATCCGTCGATCGTAGCCGGCGGGCTGACCGTGTTCGATCTCGGCGTTTCGCGGCGGATCCGCCGCGGCGTGGAATTCAACATCGCGCTGGACAATCTGACGAATCGGGAGTTCTACGAAACCCAGAACTACTTCGAATCCAGGCTGCCGGGACAGCCGGCGGTGTCGCGGATTCATGGCACGCCGGGCTATCCGCTCACGGCTATGGTGGGGATGACGTTCCGACTGCGCGGCAAGTAGCTTCGGGAAAGGCGTCCCGGCGGACACCGGATCAAGCCGGATACCCTTTCGCGAGGATGGCGGTGAACTGCTCTTTCACGCGGCGCGGCTCGGGGTCTTTGGAATCGATCAGGTTGGTGGTCTCGCCGGGGTCGCGCGCCAGGTGATACAGCTCGTCCCTGCCTCCGTTCCGCAGGTCACGGATCAGCTTCCAGTCTTTGGTGCGCCAGGCGCGCAGATCGGCGCGGGCTCCGTTTCTCAGGTTGTACTCGACGTAGAGATCGTTTCTCCACGGCGGGCGCGTACCCGCCATCAGCGGGCCCAGATCGCGGCCCCGGATGGCGCTCTCCTTGGGAACCGGAACACCGGCCACGCCGAGCAGCGTGGGGAACCAGTCCAGATTGGTGATGGTCTGGTGAATGGCCGTGCCGGGGCGAATGTGGCCCGGCCAGCGGACGGCGGCGGGAACCCGCAGCGACTGGTCGTAGAGATTGGGCCGCTCGCCCTTATTGCCGCGGAGGATCCATCTGCCGTTGCCCTTGTGCCAGATGCCGTGATGACCCATATTCATCCCGTTGTCGGCGGTGAAGACGACGACGGTGTCGCGCGCCAGGCCCAGTTCGTCGAGGAGAGCGAGCACGCGGCCGACGTTGCGGTCGAGGCAGCCGACGCTGGCCAGGTACTCGCGCATCATGCGGCGGACCTGCCCGGTGTCGAGATCGGGGTAATCGGGATTCGGAATTTTCGGCTCCAGGTCCTTGAACCTGCCCCAGTCCTCGCCGGGCAGCGGCAGCCAGGTGCGGGCGGAGCCTGTGAGGTTGGGCGCATTCGAAGCGTGCGGCTCGCGATAGTGGATCGAAAGCAGGAACGGTCCGGCGCGGTGGCGGCGGATGAAATCGAGTCCGAAAGCGGTGAAGATGTCGGGCGTCGAGCCGCGCATTTCGCGCGTTTGGCCTTCGACCTCGAGGGTAGGGTCCATGGGACCCGAGCCGCCGCCGAGAAATCCGGCGAAGTACTCGAAGCCGAGCCTGGTGGGGTGGAATCGCGGCTGGTACCCGAGGTGCCATTTGCCGACGAGTCCGGTGCGGTATCCGGCCGCTTTCAATGCCGACGGCCAGTTGGGGATGGCCGGATCGAGGCCCTTGGCGGCGTCCTGGTCCGGCGAGAGGTAGTCCTCGAACCCGACTTCGAGCGCGTAGCGGCTGGTCATGAGGCTGGCGCGCGCCGGGCTGCACACGGGAGTGGTCACGAAGCTGTTGGTGAAGTAGGCGCCTTCGCGGCAGATGCGGTCGATGTTGGGGGTGTAAGCCTGAGGATTTCCCGCATGGCGCAAGGACCAGGCGGCCTGGTCGTCGCTGTACAGGAACACGATGTTGGGCCGGCGTACGGCCGGACCGGCGAGCGCGGCCCCCAGAAAGTCGCGGCGCCGCATGGCGCTTACGCGATCGCCTTTTTCACGACGCTGCCGCGGACTCCGGTCAGTCTCGTGTTCATGCCGGAATAAAAGTAGGTGAGCTTCGTATGATCGAGGCCCATCAGGCTGAGGATGGTGGCGTGCAGGTCGGAAACGTGGCAGCGGTCCTCGACGGCGCGGAAGCCCAGCTCGTCGGTGGCCCCGATCGCCTGGCCGCCTTTGACGCCGGCGCCGGCCAGCCACATGGTGAAGCCGTACCAGTTGTGATCGCGGCCCGGTTTGCCGACGCCTTCGCTGGTCGGCGTGCGCCCGAATTCGCCGCCCCAGACAAGCAGCGTCTCGTCCCACAATCCGGTGCGCTTCAGATCGGCGATGAGGGCGGCGATGGGCTGGTCGGTTTCGCCGGCGTGGAGCTTGTGATTGCCGATGCAGTCGTTGTGGCCGTCCCAGGTGTCCTCGATGTGTCCGCCGCCGGAATAAAGCTGGACGAAGCGTACGCCCTTTTCGATGAGGCGGCGGGTGATCAGACATTTGCGTCCGAAATCGGCCGTGAGCTTGTTGTCGAGACCGTACATCTCGCGGGTCTGGCGGCTCTCCTGCCCGAGATCCACGACGCCTGCGGCCGCCTTCTGCATGCGGTAGGCGAGCTCGTAAGAATAGATGCGGGCCGCCAGCTCGGATTCGTTCTCGCGCGCCGCCAGATGCTCCTGGTTCAACCTCTTCAGCAGGTCGAGCGACTGGCGCTGCGTGCGGTCGGAGGTTCCCTCGGGCGTGGCCAGGTCGAGCAGCGGCGCGCCGACGCTGCGGAACAGGGTGCCCTGGTAGGCGGCGGGCATGTAACCGGCCGTCCAGTTGGAAGGGCCGCTGATGGGGCCGCCGCGCGGATCGGTCATCACGACGAAGGCCGGCAGATCCTCGTTCTCCGTGCCCAGGCCGTAGCTCAGCCAGGATCCCATGCTCGGCTTGCCGATCAGGATATTGCCGGTGTTCATCTGCAGGCAGCCGGAGGCGTGAGCGGCGGTGTCGGTGTACATGGAGCGGATCACGCAGAGGTCGTCGGCGAATTGGGAGGTGTGGGGATAAAGGCTGCTGATCTCGAGCCCGCTCCGGCCGCACTTCCGGAATTCGAAAGGCGACTGCATCAGGTGACCGACCGGCCGGTTGTTCGAGCCCACCGCCAGCTCGCCTTTGTACGCGGTCCCGTTGAGGCGGGTCAGCGCGGGCTTGGGATCGAACGTGTCGATGTGGCTGGGCGCGCCGTTCATGAAGAGGAACACGCAGTGCTTGGCCTTGACCGGGAAATGGGGCGGCCTGGCGGCCAGCGGGCTGGTGGAGGCGGCGGCGCCGCGCGAGAGCAGGTCGAAAAGCGCCAGGCTGGCGAAACCGCCTCCGGCCTGCCACAGGAATCGCCGGCGTGTGTCAGTCGGCATAGACAAACTCGTTGAGGTTGAAGATTACGCGGCTCATCTGCTCGAGCGATTCGCGTTCGAGAAAATCCAGCATGGCTTCGAGCTCGGACGGCTTCGGAGGACGCGCCAGCGCCAGACGCCAGGCCAGGCCGATCTGTTTGGCCGGATCGGCTCCTGCTTCGCGCCGCAGCCGTTCAGCCAGGTAGCCGGCCTGGCGGTTCACGAATTCTCCATTGAACAGGGTGAGGGCCTGCGTGGCCACGCTGGTGCTCTGGCGGCGGGCCGCGCTGCGCGCCGTGTCGCACAGATCCAGCACCTCCAGCATGGGCACGATCATCGACCGTTTCAGAAAGACGTATACGGTGCGCCGCGACGCTTCCGTCTCGCTCGAGGGCTTCCAGACTTTGTCCGGATCGCTGCTTCCTTCGAGCGCGGCCGGCGGGATCGCGGGAAGCACGCTCGGACCGCCCATCTTCGGATTCAAATGGCCGCTGACGGCGAGGATGGAGTCGCGGATCGCTTCCACTTCCAGACGCCGGTAGGGCATGCGCCAGAGCAGCCTGGACTCGGGGTCGGCGGCGCCGCAGATCTCGTTCCAGGCGCTGCTCATCCGGTAGGCGTTGCTCGACAGGATCATGCGGCTGAGCTGCTTGATCGACCAGCCGTGATCGACGAACCAGGCCGTGAGCCAGTCGAGCAGTTCGGGGTGAGTGGGCTTCTCGCCCATGACGCCGAAATCGCTGGGCGTGCGAACCAGCCCTTCCCCGAAATGATGCTGCCAGACGCGGTTCACGATGACGCGGGCGGTAAGCGGGTTGGCGGGCGAGGCCAGCCATTTTGCCAGGGTCAGGCGGCGCAGGCTGGTACGGGCGGGCGGAGGAAATTGCGGCTGTTCGGCGGTGAGGACTTCGGGAACGGCGGGAGGCGCCGGCGGTCCGGGCATGGCTGCTTTGCCCCGGATCAGGAGGCGCGTGGGCGGGGGCTGCGGATCCGGCTCGTCGAAATAGTAACCGCGCGGCAGGTCCGGAACCTCGCGGCGCAGGGCGGCGATGCGCTGGCGGCGCTCTTCGTCGGAAACGTCGTCGTTTTCCTTCTCCAGCGCCTCGATTTCGCGGTCCCGCTCGCGCTGCTTCTGTACCTGGGCGGGCGTGCCGAGCGGAAGGTCCAGTTCGCGGCGGCCTTTCCGGGGCCGCTGCAGACCGTCGAAAATGGCGACCATGCTGTAATAATCGCGCGCGGTGAGCGGCTCGAACTTGTGATTGTGGCAGCGGGCGCAGCCGAGCGTCATGCCCAGAAAAACCTGCGAGGTGGCGCTGACCATGTCATCGAGCTGGTCGAAGCGGTCTTCCTGCGGATCGGCCGGCTCGTCGTCCCAGGGCCCGAGGCGGTAGTAACCGAGCGCGATCAAAGTCTCGGCCGAGGCGTCCGGCAACTCGTCGCCGGCGAGCTGCTCCAGAATGAAGCGGTCGAAGGGCTTGTCCTGGTTGAACGAGCGGATGACGTAATCGCGATAGCGCCAGGCGTAGGGTTTGGTGGCGTCGCGCTCGTACCCGTTGGTCTCCGCATAGCGCACCAGATCCAGCCAGTGGCGTCCCCAGCGCTCCCCGTAGGTGGGACGCGACAGCAGTTCGTCGACCAGCTGCGGGAACCGGCTGGGGTCTTTGAGGAACGCGTCCTGTTCGGCAAGCGTGGGGGGAAGACCGGTGAGGTCGAGGTAGACGCGCCGCAGCAGCGCCCGAGGCTCGGCTGGAGGCGCGGGCTTCCATCCGCGAGATTGCAGTTTGTCGAGTAGGAACGCGTCGATCGGATTCCGAACCCACTTGCTCTTCACCTCGGGTGGGAGAGGGCGGGAGACCGGCTGGAAGGACCAGTGGCTGGATCGCCTTTTCGCCGGCTCTTCCGATTCCTGGCCCGGCCAAACGGCGCCGCCATCGATCCAGGCCCGCAGGGTCGCAATCTCGGCCGGTTTGAGGCGGTCACCGGAGGGCGGCATGACAACGTCTTTATCGAGCCCGGCGACGTACTTGACGAGAAGGCTCTGGGAGCTGTCGCCCGGCACGATGGCCGGGACGCCGGATCCTCCGCCTTTGAGAGCGTCAGCGCGGCGATCGAGGCGCAGCCCGTGCATCTGCAGCTTGGGTCCATGGCAGCTCCAGCAGCGCGATTCGAGCAGCGGCCGGACGTCTCGGGCAAAGTCCGGCGGCTGCTGCGCCGGAGCGCAGGGAACCAGCCACGCGCCCGCCGCCAGCAGCGGGACGAACATGCCCCTCACGGCCGTAATTCTATCGCGATTGGCGGTCTTGTGGCGCATAATAAGCCGTACAGGAGAACAAACATGCTCTACGGTCAGACGCTCGGCCGCGCTGCCCGCTTCTTCCCGCACCGCCCGGCGGTCGTGGACGGGGAACGCAGGGTGACCTATGGCGAGCTGGCGGCCCGCGTCGACCGTCTCGCGAAGCTGCTGACAGCCAGAGGCTTTGTCCCCGGAGACCGGCTGGCCTTCCACTTGTTGAACAGCCTGGAAATGGTAGAGCTGATCTTCGCCTGCTGCCGGCTGGGCGTGGTCGCCGTGCCGCTCAACACGCGCTACGCGGCTGCGGAACTGGATGAAACGCTGCGGGACGCCGAGCCGCGCGGTTTCGTGCGCCACGCGGAACTGCCGGAACCTGCCTTCAAGGCGGAGTGGCAGGTGGTGGTGGGCGATTCCGCGCTGTCTGAGGTCCGCGACTGCCGGCTGCCCGATCCGCCCTACGATCGAGAGGCCCTGTTCGGATTGTTCTATACCAGCGGGACCACGGGACGCGCCAAGGGCGTCATGCTCACGCACGGGAACCTGTTCGCCAACCTGCTGCACCTGCAGGACTGGGCGCCGGCCGGAGAGGACGACGTCTTCCTTCACGTCGCCCCGATGTTTCACCTGGCGGATTTCCCAATGACGCTGCTGGGAGCGGCGCGGGGCCTGGTCCAGGTGACCCTGCCCCGCTTCGATCCCCAGTCGCTCTGCGAGACCATTCAGCGGGAGAGGGTCACCACGACCGTGATGATTCCGACCATGATCAACCTGATAACGCAGTGGCCGGGCCTCGGCGGTTTCGACCTCGGGAGCCTTCGCCACCTCTTGTACGGGGGATCGCCGGTAGCGCCGGAGGTGATCAAGCGCACTCGCGAGAAGCTGCCGGGAGTCCGGCTGGCGCAAGGCTACGGGCTGACCGAGACGAGCCCCCTGCTGACGGCGCTCGACGACGCGGATCACACCGGCGACCGGGTGCTTTCCTGCGGGCGGCCCGTCTGGGGCGTGGAGCTGGCCATCGTGGACGCCGAGGGCAAGCCGGCTCCGACGGGGACCGCGGGCGAGATCATCGCCCGTGGGGCGAACGTGATGCGGGGCTATTGGCGCCAGCCGGAGGCGACTCGCGACGCCTTTGTCGACGGACAGGCCGGGGGCTGGTTCCGCACGGGGGACGTCGCGTATCAGGACGAGGACGGCTTCGTCTACCACGTCGACCGGCGCAAGGATATGATCGTCACCGGGGGAGAGAACGTGTATTCGTCCGAAGTGGAGGCTGCTCTTTATTCACATCCATGCGTGAAGGAGGCCGCCGTGATCGGGATTCCCGACGAGAAATGGGGCGAGATGGTGATGGCGTGCGTGGCGCTCAAGGACGGCACGGCGCTCACGGCGGAAGAGCTGATCGAGCACTGCCGGACGCGGCTGGCGAACTACAAGGTCCCCCGGAGGATCGAGTTCATCGCCGGGGAGCTGCCGAAGAGCGGAACGAACAAGATCCTGAAGAGAAAACTGCGGGAGCCGTACTGGAAGGACGCCGTCCGCCGGGTGGGGTGACAAGTCTGGTATCGTGGACGTGTCCGGCCGCGCTTCAATTGGATCTCCCGATGCCGCCCCTCCCAGGTACGGAAACCATTCTCGTAGTCGATGATGAACATGCCATCCTCAGCATCGCGACTCTGATGCTGCAGCGGCATGGGTACAACGTAATTACATCGCCCAGCGGCAAAGAGACACTCCACTTGTTCGCCGTTTTTCCGGACCTTCATGTGGACCTCATGCTGATCGACATCATCATGCCCGAAATGAACGGCGTGGAACTGGCGTCCCGGCTCAGCGAGATTCGG
>DATJFH010000227.1:0-26579 GCA_035495815.1 Bryobacteraceae bacterium
CCACCCCGGCGCCGAGAACCTGTCGCTCGCGGTGATGGGCTGCGTGGTCAACGGCCCCGGTGAGTCGAAGCACGCCAACCTGGGGATCTCGCTGCCGGGCACGTTCGAGGAACCCGTGGCGCCTGTCTATGTCGATGGGAAGCTGGTCCGGACCCTGCGTGGCGACGCCATCGTAGCGGAGTTCATCGGCATGGTCGACCAGTACGTCGAGAGCCATTATTCCTGATAACGTCCACTCGCCCGCCGCGTCGAAACTCTCCCGACGGCGGAAATTTCACTCCCGAGTCGCACACTCCAATCCCCACTTCACGCGCGTATAGGCGATGCGGAATCCCTGCCGCTCGGCGTTGCGTTGGGAGGCGCTGCCGGGCTCGGCGCCCATCATTGCCAGGACGCATCCGGATTCGGCCGCGTAGCGGAGACGGGCTTCGAGCAAGGCACGTTGAGCGCCCTGGCTTCGAGCCTCCGGGATGGTGCTGGCGCCTGCCAGGAGGGCGACTTCATTGTCGATGTTCAGAGCGCCGGCGGCAATCGGCCGTCCATCGAGCTCGGCCAGAAAGCGCTTGCCACCCTCCACCGCGGCGACCATGCGCATCAAATCCAGCAGGATGTCGTCGAATTCCACCAGGCCCTTCCAACCTTCGAGCGAAGTCCGCGCCCAAATCTCCTGGTCCGGTTCCTCGATCATGCGCGTACGGATGTTTCCATTGCGCGGCAAGTCCGGCGCGGGCCTGCCGGCCAGCGGCAGATACATCACGCTCGTGAGCTCGATGGGCTGGTAACCGCGCGCGCACAGAAGCGGCATTACAGCCTTGTCCGCGAGCGGGCTTACCTCATGCATTATCGGCGCGCCGCGCTTCCGGTAAAAGGCTTCGATCCGGTCCAGATCGGTCCCGGCCGCTGTCTGGAAAAGGCCCAGACAAAACGTTTGGGTGACCGGCGACCGCGGCCCGTCGTACATGGCGTAGGCTCCGGCCATCTCGGTCCACTCGGCGCCGCTTTGAGGCTCCAGCCGCGCGTGGGCTTCAACGTACCGCGACCCCGCGCGGCCCTCGGCCCGTTCGAGCCGGCGCGACAATGCCAGGTCCGAGAAAACCGGCGCCGTCATAACGGCTGCCGTAGCCAGGCTTCTAGCTGTGGGCGATACTTGCGGCTCAGGGTAAGCTCGCGAATGCGCCGGGCGTTGACCGCGGCGGAACGGTGTACGCGGTCGAAGAGATTCGTGTCGAGCCGCCTTTGAAGGCTTCCCAACGTAGAGCGGTACCGGTACTCTTTCCCCCCGGCATGGAGGAGCCCACGGCCGGCCGAAGGCGGCATAGATCCCGGCACGGCAGTATCCCGGTCCAGGCGAACCATGAGCGCGGCTAGCGCTCCGGCGCGCTTTTCATCAGCTCGTCGCGTGGCGCACTTGGCGCTGAATCCGCCGTATGGCTCGCAGGCCGATCAGTTCGGCTACTTTGGTAAGCAGCCGGGGGACGTCCTGCGTCTCGACGACTACATCCGCTTCACGCGCGCTGGGCAGGGGGTCGGCCCCGTGATATGCCGTCACGGAGGCTGTCGCAGGCTTGTAATCTTTCAGCCGGGCGTAGGCCAGGACCTTACGCCCTTCCTCCGGATTCCTCATCCCCAAATCGCTCAGGACCAGCACGTACTGGCTGCTGTCCAGCTTTTCGATGGCTTCCGCGGCCGAAGACGCCACGTCAACGCTATATCCCCCTGCTCGCAGCAGGGTCTGTAGTGTCAGGCGTGATGCCATGTCATCATCGACCAACAGCACCGGCGCAAGATCCAGATCCGGTGCGCTCATCGTTTTCTCTAAAGTCATCCTTTAGAATCTCTTCTTCCACTTTAACCGAATCAGTTGTAATTTCAATGTCTAAAATCATTGGTACCCGGGCCGCAAAGCTATCTTTTGTACATGCAGGGCAATTCGGACCGCCTCTTTTTTCAATAACTTATAAGCTATCAACGTCCTGGTAAGACTGTCAGCCGCGCCCTTGGGAAAGTGCAATTTTGCTGCATAACTTTGGTGGCATCCCGGGAAGCGAGCTCCCGGCGCAAACCGATCCTGAGGCCCAAAATCCCCACAAACTCCTCCCCCCCACTGGACAAGGGAGAATCTTTTGGTCGTAGTGCGACAGACTGTCCCTTCCACACACAATTGGCCAGGATAACCTCGACCCAATCGCCGATCCTGCCTCCACTCGCGTTACCCCTCGAGTTGATAACAAAGCAGTTTGGCAGGTCCAAAACCACCTGGCGAACATCGGCCTTGGAATTGCGATGGTTCTCCCGCAGGTTACCCGGCTCTTCCGGGAGGCAGGAGGAGAGGATTGCTCGATGTAAGCAAATGGGCGGCAGCTTGCCCAAACGGATTCTCGGACCGGGAGCAGGCGATGAGCCAGACTCGGAAACACCACCCTTGGTACGCCGTGCAAGTCAGAGCCCGGTCGGAGAAACTGGTCGGCTTCATTCTTCGGAACAAGGGATTCGAGCCTCTCTTGCCTCTCTACACCGTCCGCCGGCGGCGCGCCGACCGGACAGTCGATCTCGACTTGCCGCTATTTCCCGGATATCTCTTCTGCCGGCTCGATCTTTCCAGCCGTTTGCTTCCGTTGTTCACCACCCCGGGCGTGCTGCGGCTCGTCGGCGCAGGCTCGACACCCGCCCCCGTGGAGGATCACGAGATCGACGCGATTCAAACCATTCTGAAAGAGGGCCGGGCGCCGCTGCCGTGTCCGATTCCGAAACAAGGTGAGCGGGTGATCATCGGCGATGGACCCCTTTCCGGCGTTGAGGGAGTCCTGGTCGGACAAAAAAAGAACAGCCGCCTGGTCGTCTCCGTAACACTTTTGCAGCGGGCCGTTTCAGTGGAAGTGGATCCCGGCTCCACGATGCCGGTTTCCAGCCCCGCCCAGCCCGTCCTCCGGAGCGCCATGAATGCATAAGTTGCGCGTTTGCCCGCTCCCTGTCGAGACGGCGGTATCGCGAATGGAAAAGATTACCGGACGAATCTTCCCGGAACCGGCTCCCGCACCTGCCCGAAGTTCCTGCGGATGCACGGCTGCAAAACATCATGCCGGCGGTATCCGTCGACTGGAACTCGGATTGCCGGCGTTACCACAAGTTGAAAGTACGGGAACCGTCACCAGGCTGGGACCAAGGTAACAACCATGAGACTGCTTATCGGTGTTGCTGTTTGCGCTGCCGGCTGGACCTGCGCCGCGCAACAGACTTTTGTGGAATCGCGGCCTGCAAAGCCGTCTAACCTCGAGCAGGGCTTGAAAACCCGGCCTGTTCACGACCCCGCGGCTTCCGAATACCGCCTTGGACCGGGAGACCAGATCTCGATTCGCGCCGTGAACGTGGAAGAGGTCGGCGACAAGCCGTTTCTGATCGATACCAGCGGTCACATACGCGTGCCGGTCGCCGGCAGGCTGCATGTTGCGGGCCTCACCATCACCCAGGTGGAAGCAGAACTGGTGAACCGCTTGAAGAGCATGGTTCTGCGTCCTGACGTCTCGGTGGCCGTCGTCGAGTATCATAGCCAGCCTGTTTCGGTCATCGGTTCGGTGCGAACGCCGGGCGTGCATCAGGTACAGGGAAAAAAGACCCTGGTCGAAATGTTGTCCCTGGCCGGCGGCCTGGATACCACCGCGGGCAATACGCTGAAGATCACGCGGAGACTCGAGCGGGGCCCCATTCCGCTGGACAACGCGAAAAACGATTCCACCGGCAAATACAGCGTCGCGGAGGTAAGCCTGAAATCGATATTCGAGGCCAGGAATCCTCAGGAGAACATACTTGTACAGCCCGACGATGTGATTTCCGTGCCCCGCGCCGACACGATCTACGTCATCGGCCAGGTGAAAAAGGCGGGAGGTTTCGTGCTGAACGATCGGGAGAACGTCACCGTCCTTCAGGCGCTGGCCATGGCCGGGGATCTGGACACCACCGCGCGCCCCCAGGACTCTAAAATCCTGCGGAGCTTGCACGAGGGCGCCTCCCGAACCGAAATCGCCATTGACCTGAAAAAAATTCGCGACGGGAAATCTCCGGATGTTCCCATGCAGCCCGACGACATTCTTTTTGTCCCCAACAGCGTATCGAAGCGGGCCGGTATCCGCGCCCTCGAAGCGGCAATTCAAATGGGCACCGGCATTGTGATTTGGCGCAGACCGTAGACCACGAGCTTACGACATGTCCCTACTCAACCCAACACCCAACCCACCCCGGGGTAGTCTTGAGTCCGGTATTCCCGGCGACAGCCCAAGAAGGCTGGCTTATGCTTACACGGACCTGTCGGACCGGTCTCCTGTGAGCGCGAGAGACAAAGATGGTCTGTCTTATTATTGGAGGCTCTTGAGCCGGCGGAAGGCGGCCCTTTCGCTGGCGGCCTTGTTTGGAGCGGGATGCGCGTTCCTGCTCACGATGCGTCAAACTCCCGTATATCGCGCCCAGACGATCCTCGAAGTCCAGAACCTGAACGAGGACTTCATGAACACGCGGAGCGTCAATCCCACCGCCAGTCCCGCGTTTCAATCGCCTGAGTACGATATTCGGACCCAGTCTACGATCCTGCAGAGCCGTCCCGTGCTGGAACGGGCCGTCAACGCGCTGACAGCGGAGGAAAAGAAGGAACTGAGCTCCGAAGAAGCGGTCTCGAACACGGCTCTCCTGTTCGGCAAGCCGGCCGCCGTGCGGGCGGCGGCGGTCATTCCCGAGACTGAACGGGCGCTGCAGACGGTGTCCGCCGGACTGCGCGTCCAGTCCGAACCCAATACCCGTGTCATCCGTCTTTCCTTCGACTCCACCAATCCCGCGCTGGCGGCTGATTTCGCCAACTCCCTGGCGGACTCGTTTATCAAGACGCGGCTCGAAACCCGCTGGCAGACTTCGCAGCAAACCGTCGACTGGCTCGTGGGCCGCATGCAGGACGTGAAGAGCAAGCTGCGGAACGCCGAGGCCGAGTTGCAGCGCTTCGCGGCCGACGCCGATCTCACTTTTCTCTCCGAGAAGGACAACGTCAACGACGAGCGGCTGCGGCAATTGCAGGCCGATCTGACCAAGGCGCAAAGTGAGGCCGCATCCCGGCGAGCCCGCTTCGAGCTGGCTTCGTCCGCGCCCGCCGAATCGCTGCCGGAAGTCCTCGACGATGCGACCCTGAAGGACTACCATGTCCAACTCACCACGTTGCGGCGCCAACTGGCCGACCTTTCCTCCACCTATACGCAGGAAAATCCGAAAATCGTCAAGGTGAAGGCCGAGATCGCGACATTGGAAGGGGCGCTCGAAAAGAAGCGGTCGAATATCGTCTCCCGTATCAAGAACGAATACGAAGCGTCTCGCAGGGCGGAGGATTTGCTGCATTCCAACTACAACGCCCATCGCGGCCTGATGTCCCGCCAGTTGAGCAAGGTTTCTCACTACGCGGACCTCAAGCGCGAAGTCGACACCACGCGCCAGCTGTACGATTCGATGTTTCAGAAGGTGACCGAAGCCGGTCTCGCTTCCGCGATGCGCGCCAGTTCGATTCAGGTGATCGAAAAAGCCATTCCGCCCAGACTGCCCTATAAGCCGAATTTCATGGTGAATATGGCGTTCGGAATTCTCACCGGCCTGTTTCTCGCCATTGCCCTGATCGTCCAGCGCGCCAGGTCCGATCGTGGGATCAAGGAACCCGGCGACACCGCCTTCCTCAACGTGCCGGAGCTGGGAGTGATCCCTACCAGCGATTCCCGCAGCGGGATGCGCCTGCTCAGGCGCCAATCGCTCGGACTCGATGTTCGCGGAACAGGACCGGAGCGGCTCGAGCTGACGACTTATCAGAACCAGCTCTCGGTGATCGCCGAGTCCTTCCGGCTGACGCTGACTTCCATCCTCTTCTCGGGCCGCAACGGCTCCCGGCCCCGCGTGGTGGTCGTTTCGAGCGCCAATCCGAGAGAAGGCAAGACGACCGTCCTGAGCAATCTGGGAATCGCCCTGGCCCAGGCCGATCAGCGGGTGCTGCTCGTGGACGGCGACATGCGCCTGCCCCGTCTGCACGAGATTTTCTCGCTGGAGAACAACGCCGGGCTGGGCGAAGTGCTGACCGGCCAGGCGCCGCTGTCGGTGCTCGAAACCAAGATCCCGAATCTGTTCGTCCTGCCGAGCGGACACACGCAGGACTCCGGTCTTCTCTTCAAGCCTGAATTGCGCAGCCTCTTGCGGCGGCTCAAGGCAGACTTCGACATGATCCTGATCGACTCGCCGCCCATGCTGCATATGCCGGATGCCCGTCTGTTTGCGCGTCACGCCGACGCCGTAATTCTGGTCGTCGCGCAGAATACCGCTCGGGACGCCGTTCAGACGGCTTGCCAGCGGCTGGCCGAAGACGGCAGCCCGCTGCTGGGAACCATTCTCAACAACTGGAATCCCAAGCACAGCACGCACGTTTACTCCGAATCCCAGGAGTATTACTCGAAGACGTATCAGAAGAGCTGACGGATCCGCGAACGCTGACATTCCTCGCTGACCATGACCTCCACACTGGACGTCCTCCGCCTCACCCCGGGTCTGGCCAGGTATTTCCGCTGGCTCGATCCGGACATTCGAAGGCGCATCGCCAGCGGCGCCGTCTGGAGTATTCTGGGCGCCGGGTTCGCCAGCGGCCTGGCCATGCTAAGCAACGTGATCAGCGCCCGCTTCCTCGGGGCGACTCATTTCGGCGAACTGGCGATCGTGCTGGCCACTACCAACCTGTTCACGACTCTGTTCACCTCCGGACTGAGCATGACCGCCTCGAAGTACGTCGCCGAGCACCGCGATACGGATCCGGCGCGCGCCGGCGCCGTGATCGGGCTCTCCTGGGTGACTTCGATCGCCGTCGGGCTGGCTACCGCCCTGCTGATTCTCCCGTTCGCGCCGTGGCTCAGTACCGGGGCGCTCGGGGCCCCCGGTCTTGCGAATGCCATCCGGCTGGGCGGTATCGTCATGCTGTTTGCGGCGCTCAACGGGTCCCAGGTAGGCGCGCTGAGCGGTCTGGAAGCCTTCGACCAGGTGGCCTACGGAAACCTGGTTCGCGGTGTCGCAACCATCCTGCTCGTGACCCTGGGAGCCGCTGCCGGCGGCGTCAACGGCGCGCTGGCCGGGTACATCTTGGTGGGCGCGATCACCGCCGTCTACTATCAGATCCTGGTTCGCAGGCAGTGCGCCGCCCGGTCCGTCGCCATCTCCTACAAGTTCGGAAAGGAGGATGTCTCCATTCTGTGGCGCTTTACGCTGCCCGTCCTGGTGACCACGTTCTCCTTCACGCCGGCGGCCTGGTGGAGCAACGTACTGCTCGCGAAAACAAGCGGGTATTCGGAAGCCGGCGTCTTCGGCGCGGCTTTTCACTGGCAGATGTTCATCACCTTCTTCTCCTCGGCGGTTTCCAGGATCGGGTTGCCGATGCTTTCCAACGTACGCGCCGAACAGGACGCAGCCAGGTACAAGCGCTGCCTGGCGATCAACTTCCTGCTCACCGCTGCCCCCGCCATCGCCATCGCAACGCCGGTCGCCCTGGGAGCGCATTTTATCGTGAGCCTCTACGGACCGTCCTTCCAGAGCGGGGCGGCGGCCCTGGCTCTCATCAGCCTGGCTGCGGTGTTCAACGCCATCAACATCCCGGTTGGACATGCCATCTGGTCGCTCGACGCTACCACCTCCGGCGTCCTGCTGGCGCTGCTGAACGGAGCCGTGCTGGCCGCGTCCGCCTATGCGCTGAGCGGTAAGGGCGCCGCGGGACTGGCCGGAGCCTACGTCATCATGGGCGCTGTTCAAACCGCCGTCAACATTCCTTTCATGATCTGGCTGCTCCGCCAGCGCTTCAGTTCGCCCCTCCCGGCGCCGGAGGCTGCTGCCGCATGAACGCCTCCGTCCGGTATCAGCCGAGCCTGGCCGGCGCCTGCGAGAGTTCCGAGGCCATGACCGGCGCCGACCGCCTCGTCCTGACCTTGACCGTACTGGGGATGATCGCCTCGGCCGTCATGGTCACGATCGTCGTCCGCGCCGTCCAGGATGCCGGCGAAGTGGGAGAGGCCGACATCTATAAGCCCGCTGTGTTTTATATCGTGCACGCCATCCAGCTCACACTGCTGCTGGCGGCGGGCGTTGCGGCGCTGCTCAATACCGACTTCGCCGAGATCGAGCGCGGATTTCTGCCCCGCCTGGCGCTGTTCTTCGGAGCCGCTCTGCTCATGACCGCCCGCGGGTACACGGTTTCCGATCTGCTCTCGACGCGGCTGGCCGACAATACCGGTCCGATCCCCTGTTTCATGTCCGTGCTGGTCTTCGTCGGCGCGCGCCGTAAATATTGGCGAATCCTCGACAAAATCTTCGCCTGGCTGGCTATCTATTTTTCGGCGATCAGCGTCTTCGGGCTGGCGCGCATGCGAATGTTCAACCGTGACTCGGGCCTTTCCAATCTGGCCACCGGCCTGAACGCGCTCTTTTTTCCCGCCGCCTGGATCGCCCTGCGCGATTACCCCAGGGACTCCTACATGCGGCGTCTACGCTTTCTGCCCATAGCGGCCTATACCTTTTTCAGCCTGTTCACCCAGACACGCCTCAATATCATAATGGTGTTCTGCCTGCTCGGCGTCTACGCCTATATCCAGTACAGGCGGAGAATGCCGCAGGCCGGGTTGTGGCTGATCGCCGGAGGACTGGCCCTCTGGCTCACGCTGTTCGTGGCCGCCTTCCTCCGCGATACCGCCGGTTTCAGAACACTGGAATCGGTCGCCGACGCCTTCTCCGCGAGAATCGACGAAGACACCCGGTCCAGCCAGCTCATCCGGTTCTCCCAGACCGTGAAGCCGCAAGAACTCGTCCTTGGACGCGGATCGTTCGCCACCTGGGACTGGGGCAAGACCGTCAATTATAAAGGTGGCACCGACGTCGGCTATCTCACGCTGCTTCTTTACGGAGGACTGCCGCTGCTCCTGACCTACGTCGCCGTTCATCTGAAGCCCTGCTTTACGGCGCTGGCCGCCAATCCCAGCCCCTTGCAGCTGACTGCCGCCGGCGTGGTGCTCCTGTGGACCATCCGGATGTTTTCTTCTTCGTACATGGGATTGACCCTCGATTACTATCCGATCCTGTTTTGTGTCGGCGCCTGCATATCCCGAGAACCGTTCCCGGTCTGGCGCGGCGGCCGGGCGGGGGCCTGATACCGTGCGGAGCTGACTACCATGAAAGTTCTCTGGTTTACTAACGATCCTCTACCCGCGGTCCACTATCATCTCGGCCGGACACCTTCCGGATCCGGAACCTGGATGCCCTGCCTGCTCGAGGAGCTCAAGCGAACGCCCGGGGTTCAGGTGGAGGTGGCGGCGTCCTCTCCCGGGCTCCGCGACGCCCAGTACACCATCGACGGCACCGACTACTTCGTATTGAGCCAGCCCCGCTTCCAGCCCTTCTTCTGGGGGACCAAACGGGATCTTCAGAAAGCCGCCTGCCTGGTGAGGGAAAGACGCCCGGACGTAATCCATATCCATGGCACGGAGAGGTATTACGGTCTGCTGGCGGCCCGCGGTCTGGTCTCGACGCCCTGCGTGATCTCGCTGCAGGGGCTGCTCGGCTCCTGCCTCCAGGGCTTCTTCGGAGCCCTCTCCCCGCGGGATGTCTGGCGCAGCGACCGCCTCAGCGAGGTTGCCACCCGACGGGGCTTGATGTGGTCTTATTGGGACTTTCAGACGGCTGCCCGGCGCGAACGGGAAATTCTGATGGGCGTCAAGGCCTTCATGGGCAGGACCGACTGGGACCGCTCGCAGCTTTACAGCGTGAATCCCGGCGCCCGGTACTTTCATGCCGGCGAAATTCTGCGCCGTGATTTCAAGAATCACGCCTGGGACCTCTTGAAGTGCGATCGCCATACCGTCATTTTCACCAACGCCGGAGAACCGCGGCGCGGAATCGAAGTGCTGCTCGACGCCCTCAAGCTCCTGAAGCGGGATTTCCCGGACGCCAGGCTCCGGCTGGCCGGAGGCATCGGCAACCGGCGCGGATATCATCGCTTTTTCCGGCGAACCATCGAGGAGAGCGGCGCCTCCGGTAGCGTAGACTTCCTCGGATACATGGATGGCGGCGAGATGGCGGCCGAACTGTCGCGGGCCCACGTCTTCGCCACCGCCTCCTACGTCGAGAACAGCCCCAACAGTCTTTGCGAGGCGATGCAGGTCGGATTACCCTGCGTGGCCAGCTACACCGGCGGCATCCCCAGCCTCGTCCAGCATGGAGAGACCGGACTGATGTTTCCGATGGGCGACGCCCCCCTGCTAGCCGACTCGATCGCCCGCATTTTCCGCTCCGACGAGTTGGCCGCCCATCTCGGAGACAACGCGCGCATCGAAGCGACCAGCCGCCATGCGCCGCCAAAGGTCGCGTCCCAGACGTTGGCCGCCTATAACGAAGTTGCGAACGGCGCCGAACGCCCCTATGCCGGGCGGCCGGAAGAGCGGGTTGCCGTGCTTGAACAATCCAATTGAGGAGGAAGCCACCAGAATGAACGTCCTCGGTCTTCACATGGGCCATGACAGCAGCAGCGTTCTGATTCAGGACGGGAGTCTCACGGCCGACGTCGCTGAAGAACGCTTCACGCGCATCAAACATTACAACGGAATCCCCTACGCCGGCCTCGAGTACTGCCTGCGCGAAGGGAACATTCCGATCGAGGACGTGGATGTCGTCGCCGTCTCGTCCCGGTTCCCCGTGCCGGGCCTGAACTATCTTTTCGATCTCAATGAACAGCAGCGGGAGAAGAAGAATTTCCGCAGCCAGGCCCTCGACGCCTACCGCAAGTACTTCGGCGGCAACCAGCGCATGCCCCCGCTCTACATCAAGCGTCACAAGCTTTCCAGCCGCACCCGTATCGTTCATGTCGAGCACCACGTCGCTCACGCCGGCAGCGCCTACTACTCGAGCGGACTCGGCCGGGACGAGAAGGCCCTGATCGTCACTTGCGACGGCATGGGCGACGGCTGGTCCGTCTGCATCTGGCGCGGTGAGAACGGCCGCATCACCCCGCTCAAGAAGTTCGGAACCAACGGTTCGCTCGGCTGGTTCTACAGCAACGTCACCGAAGCCTTGGGCTGGATTCACGGGGACGGAGAGGGAAAGACGATGGGTCTGGCCCCCTACGGCGACGCGGAAAAATGCCGGGGCTGTCTCGACGCGTTCTATCCGAAATACGCTTCCGGCGATCTGGTGGAACCCTACGATTTCGGCTCCGTTTACTACTGGGACGAATGCGGATCCGCCCAGTTCCACTTCGACGACGCCGACAAAATCCGGCGGCTGATCGATCGCCATGGCCGGGAGAACATCGCCGCCGAAGCGCAGCGCGTGCTCGAGGAGCAGTTGGTGGCCCTGATCACCTACTGGCTGGAAAAAGAGAAGACCGATATCCTCTGCGCCGCCGGAGGCGTCTTCCTGAATGTAAAGCTGAACCAGCGCCTCTGGTGCTCGGGGAAAATCCGCAAACACTGGACCTATCCCAATTGCGGGGACTCCGGGCTCGCCTACGGCGCCGCCATGGCCGCCTGGTTCGAGGAAAATTCAGGGGATCTGCCGCTGCTCGGAGACCTGTATTCCGGACCCGCGTTCGGCAACGAGGAGATCCGGACGATGCTCGAGCACCGGCGGATTCCGGCCGAATACGTGGAGAACATCGAGGACGAAACCGCCGAGCTGCTGGCGCAGAACAAGATCGTGGGCTGGTTCCAGGGGCGCATGGAAAGCGGTCCCCGGGCTCTCGGCGCCAGGTCCATTCTCATGAGCGCGGGCTGCCTGGAGAACAAGGACACCATCAACGCCAGAGTGAAATACAGGGAAGGGTTCCGGCCGTTCTGCCCCTCCATGCCGATCGAATGCGCGCCGCAGTACCTCGTGAAATTCCGGCCCGAGCCGTTCATGATCACCTCCTTCGACGCGGCGCCGGGCAAGCGGGACGGAATTCCCGCCGTCGTCCACCAGGACGGCACCGCGCGCCCGCAGACCGTGGTCCGCGATACCAACACACGGTACTGGACGCTGCTGCGCCGGTATGGCGAGCTGAGCGGCCACCCGGTGCTGCTGAATACCTCCATGAACATCATGGGAGAGCCGATTGTGTGCAACCCCCGCGACGCGATCAAGTGCTTCTTCGACTCCGGCATGGACGCGCTGGCGCTGGGTAACTTCCTTCTGACCAAGCGCGATTTATGACGTTCGGGCGATGGAGGCTGCCGTGAAGAAGGCCGAATACTTGGGTTGGACGCTTTTCGCTTCGCGGTCGTTCGACGGCCGCTGGTGGGGATGGATTCTGAACGAGGCGCGCGGGTACGTCTATTGCGACCACATTCCGTGTCCCGCCACCGCCCCCCCGCAGGAAGCGCAGCGCTTCGTTTGGCGGGTTGCCAGCGAGCGCAAAGGCGTGGAACAAAAAGCAGAGCCCGACTGGATCGAGGTATCCGCATTCTAATGTTTGCTCCGATAACGGATAAGCCCATGACGAGCCGCTTTCCCCAGCCAGCGCCTCCGCCCGATCGGCGCAGCGTCGAAGCGTATCAGGTGGTCTGCATCTGCGGAGGATATGGTTTTCCTCTCGGAAACGCCAGCGCATCCCGGATCGCCACCGTCGGCAAGACGCTGCAAACCACCGGTGTCCCGTTCTCGCTGCTGCATTGCGGGCCCAGCCCGGATCCCATCAACACGAACCGGTCCGGCGTGTACGCGGGGATTCCCTTCCAGTACACCACCACCGTCACCCGCCCCCGCAACATCGTTGCCCGCGCTTTCGTCTATCTCCGGGCGCTGGCGGGTCTGGCGGTCAGGCTTCTCCGTTTGCGGAAGGACCGGAGCAATACTCTGGTGTATCTGTATATCGGAGACGGGCCAATGAATCTCCTGGTGGGCTCGATCTGCCGGCTGATCGGACTTCCGGTGGTTCAGGAGCTCTGCGAGTGGATCCTCGGCGAGCCGGGCTGCTCGCGGTTCAACCGCTGGCTTTACAAAGGGGCTATCTTCGAGCAGGCCACCGGCGCGCTCGTCATTTCCAAGGCCATCGAAGGCCGGGTGCGGGAGCTGAGACCGAGGGTCAATCCCAAGCTGCTCATTCATCGCCTGCCCGCCATCGTCGACGCCCGCCGCTTCGCGGCGATCCCGGAGCGGCAGTGTCCCCAGCCCCCGGCGATTCCGGAATTCGTCTACTGCGGGACCTGGCTGAAGGACGTCTTCTTCCTGTTGCGCACCTTCCGGCTGATCCGGGACAAAGGATTCTATTGCCGCTTGAAGTTTGTCGGCGGCTGGCCTTCGGACAAAGAGCAGGCGATTCGCACCTATATGACTGAGCTGGGCCTGGCGCCGGACGACGTGGTGATGATGGGTTACGTCGACGACGCTACGCTCGAAGAGTGCTACCGCAATGCGACCGCCCTTCTCGCGCCGCTATGGGATGACGACCGATCGAAGACCCGTCTCCCCAACAAGCTGGCGGAGTACCTGGCTTCGGGAAGGCCCGTGGTCACCTGCCGCGTCGGCGATCTCACCGATTTTCTGACCGCCGGAGAGAACGTCTACCTGGCCGAGCCCGGTAACGCGCAGGACCTGGCCGACAGAATGATCGACGTGCTCCGCGATCCGGAGCGCGCCAGCCGCGTCGGCGCGGCCGGACAGGAAGTTTGCCTCTCGTATCTCGATTACCGTGCTCACGCCCGTACGCTGGCCGACTTCTTTTCGGACTGCGTTCGAAGCAAAAGGTAGGAACATGGCCCTTCGATCGATAATCCGCAACAGCGTCTGCCGTGTTCTGGCCTGGGGGGTGATCGCGGCCGGCCATACCCGGCGCGGCAAGCGCCGCGCGTTCGCCGGTAACGTCGTCACCCCCATCTATTTCCACAATCCCAACCCGCGGCTGTTCGCCCGTTGTATCCGCTGGTTGCGTGAAAACGGTTACGTCTTCATCTCCACGCGGGAACTCATGGGCATTCTCTATGAGGGAAAAAACCCGCCGCGCGGCGCTGCCTGGCTCTCCTTCGACGACGGGTATAAGGAGTGGCTCCAAAACGTGATGCCGGTCATCCGGGATCAGAACATTCCCGTGACGTTTTTCATCCCGACCGGTATCGTCGCCAATGAAGGGCTGTTCCCCTGGAAGCATCCCGTGCAGCCGCCCACCCCCGGCGTTCGCGACGCCATGACCTTGCCGGAGCTCCGGGTCGTCGCGCGCTGCCCAGCGGTGACCATCGGCGGACACACCGTCAACCATTCCGTGACCGTCTCTCTCGACGAAGAGCGCACCCGGTTCGAATTCGGCGCATCCAAGAAGGCGATCGAAGACTGGACGGGCAAGGAAGTCACCGTCTTCGCATATCCCGAGGGCCGCTTCGACGGCCGCGAGAGAGTGTATTTGAAAACCTTCGGTTACAAGCTGGCGGCCACTACCGCCAGCGATCTGATCACTCCGCAAACGGATCCCTATCTCCTACCGAGATTTTGCGTTTCCGATAACATCTCCTTTCCGGAGGCGGTGTGCAACATGACGGGCGCCTGGCGGCCGGCGCTCGATCGTCTAAAAAAGCTGGTTCCGCGCCTGGCCCGGCGCGAAGAGCCGCTCGCGCCAAATCAAAAAGGGAGTTCCTTTGTCACCTCATAACTCCGTAATTGAATACGAAACTTCTGCAGGCCGAAACCTTATCCCCGAGATCCTGACCCTGTTGCAGGAGAAGCTGGCGATACGCGTCGAGTCCGCCGACACAGACCTGTTTCATTCCGGGGCCATGGATTCGGCCGCGCAGGTGCACCTCCTGATGCACCTCGAGAAACGCTTCGGCGTCAGCCTGCCCATGGAGGAGCTGGAGATAGATTCGTTCTGTACGGTGGCCAGGATCGCCCAAATGGTCGCGGGCAGTCTCCAGACAATGAATCGCGAACCGGAAGCACCGGTCCGCGAGCAGCGCGATCTCACCGCAGAGATCCGCCAGCTGTTGGTGGAAAAACTGGCCATCCGGGTGGATCCGTACCAAACGGACCTGTTCGCCGCCGGCGTCTTCGACTCGATGACCCTGGTTCAGTTCATCTTCCACATGGAAGAGCATTTTGGATTTCACCTGCCGATGGAGGAGCTGGACGTGGATTCCTTTCAATCCGTCGAGAGCATCGCCAGGCTCGTGGCGGCGAACACTAGGCCGGAGCCGGAGCGGGCGCAGGCGTGCTGACCGCAACCGGCGGTACCCTCATGACGGTGGCTTCTCCAGCCTCGAGCCGGATTCGGCCGTTTACCGCGGACGACATTCCGGCCGTGGCCGATCTGCACCGCAAGGTGTTCGGCCTGGCCACCGAGCTCTCTCCGGAGCTGCTGGAATCCTACCGGGTCTATTTCACGGGTGTGTATTTGGCCAATCCCTGCCAGGAATTGGACGGCGGTTCGCTGGTCTATGAAGAGGGCAACGGACGGATTACCGGCTTCCTGGCGATGGCGGCGCGGCGAATGCTGTTCAACGGCCGCCCCATCCGGGCGCGCATCACGTCGCAATTCGTGGTCGAGCCGAAGTCGCGGGGCATGGCGGGGTTTCAGCTGCTGAAATCGGCCCTCGCCGGCGACCAGGACATCACCATCGCGGACGAATCCAACAGCGATTCGCGCATGCTCTGGGAAGGCCTGGGAGGCGTCACGTCCCATCTCTACAGCATGCGCTGGATCTATCCCTTGAGGCCCTGCCAGTTCGGCCTTCGGTTGTTGGGACGTAAAAGGATTCTGCCGGGATTCGCCACCGGGGCATCGATGCCGCTGGCCCGCGCTTTGGACGGACTGGCCGGGCGGATCATGAACCGGCTTTCCGGCCGTCCGGCCCCGGCGCTCAGCGCCCAGCCGTTGACCTGCGAGACGCTGCTGGCCTGCCTGAAGGACGCCGGAAAGAAGCAGCCTGTCCGCGTGGATCACGATGCCCGGTCGCTGGACTGGCTGCTCACCCGCGCCGAGAGTTTGCGCTCGAATGGGCAGCTTCAGAAAGCGCTGCTGCGGACGGACAAACAGGAGATCGCCGGCTGGTATCTGTACTACGTCAATCCCGCCGGCTTCAGCGAGGTCATTCAGATCCACGCCCGGCCGGACCTGGCCCCCGCGGTCTTGAGCCATCTCTTCGAAGACGCCCGCGCGAAGGGAGTAACGGCCCTCACTGGCCGGATGCAGCCCGCGATGACGCAGGCCTTTTCGCAGGCGCATTGCCTTTTTCACTGCGGCCCCCAATGGGTTCTGGCTCACTCGAGGAAGCCCGAGTTGCAACACGCCTTCGACCGCGGAAACATCGGTTTCTCACGGCTCGATGGCGAATGGTGTCTGCATTTCCGATAGACGGCGCCGGCCGTCCCACAACAGCGAGGAGAGAAGGAGTATGAACACAGCAGCGCTCGAATCGGTAGACCTTTTCACGACCTGTCCGCCTTATGACGGGTCGGATTCGGCAGCCTATACCCGCCAGGTCCGCGAAGTCGCCCAGTGGAGCGATGAAGCCGGCTGTCGGGGCATCCTCATCTACACCGATAACCGCCTTCTCGATCCCTGGCTGGTGGCGCAGTTGATCCTGCGCGACACCCGCTCGCTGTCGCCGCTGGTGGCGGTGCAGTCCGTTTACATGCATCCCTACTCGGTGGCCAAAATGGTCAGCAGCCTCAGCTATCTGTACGGGCGGCGCATTTATCTCAACATGGTCGCCGGCGGCTTCAAGAACGATCTGGCCGCGCTCAACGACCAGACGCCCCACGACAAGAGATACGAGCGGCTGATCGAATACACCACCATCATCCAGCGCCTGCTCGCCGGCGGGCCTCCCGTGACCTTCGAGGGAGAGTTCTATCGCATCGAGCAGCTCACTCTGAAACCACCGCTGGTGAAGAGCCTGTTTCCCGTGGTCACCATCTCGGGCTCCTCCGCGGCGGGCCTGTCGGCGGCGCACTCGCTGGGAGCCATACCGGTGAAGTATCCCGAGCCTCCCGAAAAAAGCGTGCCCGCCGCCGACTGCCCGGACAGAAATTGCGGTATCCGCGTCGGCATCATCGCCCGCGAGACGGAGGAGGAAGCCTGGGAGATTGCCGACCGCCGCTTCCCACCCGACCGGCTGGGGCAGATCGCTCACAATCTGGCCATGAAAGTCTCCGACTCTTCCTGGCATCGCACCCTGTCCGACCTGGACAAGTCCGCGCAGCAGGCGCGCAGTGTCTACTGGCTCTGGCCGTTTCACAACTATAAGACCTTCTGCCCCTACCTGGTCGGCAGTTACACCCAGGTGGCGGACGAGTTGAGCCGGTACCTGGCGACCGGATTCCGGCTGTTCATCATGGATGTTCCCGCCGAGCAGGAAGATCTGCTGCACATCGGAAATGTGTTTACCAGGGCGCTGTCCCAACGGACCGCAAAGGCACGGGGATGATGCTGCACGACACTGTTCGAGACCAGGCGGAAAGGCGTCCCGAATCGGTCGCCATCGTCAGCGACCGGCAGCGGATGACCTACGCTGAGCTGGACGTCACGGCCGGCCGGCTGGCGCGGCTGCTTCACGATGCCGGATGCCGCAAGGGCGACCGTGTGGGTCTCCTGTTGCCGAAATCGATTCCGGCTTTGACCGGGATGCTGGCGGCTTTGAAGGCAGGCTGCGTCTACGTCCCCATGGACACTGCCAGCCCGGCGGTCCGCCTGGCAAAAATCATCGAGGCATCGGACCCCAACTGTATCCTCGCCGGCGCCGGCGCGTCGGCGCTGCTCGAAGGCGCCCTGGCGGAAAATCCCGCGCGGGAACACATCCGTATCGGGTGGATGCAGCCGGGCAAGCCTGGCATGGACGCGGCGTTCAAATGGGACGACCTGACCGCGGCCGACCCCCTTACGCCTGTTTCGGGCGCCCCCGACGACGCGGCCCACATTCTGTTTACTTCCGGCTCGACCGGCGTTCCCAAGGGAGTCGTGATCACCCACGCCAACGTCATGGCGTTCATAACCTGGGCCGTGCGCTATTTCGGCACGCTGCCAGCGGATCGGATTTCGTGCCATCCGCCGCTGCATTTCGATCTGTCCACGTTCGATATCTGGGGGACTTTCCTGGCGGGCGCCGAGCTGCACCTGGTTCCGCAGGAGGTAAGCATGCTGCCGCACAAAATGGCCGACTTCATGCGGCGCAGCGAGCTGACGCAGTGGTTCTCCGTCCCCTCCGCGCTGAAATACATGGCCCAGTTCGATGTCGTCCGGTTCAATGACTTCCCGGCGTTGAAGCGCCTGCTGTGGTGCGGCGAGGCGCTGCCCACTCCCACGCTGATGTACTGGATGGAGCGGCTGCCGAACGTAACCTTCACCAACCTCTACGGCCCGACCGAGACCACTATCGCCAGCAGCTACTATACGGTCCCGCGCTGCCCGCGCGATGAGAAGGAGGAAATCCCGATCGGCGTGGGCTGCGAGGGTGAAGAGCTCGTCGTTCTCGACGAGTTCTTGCAGCCGGTCCCGCCGCTGGAGATCGGTGACCTGTACATTCGCGGCGCCGGACTCAGTCCCGGGTACTGGCGGGATGCCGAAAAAACGGCCTCGGTTTTCCTGAACCACGCCCGGCTCGGGCGGATCTACAAGACCGGCGATCTGGCCAAGGCCGGCGACGACGGTCTGATCTACCTTCTCGGGCGCGCCGATTCGCAGATCAAGAGCCGCGGCTATCGAATCGAGCTCGGCGAGATCGAGACTGCTTTGCACGCCCTGGGGACCCTGCGGGAATGCGCGGTGGTGGCCGTGAAAACGGAGGGCTTCGAGGGAATGGAAATCTGCTGCGCCTACGTCCCGGCGCCCGGCGCGGAGATGGCGCCGTCGGATCTGCGCCAGAGCCTGGCGCAGTCGCTGCCGTCGTATATGCTGCCCTCCCAATGGATGGCTTTCGATTCGCTGCCGTTGAACGGAAACGGCAAGATCGACCGGCCGCGGCTGAGGCAGCAGTTCGTAAAAGCAGTTGCCGTAGCGAGCGCGCGCCGGTAGAAAGTCGTTCCAAGGCGGCGACAGATTATGAAAATACTGGGTATCAGTGGACTCGAAGGCGCGGTTCCGTTCAAGAAGCGCCATTGGCCGGGTCTGGAAGAACGGGAATACCGGATTTCGCAGGGGCATGATTCCGCCGCGGCGCTGGTCGTGGACGGCAGGATCGTGGCGGCCGCCGCCGAGGAGCGCTTTTCCCGCCGGAAGCACACCGCAATGTTCCCGGACGGCGCCATCGGATACTGCCTCGCCGAAGCCGGCATCGGTATCGAGGACGTAGACGAGATTGCCCACGGCTTCGACTACTCGCCCTATAAGCTGCTCCACTCACTCGATCCCCTCACCGCGCGCCTGCACGCCGACGTGCTTTCGAAATCCGCTCTGGTGAAGCAGATTCATCAGCGTTATCCGGATTTCCCGGAGGATCGGGTCCACCCGGTACGGCATCATCTGGCCCACGCCGCCAGCGCCCATTTCACTTCCGGCTGGCCGGAAAGCCTGGTCGTCGTGCTCGACGCCATGGGGGAGGCCGAGAGCGTCTCCGTCTACCACGCCCGTGAGAATGACCTGAAACCGCTCCACACTTTGTCGGCTTCCGATTCGATCGGCATTCTTTATTCCCTGGTCACGCTGCACCTCGGGTTCGATTTCAACTCCGACGAGTACAAGATCATGGGGCTGGCGCCGTACGGGAATCCGGAGACCTATCGCGGCTTCTTCGAAAGCGCCGTCGAATTGCATCCGGACGGGTCGGTAAGGATTCCGGCGCTCAGCCTGAACCGGTCGAGGGACGATCGGGAAACGTACGCGGCCACCCGAAAGTTCCTCGACGAGGCGCTCATCGGGCGGCGGACGCCGGAGTCGGAGATCACCAGCGAGCATTGCGACGTGGCCGCCGCGCTGCAGGAGTGTCTGGAGCGCACGATTATCCACCTCTGCTCACACTTTGCCGGGAAGACCGGATTGCGCCGGCTGTCCATGGCCGGCGGCGCGGCCCTGAACTGCACGGCCAACGGCCGGCTGATGAGCCTGGGTGTTTTCGACGAGATCCATGTGCAGCCGGCTGCCGGCGACGACGGTTCGGCCCTGGGGGCCGCCCTTTTCCGCGCTGCCGAAGTGGACCGCGTGGAGAACGTCCGCATGCCCGTGCCGTTCTGTGGGCCGGCCTCCTCCCTGGAGTCGATTGAATCGGCTCTGTCGCATTTCTCCGAGCGCATCGAAGTGAGGCGCTTCGCCGGCCTGGAGGAGACCTGCGCCGCGGCGGCGGAGCTGATCGCCGATGGCCGCGTCCTGGCCTGGCATCGCGGCAGGATGGAGTTCGGTCCGCGCGCCCTCGGAAATCGGAGCATCCTGGCCGACCCGGGTCACCCCGAGATGCGCGACCGCATCAACTGCATGGTGAAGAAGCGGGAGGCGTTCCGGCCGTTTGCGCCCGCCGTTTCTCTCGAGCAGGCGCATCGTTATTTCGACGTGCCGGCGGGCACGGAACTGCCCTACATGATCGCCACCGTCGACGTCCGCGAGGAGCATCGCTCCCTGCTGCCCGCCATCACCCACGTGAACGGCTCGGCCCGCCTGCAGACTGTGTCCGCGGAGGGCAATCCCGATTTTCACGCGCTGCTCCGCGCGGTCGGAAAAACCACCGGGCGTGAAATGGTCCTCAATACCAGCTTCAACGTAAAAGGCCAGCCCATCGTCAACACCCCCGTGGAGGCCCTCGAAACCTTCCTCGGGACCGGCATCGAGTTTTTGTTTATCGAGAACAATCTGGTGGCCCGGCGCGGCGAGATGCCCTCCCAACAGCCGGCCCGCTGAGGACTGTATGGATCCACAGGTTCGCCGCAAAACGCTGCGCATGTTCTCGAACGGGGTATACATCATCACCTCCGCCGCCGGCGGGCGGTTCGGCGGCGCTACCGTTACCTGGGTGTCGCAGGCGTCCTTTCAGCCGCCGCTGTTGATGGCCGCCATCCGCAAGCAGAGCAATGTATTCGAATGCCTGCGGGAGAGTCATGCGGCCGCCATCCACCTGGTGGCCTGGGATCAGAAAGACGTGGCCCAGAAATTTTTTACACCGACCAAGGTGGAGAACGGCTGCATGAACGTCGAGCCCTTCCGGCTCGGCCGTACCTCTGCGCCCATTCTGGAAAATGCCCCGGCATACGTCGAATGCCGAGTGCGCCGGATCTATGAGGAAGTCGGCGACCATGCCATCGTCATTTTGGAAGTGATCGAAGCGGAGTGTCTCCACAGCGTCCGGCCCTTGACCATCGCCGAATCGCCATGGGAATACGGCGGCTGAGACCGCGCAACTGCCACGGAGGAAGGGCTGCAAAATCCCGGTTGTTGGTCGTGTAGGTGTCCGGCTAACGACCAATAACCGGTAACCGATAACAATTTCGATAAACAGGGAGTCAAGGAATGCCAATTACTAATTCGGATAGTGTGCCCGAGGTCCGCATTCTCGGATCTCGAGTCCACCTTGTGTCAGTACAGCAAGCCGTCGACCGTATGGAGCAGTGGATATCGGCGGGCAATGGCCATTGTAACAGGATGATTTCGACCGGTTTTCACGGACTTCTGGAAGCCAGCCGCAATCCTGTCCTGCGGGACGCGCTGAACAGCGCCGAGTTGTGGACGCCGGACGGAATCGCGCCGGTCTGGCTGGCGCGGCTCTACGGTCATCGAAACGTACAGCGGGCCCCCGGCGCGGATATCATGAGGGAGTTCTTCGTCCGGGCCAACCAGCGGGGTTATAGCAGTTACTTCTACGGCGAAACCGAAGCCACGCTACAGGCTCTGCAAACGAGACTCCGGCGCCAGTTCCCCGGTCACCGCATTGTGGGGGCGTTCTCACCACCCTTCCGGAAGCTGTCTCCCGAAGAAGACGAGGCGGTCATCGAGCGCATCAATGCGGCCCGGCCCGACGTGCTTTGGGTCGGTTTGGGCATGCCCAAACAGGAGCACTGGATCTATGAGCGGATGCATCGCCTGAAAGTGCCGGTCGCCAGCGGCGTTGGCGCGTGCTTCTCCTTCTTCGCGGGCACGGTGCGCCGCTGTCCCGACTGGGTGGGCCGCATAGGCTTCGAGTGGGCCTACCGGTTCCTTCAGGAGCCGAAGAAACTCTGGCGGCGCGATCTCATCGACGGTCCCCGGTTTCTGCTGCAGTTGGGCCTGGATCTGGCAGGGTTGCGGCGCCAAAGCTAGCCGCGCGATTTTCAAAACAGTTTTCGATTTAAAGGAGAATTCAACAACAATGAAACGCACAAGAGTCTTGGTTACCGGCGCCGGAGGATTCATCGGCAACCACCTGGTGGGGTACCTGGTGGAAAAGGGATATTGGGTCCGCGGCGTGGACATCAAGATGCCCGAATACGGCGCTTCCGCGGCGCATAAATTCGAACTGCTCGACCTGCGGCGCGAAGAGGAGTGCCTGCGGGCCACCGCCGATGTCGACGAGGTATATGCGCTGGCGGCCAATATGGGCGGCATCGGCTTCATCGAGACCAACAAGGGCGAGATCGTACGCGACAACACCCTCATCAACATGCACACCATCGAGGCCGCCCGGGAAAACGGGGTGAAGAGACTGCTCTATACCTCGAGCGCCTGCATCTATCCGGGTTATCTGCAGAAGAGCCCGGACGTCACGCCGTTGCGGGAAGAAGACGCCTACCCGGCCGACGCCGAGGACGGCTACGGATGGGAGAAGTTGTATACCGAGCGCGTCTGCCGGCATTACCGGGAAGACTTCGGCCTGGACACCCGCGTCGTCCGCTTCCACAATATCTATGGACCGCTCGGAACCTACGACGGCGGGCGCGAAAAATCCCCGGCAGCCATCTGCCGCAAAGTCGCGCTGGCCGAGGATGGCGGATCGATCGAGGTCTGGGGCGATGGATTACAGACGCGGTCCTACTGCTACATCGACGATTGCGTGGAGGGGATTTTCCGCCTGATGCGCTCCGATCATGCCGACCCGTTGAACCTCGGGACCGACCGCCTGGTCAGCATCAACGAGCTGGTGGACATCGTCTCCGGAATCGCCAACAAGAAGCTTACCCGGCGGCACGACCTCACCAAGCCCCAGGGCGTGCGTGGCAGAAACAGCAACAACGACAGATTGCGTTCGGTGCTGCAGTGGGAGCCTTCCATCTCGCTCGAGCAGGGGCTGGCCACGACGTATTCCTGGATAGAAACGCAACTGGCCAATGAAGGCCGTCTGCCGGCCCGCGTGCCCTCGGTGATGGGCGCTTGAGGAGCCGGCTCGGCTCGAGCCTTGGAGGGAAACCATGAGCAGGTTTCTATTGCTGTTGCTGCTGGCCGCGTCCACTGGAGGCGGCTCCGGGGCGGAGCCTTCGTGGAGAGCGGGATTCTTCACCGTCGGAATGGGTCAGCCGATTTCACAGGTTCCCTGGACCAAGCTGACCCACCTGATCCTGTGCTGCGCGGCAGCCGATTCGTACGGCGCGGTGTCCAAGAACTGGCTCGAACCCGGGTCGTTTCCCGAAGTACTCGGAACCGCCCACGCCAACGATGTCAGGGTGCTTCTTTCCGTCGGCGGGCCGTCGGCCACGTTCCTCGCCAACACCAGCCCGGCCATGGTCGGAGCTTTTGCGGCCAACATCGTCGGTTACATACTCAACAACGGCTTCGACGGCGTGGATCTGGATTGGGAAGAGCATATCAATGTTCTGCAGTACGCGGACCTGGTGACCCGCCTTCGCCGGGCATTGCCGGATAAACTCATCACGGTGGACACCGGCAACTGGGACAACCTGGTGAACGCGGCTGTCGCCACCTACCCGCTGGTCGACCGTCTTAACGTGATGTGCTACGACATGGCGGATGGAAATCCTCTCAGCTGGCATCATGCCGCGCTGCTGCAGGCCGGGCAATTGGGGAAGGGAAGCTGCGACTGGAGAGTGGGCGCGTTGACCGACGCCGGAATCCCGCCCGGAAAGTTGAATATCGGAATCCCGGCTTTCGGATACGCCTGGAATGGAGCGACTCAGCCCTCCAGCCGGGCTGCGCTCGATAAGAAACAGTGGGGCTATAACCAGATTGTCAGCAACCCTAGCTGGTGGAACGGCGGGTACAACAAGCGTTACGATCACACCCACAAGGCGAACTATCTGAGTGTCCCGGCCACCAATCAGTTCGTTACCTACAACGATACGGACTCCGTTCGGGACATCGTGAAATGGGGCAGGAAGCGGGGCGCCGGCGGTTTCTTTCTGGCCTACCTGTATCAGGAGTACCTCTCCACCGCCACCGGACCCGCCCGCACGCCGCTCACCTCCGTGCTCTACGAGGAGGCGACTGCCAGTGACGAGGCAACTCAATAAAAATGCCCCGGCCGGGTTCCATGGGACCCCCGGCCGGGACAGCAGTCAGGACCCGGTCAGTTCGATGACGGCGGTTTGCTGCAGGTGACTCTTGCGTTCGCCCAGTCGGCGTGATCGAAATTGATGTCGTCGCCTCCGTTGTCTACGACCAGGGTGAGCTTGCTTACGTTGGACAGCGGGATGTTCAGGCTCTGTATCGGGCTCGATTTGTAAAGAACACCGCTTTGATACAGGATCTTCCTGTCGCCTTTGATCTGGAAGGTCACACTCCCGCTCGTTGCCAGTTCGTCGTCCACGCCGATGTCGGCCTGGAAGGCCGTGCACTGGCCGCCGATGCCGAACACGATCTGAGAGCTGGCGTGTGTGCCGAGACCCTTGGCGTACTTTACGCCGTTCAGGGAGAGAGTATTGCCGCCAACGCTGAGATCTTTCTGAACCGTGCCCCAGCCGCTGGTGGCGGAGGACCAGGTCAGGTCGCTCAGGAAGTACCCCCCGGTTGGTGGCGGCGGAGTCGTCGTCGAGCCGCAGATGAGCCGGGCATTAGCCCAGTCCGCATGATCGAAATTGATATCGTCGCCTCCGTTGTTCGCGATCAGCGTGAGCTGCTTGCGTCCGGATACCGGCACGCTGATGCTCTGCGTGGCGCTCGATCCGTTCATCGTGCCGCTCTGGAACAGCAGGACGCCGTCGGCCAGCACCTGGAATGTGATCGTGCCGTTGCCCCCGACTTCATCGTCGACTCCGATCTCCGACTGGAACGTGCTGCAGCCGGAGGTGACGTTGTAGACGATCTGCGAGTTGGCGTGCGTGCCGAGCCCTTTTGCGTATGTAGTCCCGTTGAGAGTCAGGGTTGCGCCGTTGACGCTGGCGTTCCGCTGGGTCGTTCCCCAGCCGGCTGTCGCGCTGACCCACGTCATGTCGCTGAGGTAAGTCTGACCCGAGTCTCCCGGAGCGAGTGGAGATGCGACTGTCGTCAGGCTCAGCGGTTTCGCGTTGGTTCCCGCGTTGTTGGCCGCCTGGACGGTGAAGGAGAAGACTCCCGCGGCGCTAGGCGTGCCGGCAATGACGCCGGTGGAGCCGTTGAGGGAAAGTCCGGCAGGCAGCGCCCCACTGGTCACGCTCCAAGTCATGGGCGACGACCCGGAAGCGGCCAGAGCCTGTGTGTAGGCGACACCCACGCTTCCGCCGGGGAGCGGCGACACCGTGGAGATCGTGGGCGCCACAATCTGGACGCCTACCGTGAGACTGAATACCTTGGAATTGCTGCCGGCGCTGTTCGAAGCCTGAATCGTGGCGTTGAAGCTTCCGCCGGCCAAAGGCGCTCCACTGAGCAGACCTGTGGAAGCGTTGAGCGTGATTCCGCCGGGCAGCGCCCCGCCGATCACGCTCCAGGTGAAGGGAGAAGTGCCGGAAGCGGCAAGCAACTGGGAATAAGGCAGACCCACAGTACCCGCCGGGAGAGGCGAAGCGCTGGAGATGACCGGCGCTTGCAGCTGGGCGCCGATGGCGATGGAGCACGGCAGTGTATTCGTCCCGGCGCTGTTCGAAGCCTGGATCGTGAAGTTGAAGGCGCCGGCAGTGGTGGGAGTTCCGCTGATCGAACCGCTGGACGAACTGAGCGCCAGCCCGCCGGGCAGACTGCCGCTGACCACGCTCCACGTCATGGGCGTGGACCCGGACGCCGTCATCGTTTTCGAGTAGGAGACCCCCACCGTACCGGAGGGGAGTTGCGAGGAGGAGGTGATCGAAGGCGGGATCGCCTGCGGCGTACCGCCGCCGAGCGCGTTCGACAGCGCGGCAGTCAGCGGGTAGAGGCCGTCCCCCGATGCGCCCGACATGTACTCCTGGTACAAATAGGCCAGGAAGTAACCTCCCACACCCTTCGACTGTCCCCATTGCACGATGTCGCGGACCGAGTCGGTGTCGTTGTACGTGATGAACTGATTGGTGGACGAAACGCTCAGGTAGCTGGCTTTGTAGGTGCTGTCGTAGCGCTTGTTGAGACCGGCGTTCCACAGAGTCGGATTGCGGAGAAGTTCGCTGTACCAATACTGGTAATCGTTGAAGACGGCGCCACTGACGCCGGGAGCCGTCGCGCCGAAGAATGTGTAGCCATAAGCCGGTATGCCGACATTCAGTTTGCTGATCGGAATGCCCGCGCCGGTCAATCGGCTCATGCGCAGGTCGCAGGCGCCGACGTTCTGGTTGCCTGCCTGGGTAAGCGCGTC
>DATJFH010000228.1:0-5696 GCA_035495815.1 Bryobacteraceae bacterium
TGTTTCAGGCTGTTTTGGTTTCCAGCGCAACCGCCGTCCGCCTGTGGAGAACGGTGGCTTTCAGCGCCCCCATGAGGGCCAGGACGATTCCGAAGGTAACCACAATCGCCGCCCCGGTGGGCAGGTCGAATTTCACGGAAACATAGATTCCCAGGGCGGAGACCAGGGTGCCCATGATCCAGGCAATCGCGAGGCGGCGGCCGACGGTCCTGGCGAACAACATGCCGGCAACCGAGGGGACGACCAGGTAACAGAAGACCAGGAGCACGCCGGCGATTGCTACCGACGAGGTGACCACGAATCCGAACGAGCCGTAGAAAAGCATATCCCAGAAGCGGACGGGCATGCCGTCCACGGACTCCAGATCGTGATTCATCGAGATGGCCAGAAATTTTTTGCGGAAGACGTAGTGAAACAGGCCGATGGCTCCGTAGAGGAGGGCGGTCTTGAGGACGTCATGCCAGGACACGAACAGCAGATTCCCGACCAGCATGTCCTTGAGGTGCTCGGTTTCGCCGGTGGCTTTGCTCATGGCGAGGATGGTGGAAGCGGAGGCGACGGCGTAGCAGATCCCGATGATGGCTTCCTGGGGGATGCGGGAGTGCCGGGAGCGCACGTTGGCGAAGATGAAGGCGCCGAGGAAGGTGAATCCGAGGCTCACCCAGTAGGAGGTGGACGCGTGGGGATCGGCGCCGTAGATGATCGCCACCGAAGCGCCGAGGGCGGCAATCTGGGCCAACGACAGATCGACGAAAATCACGCCGCGCTCGACGACATGCAGGCCCAGATAGGCGTGGATTCCGGTGAGGATGAGGCTCGCGGCGAAGGGCGCGGCGAGAAAAGTAAGAATGTCCATACCAACTCTCTCCGTTTCGCTAGTGTCCGTGCTTATCGGTGCGGGCAAACGCGCCGGCAACCAGGTTTACATCGTAGTCGAATAATTTGAAATAGTCTGTCACTTCTTTTACGCCGCCGACCGAGGGCAGCAGTACGATGGCTTCACCGCCCACGGCATTGGCGATCGAGTTCGGCACTTTGGTATCGAAGTACGGTTCCACCCAGATTACCTTGATGTTTTGAGATTTCATCTGACCGATGAGGGCCAGGGTGTGGCTCGCGGTGGGCGGGATGCCGGGCTTGGGCTCGACGTAACCGGCTACGTCGATGCCGAAGCGCCGGGCGAAGTTCGGCCAGGACTGATGGAACGTGACGACCTTGTGGCCGCGGTAGGGGGCCATCTTCTGGTCCCACCCTTTTTCAGCGATGGTCAGGCGCGAGTCGAAATCCTTATACCGCTGGGAAAAGTAGGCGGCGTGTTCCGGACGCAATTCGGACAACTTCGTGGCGATGCCCCGGGCTACGGCGCGCCCATTCGAGGGGTCGAGCCAGAAGTGGGGATTTCCCAGGGGATGAACGTCGCCCATGGCCCGGCTGACACCGGCGGCGGGCTTCTCGAGGACTTCGGCGAACTGCGCGGCCTCGAGGTAGCCCCGGGCGCCGGGCTGGACGCGGGGATTGCGGCTCTGGGTAATCAGCGGAGGCAGCCAGCCGATTTCAAGCTGGAGGCCGACCGAGATGAGCAGGTCCGCCGCGTGGACTTTGGAGATGAAGCTCGGTTTGGGCTCGACGAAGTGGGAATCCTGATAGCCGCGTCCGAGGGCTTCGACCGAGATTTTGTCGCCGCCCACTTCGCGGGCGAGGGAGGCCATGTCCTCGGTGGAGGTGACCACTTTGAGGGGAGCGCCGGCGGCGCGCAAGAGCGCCGGGGCGCCGCCCACGGCCGCCAGGGTGAAATGCCGTCGTGTGATCTGCATGGTATTTCCTTAGAACGGATGCGCTCCGTGCGATCCGATACTGAACTGCAACTGAAACAGGAGCTCATTGCCGGAGCCGAGGCCGGCATAGCTGCCGTGGCGAAACTGGGCGCGAATCTGGCTGAATTCGCTCGGCCAGTAGGTGAGCAGGACGGACTGCTGGCGATCGTCGGCCCGGGGTCCGAACAGCCGGTCGGATTGATCGACGCGGACGCCGGCGAACCAACGGCGCGCCAGCTGATACTCGCCGGAGGCGTAATATCCGAACGCTTTGCGGAGGCCGAAAGGCTCCTGGCGATGGTGCCAGACCATTTCGGCGCGTCCGACGAAGGAGTGGTAGATGGCGCGGCGGAGCGGTTTCCAGCGCAGGGTCGCGTCCATGCCGTAGATGCGGCTCACCAGAAAATTCCCGTCGCCGGGCAGCAGGGTGACGTTGGGCGCGGCGGCTTCGCCGATGGTATACGGGCCGGCCAGCTCCGCTTCGCCGTGATGGCCGCGGGCGAAGGAGAAGCCGAGATCGAGGTTGGTGGATTCGTTGAGGTCGCGATAGGCCCGGAGGTGTCCCACGGCGGTCAGGTCGTTTCGGGAGCGCTGCTGGAAGATCACGCTGGAATCGCCGCGATAGACCTGGCCGACGGCTTCGAGGAACAGGCCGCCGGGGGACGGAAGCAGGCGGCTGACGGAGAGGCCGGCATCCCTGATTCCGTCCTCGCCGCCGAGAAGATAGGAATTGACCAGCGGGCGGTCGACCCAGGGAAGGACGTGGCGGTGAAGGGTATTCACCTTGCCGAAATTGGCCCGCATGCGTCCGCCGCGGAGCAGCAATCCGGCGGGAAGCGAGGTGAATGTCATGTAGGCTTCCTCGACTTCCACGCCTTCCTCGCCGAAGGAGAGGTAGACGTCGGCGCGGGCGTAAGGATCGACGGCGGCGCTGAGCGCCAGCTCGCTCTCCACCATCTGCAGGGAAGGGCGCTGATCGACGGGATTGTGTCCACCGGCGCCGAGCAGGTTTCCGATCAGGCTGATGGCGGGATTCATGAGCCGGGCGGAGGCGTCGCTCGACTGAGCGGGGGCCCCGGTCTGGGAAGTCGGCTGCATGGGCTGCGGCGGGGCGGGACCGGGCGGGGCTTGCGGCGCGGCGGCGGGCTCGGGGACGGCGGCCAGCGCCGCCTTCAAGGTCGAGACTTCGGACTCCAGCGCCTTGATGCGTTCTTCCATGGCCTGGAACCGGGCATTCATTTCGGTTGGTGTTTGCGCCCTCAGCGCCGGCGGCGCAGACGCCAGCAGGCAGACCAGACAGGCGCCGTTCAAAGACGGACGACTCGTTCTCCTCATTACGTGCTCCTCCCCTGGGGTACCCAGCCAAACAACTTCCGGCTGACATCCGGCCGTTTGGGGTGGATGTCAGCAGAGCCAGTTCGGGGGTTTAGGCAGGGGGAGCGCGAGAGAGATCGAGGACCAGTCCGGCTTCCAGAACGGCGGACGGCGGCTCGGCCGGACGATGCCAGCAGAGCAGGGAGGGCGGAATGAAACCGAAATGCTCCACCGCCTGAAGCAGGGAGAGATGACCCACATGGCACACGCCGCAGCAGTGCGAAACGTGGCTGTGCGAATGGTGTCCGCCGATCGAAGCGGTTTGCGAGCACAACGTCCCGGCCACGACCAGAAGGATCAGGATCGCTTTCCAGGGATGTGGCCGCACTTCCATCTACTGCTAGTCTATACCCAAACGGAGGCGGGCGGCCTCGGGCGGGGCGTCAAACGGGGGCGCCGCACCTTCGAAAACCGGGTGCAGGCGCGAGTCCGCCCCGGATAGTGAAACTCAAGGGCGGCGGGACGGGTACCGGGTCACAGGACCTGGAGGAGGCGGTTTCGGAGGCGCTCCTGGCGTTGGGCGTCGAGTTTCGAGCCCTGCCACGTGATGTAGAAGACGTCGATCGCCTTGTGCGCCTCGGTGTCGATCAGGACGACCTCGATGTTGCAGCCTTCCGACGACATGGCGCTGACGGTATCGTAAAGCAGTCCGGGCCGGTCCTGGGCGACCAGGTGGATGAGGGTGGCGGTGGCCGAGGCTTCCGAGTCGAACCACAGCGACGGCGCCAGCTTCGCGCCCTTGCTGGGAAGGACGGGCTTGGGGCGGTTCTGGAGCAGCTGGACGACATCGGCTTTGCCGAGGACGACGCGCTCGAGCTTGGCGATGAGGGAGTCGGCTTCCTCGGGGTTGAGCTCCAGGGTGCGGTTCGGATCGGCGAAACAGAAGGTGTCGAGCACCGTGCCGCGGCGGTTGGCGAACGCTTCGGCCTTGAGGATGTTCATCCCGAAGCTGGAAAGAGTGCCGGCGATCGAGGCGAAGAGGAAGGGCCGGTCCTGAGCGACCAGGGTCACGCGGTAGGCATCCTCGAGCTTCTCCAGCCGGACGGCGACTCCCTTTCCGGCGGCGGCTTTTTCCAATGCCAGATGGGTCTCGATCTCCTTTTCCCCGTGAGTACGGAGATAGCGGGTGGGAAAACCCTGGAGGAAGGCAGCTTTTTCCGGTGAATCGGCGGGCCGGGGCTCGATGCGCTCGGCGTCCAGCTCGCGGGTCAGCTCGTTGTAGGCCAGGAGATAGAGGCGCCAGAGCTGCGACCTGCGCCAGGGGGTCATCACTTCGGGATTGACGGCGCTGATGTCGCCATAGGTGAGCAGGGTGAGCGCTTTCAGTCGCTCCACGGTTTGAAGGCGGTGGGCGAGCAGCTCGATGGTGCGGGGATCCTCGAGATCGCGGGAGTTCATGGTGTCGGAGAGGGCGAGGTGGCTGTCGATCAGGAAGCGCACCATTTCCCGATCGGGCGCCGGCATCTCCATCCGCTCCATGGCGGCGTCGCAAAGCCGCACGGAGACGTCGACGTGGCCCTCGCCGGGGGTTCCTTTGCCGACGTCGTGGTAGAGCAGGGCGAAGTACAGCGTGGCGGGGTTATCGAGCTCCGACAGCAGCTCGGCGTAAACCCTGGCGCCTTTGAGGGTGGATTTTCGCAGACCGAGCAGAATGCGGATGGTCATCAGGGTGTGCTCGTCGACGGTGTAGCGGTGGTAAAAATCGCGAATGACCAGGCACTCGATCTGTTGCTGCTCGGGAAAGACGGCGTTGAGCATTCCGGTTTCATGCATGGCGGAGAGCGCCCGGTCGAGATACGGGAGGGAGAAGATTTCGGCGATGGCGGGCCAGACGGGCCGGCGCTGGGAGAAGTAGCGGCTGAGGCCGGGAAGCTGGGCGGTGATGCGCCGCTCGGCGTCCTGCGAGAGGCGGATGCCGTGCCGGGCGACGAATTCGACGCAGCGCAGCGCCAGCATGGGGTCCTGTTCGATCTGCTGCGGGGACTTGAAATACAGGCGCTCGCGGAGGACGGTAAATTCGGCGTTCGAAAGGCGCGAGCGCCAGTCGCGGAAGCTGGAGAAGAGGGTGCCGGACCTGGCGTCGCCGGCCTCGAGACTGCGTGTCGAGGCGCGGTAAATGTCGCGCGCGTGGCGGAAGTACTCGCGCATCCACTCGGCCGCGCCGGGCTTGCCGGTGAACTCGGCGGCCGCTTCCTGAGCGTCGAAGCTGAGCAGGTTGTTGTCGCGGCCGGAGGCGAAATGCAGAAAACACCGCAGGGAGAAAAGGAACCGGCGCGCCGGCTCGAGGTCGGGGAAGGGGCCGGGCGGACTGGCCGCGGCGGCGCCAGGATTCTGAATGCGGCTCAGCCAGCAGAGCAGTTGATAATCGCGAAGGCCGCCCGGGGTTTCCTTGATATTGGGTTCGAGATGGTAGAAAGTGTCTTCGAATTTGTGGCAGCGCTCGTGGGTGAGCTGCGCGAGGTTGCGGATCAGGCTTTGCCGGTTGCCGTGGATGAAGCGGGGCAACTG
>DATJFH010000229.1:0-4305 GCA_035495815.1 Bryobacteraceae bacterium
GGCGTATTTTGTGCCGGGCGGGAAATCGTCGTGGCTGTCGTGCAGCAGGTCCGCCAGGCGCTTGCGCATTCGCGCCATCACATCCGGAGCGCGGCGGCCGTCCCAGAGGTTGCGGAACTGATAGGGATCGGCGGCGTTGTCGTACAGCTCCTCGGCTCCGTTCAGCCAGCGGCAGTAGGTGTACTGTTTGGTGCGGATCCCGCGCCACTCCGGCCACTCGGTGTTGGTCTCCGGGTAATCCCAGTGCGAGACGTAATTCATCATGAGGGCCGCGTCATGCTCCCGCGCGCCCTTGCGGCCGAAGAGATGACCGGAGAGATCCATGCCGTTGGCCAGTGACGGGATCTCCAGGCCGCACATCGAGGCCAGCGTGGGGAGATGGTCGAGCGGCGTAAACATCGCGTCCGATTTCGATCCCGCCCGGATGTGCTTCGGCCAACGCACCAGCAGCGGCACGTCCACCGCCTCGCCGTAGGGAACCATTTTGTTATAGCGGCTGTGGCTGGCCATCATCTCCCCGTGATCGGAGGTGAAGACCACGATCGTGTTCTCGGCCAGGCCCGATTCGTCCAGGTACTTCATCAGGCGTCCGAAATTGTCGTCCACGTTGCCGAGCATGGCGAAGTAGCAGCGCGGATCCACGGTGGCGGCGTCGCGCCTTCCCTTCACATTGGGACGCCAGTACAAAGATCTGGGAGTGCGCTCGAGGCTCGCGGCGGGCGTCTGCTCGGGACGCCAGGGCGGATGCGGCGGATGCGGCGCGACTACCAGAAAGAAGGGTTTGCTGGCGGGAGTTCGGTTGCGCAGGAAATCGATGGCGAAATCGGTTTCCGAATCGGTTTCATACTTCGGCATCATGAGCCGCTGGGAAGTATCGCGGTAGTAGAAGGCTTTGCTGAAGTTGGCGTGAAAATTGAAGGCGGCCCAATACTGGTATCCCATCCGAGCCGGCCCCGGCGGCACGAATTCGGGCTCCGCCTGCTGCCGGGTGGGCTCGCCGCGCTTCAGCGTGCCGGCGCGGGCGCCCGCCGCCAGGTGCCACTTGCCGATGAATCCGGTCTCGTATCCGCCGCGCGTAAACACGTCGCCCAGAGCCTGGCCGGTCTGGACCATGTTGATCCAATTCATGACCCCGCCGGAAAGCGTCGGCCAGCGGCCGGTCTGCAGCATCGCCCGGTACGGCGTGCAGAGCGGGCAGGTCGAGAGGGCGTTGGTGAAATTCATGCCCTGTCCGGCGAACCGGTCGATGTTAGGCGTGGGAATATTTTTCCCGCCGTTATATCCCGTTTCGCAGGCCCGGACCTGGTCCGGGAAAAAGAACAGCACATTCGGCTTGCCGCCCTGCTGCGCCGCCGCTACGGATGCGCCGGCCGAAGCCAGCAGGGAACGCCGGGTGAGTTCGAGGCTCATAAAGATCAAAGATACTCTATCGAACCGCGGCTACTTCAGCAATTCGTAGCTGACGTAAGCGAAACGCCCGCCGTCGGGAGACCAGGAGTTGACGTTGATCGTGCCCTGCCCTCCGAACAGTTTCACGATCTCACGAATCTGCGGACTGCGGCCTTTTTTCAGCGGCAGGGGGAGCATGCGCAGGGTCACGTTTTTATTGGCCGGATGGTTGGGAGTTCCTTTTTCGAAGGAAACGAATACGAGCCGTTTTCCATCCGGAGACGGATGGGGAAACCAGTCTTCGGATTCGTCGCTGGTGACCCGCTCGGCCAGCGAATCGCGCTCGCCCGCGCCGCCGGCGGGCATGCGCCAGATGTCCCAGCTTCCGGAGCGGTTCGAGTTGAAGTAGATCCACTTCCCGTCCGGCGAGGAGTCGGGGCCGTCGTCGTAGCCGGGATGGGAGGTGAGACGCTGCTCGCTTCCGGCGCCCTCGGCGGCGATGCGGTAGATATCGAAATTGCCGTTCCGCCGGGCGCAATAGGCCAGCCACTTGCCGTCCGTCGACCACCCGTGGAAATAGCTGGGCGTTTGCGAAGTCACCGGCCGCGGCGTCCCGCCGGTTGACGGGAGGACGAAAATATTCCCCGCTGAAATGGCGAAATGCTTTCCGTCTTTGGAAATGCCGTGGTCGTTGTTGATGCCCTTCACATCGCCCGTTTGCACCGGCTCGATCCGCTGGCCGTCGAGCCAGAGCCGCCACAGCATGCCGGGCGTGTTGAGCAGCAGATATTTTCCGTCGGGCGACCAGTTCGGCGCCTGATAGAAACCTTCCGCCGAAAAGACCACCTTCTTCGATTCGCCGGCGACGTCGTAAATGGTGACGAAGCTCTTCACCGGGACGCGAGCGGGCTGCTGCGCGGACGCCGCGGCGATGAACAACAGGCAGACGAGGGGCCGCAAAATGTCAGAGGGAACGCGCGACGGCCCCGGGGTGCGGGATCGGTGAAGCTCGCCGAACCGAGCGCTCCATCCGGCGCGCGCCTGGAGGCAGCTCCCAGGATGAAGGCCGCCCGACAGTCCGGGTCCGAAGGTCCGCATGAATGTCATCGTACTATGCGGACGGGATTCGGCCGAAAAGCTTGGACTGTGAAAGAGTATGGCGGCGCGCGGGCCGGCGGGGCGTCCCGGCTCTACGCGTCGAAACCCGACGGCGTCATCCGCTGCACCTTCACCAGCAGATCGATCTCATTTCGCGGGATGGCGAGCGCCGCCGAGATATCCTGCGCCGTCTCACCCCTGCGCAGCATCTGCAAAGCCTGGCTGCGCTTGCTGATGTTGAGTCCCGAGCGGATGGGCGCGGGCGGGACCAGCAGTCCTGAAACTCGTGACAGCTCCTGGTACCGCTCTTCCAGGCTCTGCATCCTGGCGGTCCATTCGGCTTCCGACGCCGACAGCTTTTTCGCTGCCCGGGCCTCAGTCGCCAACAGGTCGCGTTTTTGAGACAGGAACAGATACAGGCAGGCCGCCATACCGGTGGCTGTGGCCGCGTATTGAGTCGCCGGATTGAGAACCCATTCAAGATTCATTGCTTCCTTCCTGAGACTATTTCAACGTCCGCAGCCGCTCTTCCCGGCTGATTACGTGCTGGATGCGCACCCCGTAATTCCCTTCCACCACGACCACCTCCCCGCGGGCGATCACGCAATTGTTGACGATGATCTCCACCGGATCGGCGATAGTACGGTTCAGCTCCACGATGGAGCCGGAATTCAACTTGAGCACGTCCCGCAGGGCGAGCTGGGCGCGCCCGAACGAGACGCTCACCGGCAGCTCCACTTCCATCAGCAGATCGTACGTCTTCGATCTTTCCGTCTGAACAGGCTGCAGCGTCATTGCCCCCCGGCCTTCGCGTTGGTTGCCGCCAGCGCCGCTTCCAGACTCCGGCTCCAGCCCAGAAACAGCTTTCCCAACCGCGCATCCCGGAGCGAGATTTCGATCGGGACGACGCCCGGCGTTTCGGCCAGAGCCGCGCCGGAAAGAGTGATCTGCCGCGGCGCGAGGCTAGCGACCGGACGGGCCAGCCGGGCGGCAATGGACTCCGCCAGACCGGATGTCGACTGGCTTACAATCTCCACCCAGACGCCTTTGGCGTCGTTCGGGGTGACGGCATCCACTCCGGCGGCGGTCAGCGCCGACTTACCCATCGCGAGCCAGGTTTCCTCCGACATCCCGATCAGCGCCGCGGCGCCGGGAGCCACGTCCAACGGAACCGAAAGCCACAGCCCACCGGAGGGAACGTCCGCCGCGCCGGCCGCCATCTGGCCGCCACGCATCAGCGACGGCCGGACTTCGGTCATCGATTCGACGCAAGCCGAGAACCGGTTCAGCCAATCTTCCGTGAGCCAGTAAGTGGTATCGGCCAAGGCTATCCTCCGCCGAGAACGCTTCCCTGGCCCGGCCAACGCCGCTCCATGTAGGTCCTGAGCCGCAGAACGGCCTGCGACTTGAGCTGCGAGACGCGCGATTCATGGAGGTTCATCACGCCGGCGATCTCCCTGAGCGTCAGCTCTTCGTGGTAGTACAGGCTCAGCACCATCTTCTCCACGGACGGCATCTTGTCGATAGCCGAGGCCAGCAGCTTTTCCAACTCCGACCGCTCGAAGAGGTTGGAAGGCCAGTCGTCCTCAGTGTCCGAGACAAACTGCATCACATCGCGGGTATCGTCCTCGCCGCCGGCATATTCGAGGCTCCCGATGTTGACGCCGCGAATTTCGACCAGCCACTGGTGATACTCGTCAAGAGTCAGGAAAAGCTCGGCGGCAACCTCGTCCTCGGTGGGAGTGCGATGGAGACGCTGTTCCGCCAGGCTGATGGCCGCCTCGATCTGCTTGGCTTTTTTTCGCTTTTGCCTGGGCG
>DATJFH010000230.1:0-18061 GCA_035495815.1 Bryobacteraceae bacterium
AGTGAACAAGGCCCATCGCTGGTTCGTGCTGTCGATCTTCGTCCTCTCTTCCACCATCAATTACCTGGACCGGCAGACGCTGGCCACGCTGGCCCCTGTCATCCGCGGCGAGCTCGGACTTTCCAACGCCGAGTACGGCTGGGTGGTCTCGGCCTTTTCCATCACCTACGCCGCCTGCGCGCCGTTCGCCGGTTTGCTCATCGACCGCATCGGGCTCGACCGCGGAATCACTCTGGCCATAGGCCTGTGGTCCCTGGCGGCGCTGGCCACCGGCTGGGTTCGCGGCTTCGCGGGATTGCTGGTGTGCCGCGCGGCCCTCGGCATAGCCGAAGCCGGCGGGATTCCGGCCGCGGGCAAAGCCATCCAGCGCTACCTGCTGCCGCCCGAGCGCGCCCTCGGCAACAGCCTGAATCAGGTCGGCGTAAGCCTGGGACTGATTCTCGCCCCGCCCGTTGCGACCTGGCTGGCGGTTGAGTACAATTGGCGGACTGCCTTCATGGCGACCGCCGGCCTGGGGATTCTGTGGATCCCGCTCTGGCGCGCTGTCCGGATTCCGTCCGCCTTGCCGGATAAGAGTCCGCCGCGCGCCCTCGGGATGCTCGGAGACCGGCGGCTATGGGGCTTCGCATTGGCCAACGCGCTGAGCATGATTCCGTATTCGCTCTGGACCAACTGGACGACTCTGCACCTGGTCGACGTCAATCACCTGAGCTTCGTCCGCGCAGCCTGGTTCGCATGGTGGCCGCCTCTGTTCGGCGCGCTGGGGGGACTGGCCGGCGGCGCGCTCTCCTTTCGCTGGATGAACGCCGGTCTCGACGCCGTCGCCGCGCGCACGCGTGTCTGCCGCCTCGCCGCCCTGGGTTGCCTGGTGACGGCGGCCATCCCCTGGGCCCCGGACGCCGTGTTCGCCGCCGCCGGAATCTCCCTCAGCTTTTTTTCCGTGGCCGCCTTCAGCGTTAATATGTATTCGCTCCCGCTCGACGTGTTCCCCGCCGCGCGCGCGGCCTTCGCCGTGTCGCTACTGGTTTCCGCCTATGGAGCCATGCAGGCGTTCGCGTCTCCAGCCGTCGGCGCCGTGGTGGACCGCTGGGGATACGGCCCGGTATGCCTGGGCTCGTCCGTCATGCCGCTGGCCGCGGCCGGAATCCTGAAGTGGACGGAAGCCCGCCGGTGAGCCGTCTCCGGGAGTATCTGAAGCTTGCGGGAAAACGCCGCGGGAAAGTCTCCGCCGTCTTCGGGGCGTCACCCCGTCACTGCGCCAAGGCCGTCCGGCACCTCCGGTCCGGAGCGCCCGATGCTCCCGTCTGGCTCTTCTGCTCCGCCACGCCCGACGCCGACACCGCCGCCCTCTGCGAGCGTGTCTTTCAGTCCGATGAAGGGTTGGCCCTGCTCATCGAAGCGGAGAAAGAGCTCTGGCCGCACTGGATCGCGCTGACCGTCTCTACCTGGACCGGCGAGCGCGGGCGGTGGCCGGTGAAAATGGCCCCCTTCCTGCTGCCTCCGTTTCGCGCCCTGATCATGAACGAGCACGGCGATTTCTTCGACGGCACGCCGGCCGCGATCCTGCGCCATTTTCGGGAGCGCCTGCGGGAAGGATTCCGCACCGGCGCGCGCATCTGTCCCGTCTTCGGAATCTCGCCCGCGCATTGCGCCACCGCCGTCCGCTACGTCCGCCGCGGCGCCCCCGACGCGCGGATCTGGCTCTTCACCGTGACCGACCCTGACTCTGAAACCGCCGCGCTGTGCGACCGTGTTTTTGTTTCCAGGGGGACTCTCGATTTGCTGGCCGAAGCGCAGAAAGAATTGTGGCCGCGATGGGTCGCCCTCACCGTGGCTACCTGGACCGGCGAGCACGGCCGCTGGCCCCTGAAACTGGCGCCCTTCCTGATCCCCCCGTTCCGCACCCTCCTGATGAACGAGCACGGCGATTTCTTCGCGGGCAGCCCGGGAGCCGTCTTCCGCCACGTCCGCCACCGCGTTCGCGACGCCTGCCTCTCCACCTGGAGCCGCGCCCGGGACCTGCACCGCGGCGCTTGGCTGTGGCTTTTCGCGCTGGTAGCGCAATACAGCGCCCCCCTCTCGCGCTGGGCCTTTCGAAAGTATGCAGGATCGGGCGCACGTTCCGAAATCCAGGTGGGACCGGCGCCTCCCCCAGTCCCCTCCGTGGACGTCTTCCGCTACCAGCCCCGTCACTGGAATTTCCAGGATTTGCTCGCGTTCGCCAACGCCTCGGCCGCCACCCACATCCTGTTCCAGACCGCCGAGGGCGAAGCCGGCTTGACCGATCTGCTCCCGCTCTGCTCGGACCCGCGCGCCTTCGCCGTCTCCCGCCAGGTCGACCGCCGCGACTGGAAGCCTTCCCTGTTCGCCACCGCTCCCTTCCGATCCCTCCAGCCGGGCGAAGCGTCGCAGACTCTCGCCCCCGTGTCGCCTGTCATGCTGGTGGACCGGCAGAAGCTGCTGGCCCTGGGTATCCCCGAAACCGTGGTCCCCGGCGCGGCCTGGTATCTGATCTTCTGGAAGGCCGCGGCCGCCGGATGGCGCTCCTTCAGCGTCGGCGGCGCCGCCGGCGTCCCGCTGGCCCCCGACTGGCCCTACGAAGAAGCCGAGTTCGTGACCCGCGTCCTGTCCGACCCCGCGCTTCGCTCGCTCACGCCCGCCGAGCCCGGCCTGGCTCGCGGCAATATCGCCTTCGCCATCGGCCGCGGCCGGCCCCTCTCGCGGAAGTCGGTCCTGGTGGTCTCGCCTTACCTGCCGTATCCTCTTTCCCACGGCGGCGCGGTCCGAATCTACAACCTCTGCCGCGCGCTCCAGCCCCGCGCCGATTTCCTGCTGGCCTGCTTTCGCGAGAAGAACGACACCGCGAATTACGACAAGCTGCACGACGTTTTCCGGGAAGTCTACGTTCTCGACCGCGACGAAAAAGCAGCCCGGGATTCGAGCCTCCCGAAACAGGTGCGCGAGCACCAGTCAGCCAGCCTCCGCGCCCTGATCGCCGATCGAAAGCCCGACCTGCTGCAGATCGAATTCACGCACCTGGCCCATTTTCGCGACGCCGCTCCGCAAACGCCGGCGATCCTGGTCGAGCACGACCTCACCTTCACGCTCTACCGCCAGTTCGCCGAGCACAACCCCGGAGCCGTAGCCACACGGGAGTACGAGCGCTGGCTCGCGTTCGAGCGCCATTGGCTGACCCGCTACGACGCGGTCTGGACTATGTCCCCCGACGATCGCGCCGCCGCCATCGCCGAAGGCGCGCCCGCCGCCAGTACCATCGCCGTCGCCAACGGAGTGGATCTCGAACGCTTCGTCCCGCTTCCCCCCGCTGAGGACCACGAGGTATTCTACGTCGGCTCCTTCCGCCACCTGCCCAATATCATCGGCTTCGAAAAGCTGCGCCGCGAAGTGATGCCGATCGTCTGGAGCCGCTTTCCCGCCGCCCGCCTGCGCGTGGTCGCCGGACCCGAACCGGAGCGCTACTGGCGCGATTTCATGCGCAGCGGCTATCCGGACGACCTCGACTCGCGCATCGGGATGCACGGTTTCGTCGAGGACCTGCGGCCGCTCTACGCCAAAACCGCCGTGGTCGCCGTGCCGCTTGAGGTCTCGGCCGGGACCAATATCAAAGTGATGGAAGCCATGGCCTGCGCCCGCGCCGTGGTCTCGACACCCGTCGGCTGCGCCGGACTCGGCCTGATCGACGGCCAGGATGCCCTCATCCGCCAGTCGCCGGAGGATTTCGCCGCCGCGATTTGCGATCTGCTCGCCGACCCGCCCGGGCGCAACGCCGTCGCCGCAAGGGCGCGGCGCACCGTGGAAGAACGTTTCAGCTGGACCGCCATTGCCGATGCCGCTTACGACAGCTACCTGCAACTGCATCCGTGACGCGGTCTCTGCTCTTTCCGTTTCCGGGCATCGGCTCCCGGACGCCGCCCGGCTGTGTTCGCATCCAGCTCCCCACTTGTGAAATCGGCCCTGCTAATGCGCGCGTCATTGCGGCAAGATCGCCTCTGCCCCGCTCCGGTACTTTCGCCTTCGAACCGCATCCGCGGCGCCGCCCTGTTTCTCGCGGAACCGCAGCCCGGCTGTTCGTTCTGCCGGCGCACAGATTCACAATGCAGCCAGCTGTTCGAAATCGACGTTCCCCCCGGAGAGAACCACGCCGACCCGCTTGATATTCTTCGGCAGCTTCCCGAACAGCACGGCGGCGGCTGGAACGGCGCCGCTCGGCTCGGCCAGTATCTTCATCCGGAGGAGCAGGAACTTCATCGCGGCGCGAATCTCGTCCTCGCTCACCAGCACGATGTCCTCCGCCAGCGCGCGAATGATGGAAAAGGTGAGCTGCCCCGGTGTCGGCGACCGCAATCCGTCGGCGATCGTGTCCGGCTCTACCCGCACCCGCTCTCCCGAGCGGAACGATAGATAGGTGTCGTTCGCCTGTTGCGGCTCGGCGCCGAAGATCCGGATGCGCGGGTTGACGCTCTTGGCCGCCGACGCGCAGCCCGACAGCAAACCGCCCCCGCCGACCGGCGCGATCAGCGCATCGAGGTCCGGAGCCTGTTCGAGCAGTTCGAGCGCCGTGGTCCCCTGTCCCGCGATGATCAGCGGATGGTCGAAAGGCGGGATCAGCGTCGCGCCCGTTTTCTCGATGATCCCCGCGGTGAGCGGCTCCCGGCTCTCGCGGAACCGGTCGTAAGTGACCACCTTCGCTCCATACCCGCGCGTGGCTTCGAGCTTCGACCGTGGAGCGTCGGCGGGCATCACGATGGTGCAGGCCGCGCCTGCATGGCGTGCCGCGATCGCCGTCGCCTGCCCGTGATTCCCCGACGAGTAGGCGATCAGGCCCTTGGCTCTTTCTTCCGCGGAGAGGGAGAAGACCATGTTCGCCGCTCCGCGGATCTTGAACGCGCCGCCCGTCTGCAGGTTTTCGCACTTGAAGAACGCGCTCATGCCGGCTTGGGAATCGAAGGCCCCGGAGGTCAGCACGGGAGTGCGCCGCGCCACCGGACGGATACGCTCGACGGCCTCTGCCAGCTGCGCTGTTGTGATCTCGGTTTGCATTTCCTCGATTGTAGCGAGTGTGGTGTCATGAAAAGGAATGAGTGTTTCGACCTTTTGCTTCCCCACCACCATCCTGTTTGGACTCGGCGCCGTCGATGAACTGCCGCGAGAGCTGGCCCGGCGAGGCATCCGGCGGCCGCTCCTGGTGACCGACGCCGGTCTGGCAGGGACCGCCGTCTTCGAGCGCGTCGCGAAGCTCGCTCCGGGCGCCGTCGCCTACACCGGAGTCGAGCCCAATCCCACCGAGCGCAACGTGCTCGACGGCGTGGCCCGCTACCGGGAATCGCAGTGCGACGGCATCCTCGGTCTGGGAGGCGGGTCGCCCCTCGATGCCGCCAAAGCCATCCGGCTCAAGATCACCCACGATCTGCCTCTGGCCGATTACGACGACCTGCTCGACGGCGCCGCCCGAATTTCGCCTGACCTGCCGCCCTACATCGCCATCGCCACCACCTCCGGCACCGGCAGCGAAGTCTCCCGCTCCACCGTGATTACCCTTGCGCAGACCAACCGCAAGACGGTGATCTTCAGCCCGCATCTGATTCCAACTCTGGCGCTGAGCGATCCCGAATTGACACGCCACATGCCCCCGCACATCACCTCGGGCACTGGCATGGACGCGTTCACCCACAATGTGGAGGCGTACCTGTCGAAGGGTTACCATCCGGTCTGCGACGCCGTCGCGCTGCAGGGGGCCAAGCTGGCCTGGGACAATCTGCCGCGCGTGATGGAATCGCCCGGAGATCTGGAAGCGCGCGCCAATATGATGATGTCTTCGATGATGGGCGCCATCGCGTTCCAGAAGGGACTGGGAGCGGTCCATTCCCTGGCGCACCCGTTGTCGTCGGACTGCGGGATGCATCACGGCACTTCGAACGCCGTGCTGCTGCCGGTGGTCTTGGAGTACAACCGGGACTCGGTCGGCGGACGCATGGCGGACTTGGCCGCTCTGTTCGGCGGCGGTGACCCGGCGGCCCGCGTCCGCGAACTGAACACGCGGCTGGGAATCAAACCCCGGCTGCGCGATTGGGGCGTGACGGAGGACATCCTGCCCGAACTGGCCGGCAAAGCGGTTCAGGACGGCTGCCACCAGTTGAATCCCCGTCCGTGTACCAGGGAGGATTTACTGGCTCTCTACCGGGAGGCATGGTAGCGGACTCGATCCGCCGCTGGTGGTCGATGGGCCGGCTTCCGTCCTGCCGTCGCGCACGCGCACGGAAGCCGGGCTCAGTGACTCCGCGGGCTCACATCCGGCCGCGGATCCGCGATGAATCCGTCGCGATTCGGCATTCTTACTTTCGGCAGGCTCTTCGCGTCCATCACCTGGTTCAGTTCCACGATGTTGTTCAGGTAGAGTACGTACGCCGTCACGGCGTACACCTCTTGCGCGCTCAGCAGACCCGGTTTGTCGAAGGGCATGGCGCGATTCACGTAGTCCCACACCGTAGTCGCGTACGGCCAGTAGCTGCCCACGGTCTTCAGCGGCTTGGGACTTGCCAGCGTTCCCTGACCTCCTGCCAGCGGCGCGGCAGTCCCGCCCTCCCCTTTCTCTCCGTGGCAGCCGGCGCATCTGGCGGCGAAGATCTCCTTGCCGGCCGCGGCAGCGCCCGACCCTGCCGGCAGCCCTTCGCCGTCCGGTCCGATGGCAGCGCCCAGCTTCCGGATCTGCTCCGCGGTCGCGGCGCGCCCGACTCCGTATTTGGCGGATTGCGCCGACAACGCCGCCGCCGCTGCCATCACGATGACGCTAGACTTCCACATTGGTGACCGTCCCGTCCCTGTGCACCTTCCACAGCTTGATCCCGTTGTAGTGAAAGCCCGAATTCGTCCCGCGAACCGCGATCAGCGCTTCGCGCGAGGGTTGTACGTAGCCGGTCTCGTCGGTTGCCCGCGAAGCGATGAGCGCCTCCTCACCCTCCCAGCGCCAGGCCAGCCGGAAGCGCGTGAAGGCGATCGGAAGCCGCGGTTCCTGCAGCGCGGCCTCGACCCACGTCCGCCCGCCGTCGATGGTAATCTCCACCCGCTCGATTCTCCCCCGGCCGGACCAGGCCAGCCCCGTCAACTCGTACAAGCCGGGGCCCGACAGCGCCTGCCCGCCCGACGGAAACGTCACCACCGACTTCGCTTCCATCTGGAAGGTGAAGATGCGCGCCTTCCCGTCCGGCATCAGGTCCGTATACTTGGACGTCTCGTCCCGCGCCATGTAGGGCTGGCTCGTGACGCGCAGGCTGTGAAGCCATTTCACGTTCGTGTTGCCCTCCCAGCCCGGAATGAGCAGGCGTAGTGGATATCCCTGGGAAGGACGCAGCGCCTCGCCGTTCTGTCCGTAGGCCACCAGGACGTTGTCCTGCGCTTTCGACAGCGGGATGCTGCGCTGCATCCGGCACGCGTCGGCCCCTTCCGCGATGACCCACGAAGCGCCCGGGCGGACGCCTACTTCCGCCAGCAGAAGGGAGAGGGGCACCCCGGTCCATTCACTGCAGCTCGCCAGCCCGTAGCTGCGCTGTACATCGGGCGCGGTTTTCGCCGCCCACTCGCTGCCGCTGTTCCCACCGCATTCGAGCACCAGGATGCGCGAGACCGAGGGCAGCCGCTTGATCTCTTCCACGCTCAGCGACAGCGGCCGCTCCACCATCCCGTGGATGACCAGTTGATGTTTCGCCGGGTCGATCGCCGGCACACCGGCGTGATGCCGCTCGTAGTGCAGCGCCGAGGGCGTGAGGGTTCCGACCGAATCCTGGAGCGGCGAGAAACTGGAGCCCGTCTCTGGTGTCTTGCTCGGCCGCGTCCAGCGCGCCGATTTCTCGAATCCCGAGCGTTCCGTGTAGGGGCCGAGCGGCGTCCCCAACCGGCCGGGTGTATTCTCCGCGCGGAGCAACCCTCCGCTCAGCGCCGCGCCGAATTGCAGCAGGCGGCGCCGGGTAGCGCGTCTCGAGTCCTTCATCGACAGAACCTCGCAGCGATTCTACTACAGCCCGGGTGGAAGTGGACCGCGCCCCGCTCAAATCTTCCCTTTCGGATACCGTTTCCGCATCCACTCGACGAAAGCCTTCGGGACCGTCATCGTCGACAGCCGGCTCTGCCGTACCAGCGCCCAATCGTCGAACAGGTGGCTCTCCTTGATTTCCCGCAGCGTCACCGCCGGATCGAGGCGCGTCAGAAATTCCAGATCCACCACCGCCAGCTTGGGATTCTTCGCGTCCGGGCGCGGCTCGGACGCCACCCGCGCCAGTCCCATGATCGCGGCTTCGCCCATGCTGTGGTAAATAAAAACTTTGTCGCCCGGGCGCATCTCGCGAATGGCGCGCAGGGCTTGCGGATTTCGAACCCCGTCCCAAACCGTCCTGCCCTCCCGCTCCAGGTTCTCGATGGAGTAAGTTTCCGGATCCGTTTTTGCCAGAAAATAGTTCATGGGAAAATGCCTCGACAAACCAGCGTCAAACCCGACATTATATCTCCGAGTAGAACAAATCAAAGGACTTTTTAGGGGTACTATCCTTTCTATCCCAGGACCTTGTGGATATGGATCGGAAGACCGATCTGCTGTACAATAGACCCAATGAATCGAAGTTGCGCCGCGGTACGGCTGGTCTGTTTTTCTGTCCTGGGATTGTGTCTTCTGGCCACGGCTCTCCAAGCCGCCAACAAAGAGAAGAAAGGCGCCAAATCCTCCGCCCAGACCGCGGGCGCCGCCAGTGCCACCGTTAGCACCCTCGATGTCAAAAACTTCGTGATCGGCCCCGAAGACGTCCTGATCGTGCGCGTCTGGCGGGATCCGGAAGTCAGCGGACAAGTCGTGGTCCGGCCGGACGGCAAGATCACTTTACAGTTGTTGGGAGAAATCCAGGCTGCCGGGCTGACCCCTGAAGGGCTCTCCCAGTCCATCTACGACGGTCTTTCCAAGCTGAAGAAGACCTTGGATAAGTCGGAAGTCACCGTAACCGTTACTACGGTCAACAGCCGGAAGTACTTCATTCAGGGTGAAGTCTACCGGGCGGGCCAGTTCCCCCTGCTTGTCCCCACCACGGTCCTCGAAGCTCTCGGCAACGCCGGTGGATTTAGAGAATTCGCCAATCAGAAGAAAATCGTGATCTTGCGCAAGGGCGGCGCGCGGTTCAATTTCAATTACAAGGAAGTCGTCGCCGGGAAGAAGCTCGAGCAGAACATTCTTTTGCAGCCGGGAGATCAGATCATTGTGCACTGATCGCCCTCCCGTCCGCCGGAAGTGACCGATCGCAATTAGCAGGGGTACAGAAGAAAGCATGCAAGCGCAGCCGGATTACCTAAGTGTGCCGAGAAGGGCTCTCGATGTCGAAGATTACGTCGATATCTTACGCCGCCATTGGACCTGGATCGTCGGGCCTACCTTCGCCGGTCTGGTGATCTCCGTGGTCGTTGCGTTCCTCTGGCCGGATACCTACCTGTCATACGCGGTGATGCGCATCACGCCGTCCCAGGTCTCCGACCGCATCGTCCCCACCAACTTCAACCTCCACATGCAGGACCGCATGGCGACCATGCTGCAGGACGTCACCAGCCGCTCCAAGCTCATCGACATGATCAAGAAGTTCAACCTGTATCCCTCCGAACAGGCCAAGCGGCCGCTCGAGGATATCGTCGAGGACATGCGTCTTTCCGTGAAGATCGATCCCATCGAGTCCACCCGGTCCACCCAGCAGAAGTCCATCGGCTCCGCCTTCCGCATCGCGTTCCAGTATCAGAACCGCAACGACGCCCAGAAAGTGGTCCAGGAAATGGTCAACGCCTTCATGAGCCAGAACGTCATCGACCGGCGGGCCAAATCCAGAATCACCACCGAGTTTCTAAGCGAGGAAGTCAAAACCGCGAAAGCCAACCTGGACACCATCGAAAACGAGCTGATCGCGTTCAAGCAGCGCAACGCCGGCCGGCTGCCGGAGGAACTCCAGTCCAACCTGCAGATGCAGAACTCCTACCAGCAGCAGCTGAACGCCGTGCAGGAGGTTCTGAACCGCAACCAGCAGGACCGGATGATGCTCGAAACCAGCCTCCAGAACCTCAAGAGTCAGTTGAACACGGTCGAAGTGGCCGAAGTCGAAGCGGTGGCCAAGGGCAGGACAGAAGTCAAGAGCGAGCGCCTGGCCGAGGCTGAAAAAAGGGTTTCCGACGCCGAAAGCAGTCTGGCCGTGCTGCGCGAGCAGCTCCTGCCGGGCCATCCCGATTTGAAGAACGCCATCGCCCGCGTCGAAACCATCAAGCAGGAGCGTGACAAGGTGGCCGCCCAGGTTGCCGCCGAAGAGGAGAGAGCCGCACGCCGTGCGCCGGTTCAGACCGCGCCGGTCAAACGGGTCAATCCTCTCAACGCCAAAAACCGCGTTGAAATCGAATCGCAAATCAAAACCACCCAGGCCCGCATCCACGCGTTCGAGCTCGATTCCGAAGAGCGCGTGAAAATGCAGAAACAGATCTTCGACAACCTCCGGCAGATTTCCGACCGCATTCAAGCCAATCCCTCGACCCAGGGTGAGTACGCCCGTCTCACTCGCGATTACAACCTGGCCAAGGAGCGCTACGACCATCTCAGCGGCCAGAAAAGCTCCTCGGAAGTAGCCAATCGCCTCGAAGACCGCAGCGCGGGCGAAAATCTGGAAGTGCTGGATCCGGCGTCTCTGCCGCAGAAGCCCTCCGAACCGAACCGGTGGATCATCGTCGGCGCCGGAACGGTTATCGGACTGGTGCTGGGCCTGTTCCTGGCGGGCGCGCAGGAAGTCAAGGACTCCACCATGAAGGGGCTCAAAGACGTCCGCGCTTACAGCAATCTGAATATTCTCAGCAGCATTCCGCTCCTCGAGAATGCGCTTCTGGTGCGCCGCAAGCGCCGGCTGACCTGGCTCGCTTGGTCCAGCGCGGTCATCGTAGGCGTGGTAGTGATGTCGGGTTCTGTTTACTATTATTTCTGGGGCCGTTGATTCCCCAAAGGCGAATTGGATTATGAGCCGAGTTCACGATGCATTGCGACGCGCCGGGCAGCTGCCCACCGGGGATTTGGCCGCCTCCGAGCCCCTTCCGCCACTCCCTCCTCCGGTGAAGGAGAACGGCGTTCATCGAAACGGCGCGGCCGCCCCCGCCGCGAGCGCGGTTTCCACTCTGAACCTGCCCGCCATCGTCGGCAATGTCGAGGAACATCCCTTCAACCCGGCGCCGGAATCCCACCTGATCGACTTGCACCGTCCCATGGAGACGCCCAGCGAAGAGTTCCGCAGCCTCCGCACCAAGCTCAACTATATGCAGACCCTGCAGTCCCTGCATACCGTGGTCGTCACCAGCGCCTCGCCCGCGGAAGGCAAATCCTTCACGGCCATGAATCTCGCCCTGGCCGAATCGCATCTCGCCGACAATACCGTCCTCATCGCCGATTTCGACCTTCGCCGTCCCACGCTTCACAATCTTTTGCAGCTCGACCGCAGCCCCGGAATCTCGGATTACCTGCTGGGCGAAGCCCCTCTCGAAAAAGTGATCAAACGGATCAGCGGCAGCAATCTCTACTTCATGCCGGCCGGCAAGCCCGTCAAAAATCCTCTCGAGCTGCTCAACCTGCGCGAAGTCAAGGTCCTGCTCGATGAGCTCCACACCGCCTTCAACTGGACCTTCTTCGACACCCCGCCCCTGCTGTTCTCCGCCGATGCCAACCTCATCGCTGCCATGACGGACGGTACGGTGCTGGTCGTCCGGATCGGATCCACCACCATCGACACCATCACCCGCGCCGTGCAGTCGCTGAATGAGAACAACGTGCTCGGAGTCGTAGCCAACGGCGCCCGCGCCGGCGAGCTCTACAGCAAGTACACCTACTACTACTCGAAGAAAGAAGAAGCCTGATCCCGGTTGCCGCCCCGGCCCTCGATCGCCACACCCTGCGCCGCACGCCGCGCGCCGGCTGAAACGCTCCCCCTCTCCGCGCCACCATATCGTAGGGACCGACGCGCGGATTCACCGTGTGCGGGTCTTGGAGAACGCCGCCGGCTAGCTGTAAGCTATTAGCTACATGAAACGTTCGCTCCTGCTCACCCTCTGTGTCTCCGCCGCCGCCGCACTGTTGTTCTTCCGCCAGTCCACCAGTCAGGCGCAGATCACCAATCCCCAGCCCGCGCCCCCCGCTACCGAACTGCAATCCATGACACTCGTATTCGGCGCCAAGGATATGGAGCCGGCGAAGTGGGACGGGTCGGTCTCCATCTCCAAGGGCTCCATTGAAAAAATCACCGGATATCACTTCACCCGGGATTCGCGCGTCAACGGCTTGTCATGGACCTGCTCCACCCACCCCTGGGCTGCTTTCTCCGGCGGCATGCACCCCAATGAAAAACCGCAGCCGCAACCCACCATGGTCGAGACCATCGGCGTCAACATCCTCTTCCGGGCGCCGGCGGACGCCCTCCTGACGGTAAAAGTCCCCAAGGGCGAATTCTCCTTCCACCCCATGGACGTGCCGGAAGCCGAAGGCATCTTCCCGCTCGGCGCGACCGTCGAAGTCTATCGCACCCCCCTCGTCGAGCAAGTCACCGGCAGCGACTTCGAGAACGATTACCCCGCCTTGGCCGCCGACGGCAACTCGCTGTGGCTCTCCTGGCAGGGGTACAAGAACGAGAACGATCAGGTCTTCCTCCGGCAGTACTCGGGCGGAACCTGGGGACAGCGGATCACCGTCACCGACAAACCCGCCGACATTTTCATGTCCGGTGTCTCCGCCTCCAAGGGCAAAGCCACCGTCGTTTGGTCTGAGCGCGATGGCGCCAACTGGCGGCTCCAGGCCCGGACCTTCGGCGCCGGCGGACCCGGTAAAATCGAGACCCTCACCACCGGCCCCGGCAGCAACCTGTTTCACCGCGTGGCCACCGACAGGGCGGGGAACGCCCACGTCGCTTATCAAAGCTGGCGGACCGGCCGCAGCGATATCTACCTGCGCAGCTCCGCCGGAGGCAAGTGGTCGAACGAGGTCAAGCTCAGCGAATCGCCCGCCAACGACTGGAACCCGTCCATCGGGGTCGACCGGGCCGGCACGGTCTGGGTCGCCTGGGACAGCTACGATACCGGCGCCTATAACATCTTCCTTCGCGGCGTCAAGAACGGATCCCCCGGCGAACTGCTCCGGGTGACGAATTCCACCCGTTTTCACGCCCACCCGAGCCTCGCCGTCGACGCGCAGGATCGTGTCTGGATCGCCTATGACGAAGCGCCCGAGAACTGGGGCAAAGACGTCGGCTTCCTGCTCTCCGGCGGCGCCGGTCTGTACGATTCACGCACCATCAAGGTAGCGGTTTATGCCGCCGGACGCTGGATGACGCCGCTGCGCCAGCCCGGGGACGTCGTTCCCTACGGCTTCCGGCGCTACTATCACAGTCCAAGGCTGGTCGCCGATTCGGCCGGCCGCATCTGGCTGTTCTCCCGTCCGCGAACCTCGGCCCGGCTGCCGACCACTCTCTGGGGCGCCGGCGGAAAGTGGGAAGTGCTGGCGACCTATTACAGCGGCGACCGCTGGTCGGACCTGCTGCTGATCCCCGACACGGTCGGCCGCAATGAGGGCGAGTTCCAGGCCGCCGCCGACGCCTCCGGAAACGTGTTCCTCGCCCTCGTGTCCGACCACCGCCTGTGGGGCGGAGCCAATTTCGGCGAGCCGCCGCAAAACAATGACATCATGTTCACGCGCCTGAGCACTGCCGCGCCCGCGGCCGCCCACCTCGGCGCCCGTCCGCAGGAACCACCCGCGGGACTGCCTTCCGAACCGCGTGAAAAAGAGCAGGTGGCCCGGATGCGCGGATACACCATCGCCAACGGCGGCAGAAACTACAAAATCTACCGCGGCGACATGCACCGCCACACCGATATCTCCGCCGACGGCGCCGGTGACGGCAGCCTTTTCGACGCGTACCGTTACACGATGGACGCCGCCGCCATGGACTACTTCGGTCTCACCGATCATCAGTCGGGCACGCAGGAGTACACCTGGTGGCGCACGCAAAAATCGGCCGACATGTTCAATGTGCAGGGTATCTTCACCGCGCTGTTCGCCACCGAGCGAAGCCTGAATTATCCCAACGGCCACCGCAACCTGATGTTCGCCCAGCGCGGCGTTCACATCCTGCCCGTCACCCCGGCCGAGCAGAAATCGAGCACCGGACCCGTGCTCTATCCCTATTTGAAGAAGAACGGCGGCATCGCCATGTCCCACACCTCGCACACCACCATGGGCACCGACTGGCGGGACAATGACCCCGCCCTCGAGCCCATAGTCGAGATCTTTCAGGGCGCCCGCACGTCCGCCGAACATGAAGGCGCCCCGCTCGCCCCCACCGAAAAACGGACCGAGTTGTGGGCCGGCAACTACCGTCCTCTCGGATTCGTCTGGAACGCCTGGGCGCGCGGCTACAAGCTGGGTGTCCAGGCCAGTTCCGACCATGTCTCGACCCACCTCTCCTATGCCTGCATCATTGCCGAGAATTCCTCGCGCCAGGGGTTGATCGATGCCATGCGCCAGCGTCACACCTACGCCGCCACCTCGAACATCCTGCTCGATTACCGCCTCTCCGCCGGCGGCAAAACATACCTTCAGGGAGAGGATCTGGCGGCGCAGGCCCTTCCGGAACTCACTGCGAAGATCGTCGGGACCGGCCCGCTGAAGAAGGTCGTGGTGGTCCGCGACAATGAGTACGTCTTCTCCACCGATCCCAAGGGCGAGTCGTTCGATTTGCGCTTCAAAGAAAATTCGCTGAGTCCCGGACAGCACTACTACTACGTGCGTGTGGAGCAGCAGGACGGCAATGTCGCCTGGTCCTCCCCGATTTGGATCAAGTACCAGTAGCCGGCCCCGCCGTCGTGTACCGGGAACTCGGGAGGCAAGGCTGTCACATTGTCTGTAGGATGGTTCTTACCGGGAGATCTCGTTTCATGAAATGGCTGTTCGCGCCATGCCTTCTGTTTGCCGCATTGCCGGTGTTTGCCCAAACCGGTTTCACGATCACGACTTCGTCTTTCCTGCCGAGCGGCATGGTCCAGGTACCGTACAACCTGACGTTCACCTCGTCCGGTGGCGCGGGCGCGGTGACCTGGTCGGCGGGCGGCGGACTGCCGCCCGGAATGGGCGTCAGCCCGGGTGGAGTGCTCAGCGGCACGCCGGCGCAGTCCGGCTTTTTCAACTTCACCGTCAGCGCCGTCGATCAGCGCGGGAATTCGACCTCCAAGTCGTTCTCCCTCACGATTCAGGAGCCGCCGCTGGCGATTTCGAGCGTATCGCCGCTTCCGGCGGGAGTCGTCGGCGTGCCGTATAGCTTCACCTTCGTGGCAGTCAACGGCATCAAGCCCTATGGTTTTTCCGGCAGCGGCCTTCCACCCGGGCTGAACCTGTCCCAGTCCGGCGTGCTCAGCGGGACGCCTGCGTCCGCGGGCCAGTTCACTCTCAGCGTCACGGTCATCGATTGCCTGCAGTGCTCGAACGGGGCCTCGGTGGACGGGTCCGAGGGACGTTCGGCCCAAGCCTCGAAGCAGTTCAGCCTGACAATCAACCCGGCCGCCACCACGCCACCCCCTACCGGGGGCACAGCCGGAAATCTGGCGATCACCAGCAGCTCTCCATTACCTGCCGGCGCGGTCAACTCTCCGTATACTTTCACCTTCGAGGCCACCGGCGGCCTCAAGCCCTATACGTTTTCGGCCACTTCGACTCCGCCCGGTCTCACGCTGGCCGCCAACGGCGTACTCAGCGGGACCCCCACCGCGCCCGGGCAATTCACCGTGAGTGTCGGCGTTAGCGACAGCGGGCAGGGTTCCGCCAGGTTGTCCGCGACGCAGAGCTTCAGCCTCCGAATCGCGCTGGGCCTCACCGTGACGACGCCCACGCCCATCGCCGCTACGCTTGGATCTCCGCTCACCGTGGTGATGACGTCGGTCGGCGGCGTCCCGCGCTACCTCTGGTTCCCCGTCTCCGGCAGCGCCCTGCCGCCCGGTTTTACGCTCGACGCGGGCAGCGGTTTCCTCGGCGGCACGCCGACTGCCGTCGGGACCTTCAAATTTTCGGTACAGGTCCAGGACGGCGGGGGTAGCGTTGCCACCGCCGAGTTGACGATGAACGTCGCGCCCGCGCTCTCCGTCACCACCGCTTCCCCTCCCCCGGCGGGAGCCGGCGTAGATTACTCGCTGCCCCTCGCCGCCACCGGAGGCAATCCTCCGTTCACCTGGGCGGTGGACTCCGGCGTCCTTCCCCCCGGCTTGTCCCTCCACCCGTCCACCGGTTTGCTGAGCGGCACGCCCCTCAGCCCCGGCGGGTTCAACTTCGTCATTCGCGTGACCGATTCCGCCCGGGCCTCCGTCACCAAGGCTTTCTCCCTGACCGTGGCGGCGGCGCCGGCCGTGTTGGTTTCGACCCTCTCGCTCGACTTCGTCGCCCTCGCCGGCGGCGATCCGCCCGCCCCCCAAAGCGTGGCTCTGGTGACGCCGTCCGGACAGCCCCTGCAATTTACCGTTCGGACCGATGGCGGCGCCGGCCTCCCCGCCCCTTTATGGCTGCTCGCGCGGCTCTTGAAGGGAACCCTCCCCGGCCGCATTCCGGTAGCCGTGGATCAGGGCGACCTGCCCGCCGGTACGTACACGGCCCGCGTCGTCGTCACCACCAGCGACGGCCGCCAGACCGTGATCAATGTGACTCTGACCCTGACGGATGCCCCCGCGCTGCTCGAAGTAGGTCCCGACAGCCTGCGCTTCGCCGGGCCTGCCAGTCTTCTCTCCCCGGCCTCGCAAACCCTGCTCATCCGTAATGCCGGAGGGAGCGGCGGCCTGGAATTTCAGATCAACGTAGTAGGGGACGCGCCCTGGCTGACCGTTTCGCCGGCCACCGGGCAGGCGGGGGCCAACGCGCCGGCTGCGGTGCGGGTCGCGGTGAATGCGGCGGCAGTCCCCCGGGGCGCGCGGCGCGCGCTAATCCACATCACCTCTGGCGGCGGAAACGCCGACATCCCCGTGTCTCTTTTGTCGCAGGAGGATGGACCGGTCATCGGATTCAACGTCAGCGGGCTGCGCTTCGAGGCCCCCGCGGGCAGCCGCGCCAGCACCCGATCGAAGAGCGCCGGCATTCTCAATCTGGGCACGGGAACCCTGAGCTACAGGGCCGAAATCGTTTCCGGGGCCGACTGGCTGTCGCTCGCCAATCCCACCGGCAGCGCGACACCCGCCCTGCCCGGGACCTTCTCGCTCACCGCCGCCGCCGGAGCGCTGAAGCCGGGCAACTACTACGCTTCCATCAAAGTCACCGACCCGGGAGCGCTCAACAGCCCGCAATTGTTCCCCGTCATGCTCGCGGTGACTGAAGAGAATACGCCCCCCGAGCCGGACCCGTCGCCTTCCGGCCTCTTTTTCGTGGGCAAGACCGGCGGCGCTGCCCTCCCCGTGCAGATTGCGCGCCTGTTCACCGGCAGCGCCGCTCCCATCCCTTTCCAGGTTTCCGCCAATACCGGCGACGGCATAAACTGGCTTGCGGTTGCTCCCTCGACCGGCATGACGTCCGCCGCGAACGTGGCCCAGGTGAATGTCACCGCCACTCCCGGCCAGCTCGCTCCCGGCGTTTACACAGGCGAGGTGACTGTCGCCTTCTCCACCACCTCCATCCGCTCCATCAACGTGACTCTGGTCGTCGCGCCTGCCGCGGCGGACCTCCCGAAAGCGCCCTCCGCCGCCGGCTGCACTCCCGCCCGGCTCGCGCTCACTCAGACCGGGCTCGTCAACAACTTCTCCGCGCCCGCCGGCTGGCCCACCCCGATCGTCCTGCGGCTGACCGACGATTGCGGAGAGCCCGTACCGAACGGCCAGATCGTGCTCACTTTCTCGAATGGAGATCCCGCCCAGCTCATGGCGCCCTCCGATCCGGCTATCGGCGCTTACGCCGCCACCTGGGTTCCCGCCAAAGCCGGACCCAGCGTCTCGGTCACCGCCCAGGCGACTTCCGCCAACCTCACCCGGGCGGTGACCCAGCTCA
>DATJFH010000231.1:0-9991 GCA_035495815.1 Bryobacteraceae bacterium
CGCTTTCCAGACACAATACACCACCGGCATGGGAATTCGCGGCGGAACGCTGCTCAGTGGCTGGCGGGGAGTACTCTTCAAGGACTGGACGCTCGTCACGCAGATCACGGCCGGCAGCGGTCGTCCCCTGTCTCCTGTCTACCTCACGGCCGTGCGAGGCACCGGCGTCACCGGAAGCATCCGCCCGCAATACACCGGGGCGCCGCTTTACGACGCTCCAGCGGGCCTCTCCCTGAATCCGGCCGCCTACCAGGCGCCGCCGCCAGGGCAGTGGGGGAACGCGGGGCGAAGCTCCATCACCGGTCCCGCCCAATTCAATCTGGACGCTTCCCTCGGGCGTTCGTTCCCGTTCCGCGACCGCGGCAGCATCGACCTGCGGCTGGAAGCGGCCAATGCGCTCAACAACGTCACTTTCCCCAGTTGGAACACCATCGTCACCAGCGCCCAATTCGGCCTGCCGGTGATCGCCAACGCGATGCGCTCGGTACGAGCCAATCTCCGGGTGAGGTTCTAAACATGAGACGGCTGCCCCCGATCCTGATGCTCTTCTGGATGGCGCGGCTCGGAGCGCAGCAACCCTTCCCGCAGGAGGGTCCGGTCGTGAAGTTCCAGTCGAGCACCCAACTGGTGGTCGAGATTGTCACCGTCAAGGACAAGAGCGGAAAAAGCATCGAAGGACTGACCGGGGCTGATTTCAGCGTTACCGAAAACGGGTTTCCGCAGACGGTTCGCTTCTGCGAATTTCAGAAGCTGGACGAACTCCAGGATCCGGAGCCCGTCCGGCCGGTCCAGACGGCTGGAACGGAGCCGGCGACACGCAAGCAGATCGCGCCGGAGAAGCAGGGCGAATTCCGCTACCGGGGCCGTCGTCTGCTGACGCTGTACTTCGACATGACGTCCATGCCGGTACCCGACCAGTTCCGCGCGCTGGCCGCCGCGCAGCGCTTCATCCGGACGCAGATGGCGCGGCCCGACGTGATGGCGATCATGAAATTCGCCGGCGGCGCCGTGCAGGTCCTGCAGGACTTCACAGACGACCGCGACCTGCTGCTGACGGCGATCAAGACGATGATGGTCGGCGAGGGCCAGGGTTTCGACGAGAACCCGTCCGACGACAGCGCCGCCGATACCGGGTCGGCCTTCGGCCAGGATGACGGCGAGTTCAACATTTTCAATACGGACCGGCATCTGGCGGCGCTCCAGACCGCTGCCACCATGCTGGGACATCTTAATGAGAAGAAGTCGCTGATCTACTTCGCCAGCGGTCTTCGTCTGAACGGTACCAGCAATCAGGCCCAGTTGCGGGCGGCCACCAACGCCGCCATCCGGGCGAATGTTTCCATTTATCCGGTGGACGCGCGCGGACTGGTGGCTGAGGCCCCGTTGGGAGACGCCTCGAAGGGATCCCCGGGCGGAATCGGAATGTACACCGGCGGCTCGGCGCTGGCGGCGGCCACCGGCTTCCAGCGGTCACAGGACACGCTATACGCGCTGGGGGCGGATACGGGCGGAAAGGCACTGCTCGACAACAACGATCTGGCGCTGGGGATCGTGCAGGCGCAGAAGGCCGTCTCGAGCTACTACGTCATCGGGTATTACACGACGAATACGGCGCTCGACGGCAAATTTCGGAAAATCAGCATCTCGCTCAAAGATACGACCGCGAAACTGGACTACCGGGCCGGGTATTTTGCCGGAAAGGAGTTCGGCAAGTTCACCTCGGCCGACAAGGAGAGGCAGCTCGAAGACGCGCTGATGCTGGGAGATCCGGTCACGGATTTGACGATTGTCATGGAGATCGCCTATTTTCAGTTGAACCGGGCGGAGTACTTCGTTCCCCTGGCGGTAAAGATTCCCGGCAGCGAACTGTCGCTGGCGCGGCGGGGAGGCGCCGAGCATACGCGCATCGATTTCATCGGAGAGATCAAAGACGAATACGGCACGACCATTACCAATGTACGGGACAAGATCGATATCAAGCTCAGCGGCGAAACCGCCAGTCAACTGGCCAAGCGGCCCATCGCCTACGACACGGCATTTACTCTTCTGCCGGGAGCGTACACGGTCAAGTTCCTGGCGCGGGACGAGGAGACGGGCCGTATCGGAACCTATCAGACGAAATTCGTCATTCCGAATCTGAACAAGGAAGAGAAGCGGATTCCGATCAGCTCGGTCGTCCTGAGCAGCCAGCGGGTAGACCTGAAGGACGCGCTCTACACCGCCGGGAAAAGCAAAGCGCCGGAGCAAAACCCGCTGATCCAGGACGGACAGAAACTGATACCGAGCGTGACCCGCGTATTCAGCAAGAGCCGGGACATGTACGTTTATCTGCAGGCGTACGATCCCGCGGCGTCCCGGAATCAGCCTCTGGTGTCGTTCGTGACGTTCTATCGCGGGCGGAACAAAGCGTTCGAGACGGCGCCGCTGCCGGTGACGGAGCGGTCGGCCAACCGGCTGAGGACGGCGCCGCTGCAATTCAGTCTTGGTCTGGACAAGCTTCCGGCGGGCAGGTATGACTGCCAGGTGACGGTTCTCGACCCGGCCGCACAAAAAGCGGCTTTCTGGCAAGCGCCGGTGATGCTGATCCCGTAAAGGTTAACTGCTATCCGCCGGCCACCATGACAGCGGGTTTTATGGCCGTCATTCGCTCGCGCGCCTGCCGCCATCCGTTCCAGGCCAGGCTGATGATGCGCCGGATTTCCGAACGGTGGAAGGGCTTGGCCAGCACGTCATAGGCCCCGCAGCTCAGCGCCTCCGCCCACAACCGCTCGTCGCCCAGGTCGGAGGTCACGATGATCTTCGGGGGATCCTGAAAATTCGACACATCTCCCAAAACATCCTTCCAGACGCCGTCGCTCAGACTGCTTTCCGTTATCAGAACGGAGACCGGCTGATCGAAGAGAAAGCACAGGGCCTCGCGTCGGGACTTCCGTCCGACGACGTTCCATTTCGATGGCTCCAGGGCGTTCCGGAGAAACGACACTTCCTCTTCATGAGGATTCACGACCAAAACTGTTTCGGATCCTTGCGGCTCCGGAAGATTACGCAATGCGACGTCTTGTGGCATGTTACGACTTTCGGGGGAGGTAGAGGCGTGACGAGCCTCTGGATACAATCTGCGCGTCCGATTGACAAAGAGCATTTCGAGAGCCACGCGGCCTTTATTTCCCGGTTCATTAAAATCATGGAAATGGCTCGCGTCCCTCAGGTTCATGCTTCGCCGGCCATGCAGTTCTTATACGAACATCGTGCCCAGGGGGAAGAAACTCCCTCCGAATTTCGGGTTGCCAAACCACGTCGCGTTGAGTAGGCTATGAGGGTCCATGCCGACTCGTCTGGCGAGAAGAGAATTTCTGGGAATCGGCGCATCGGTTCCTTTGTGGGCGGCCGCGGATCCAGTCACGCTCAAGATCACGCGGCTCGAACCGTACGTTCTGAAAATCGGACCGCGCCGCGACATCGTCTGCGCGCGCATTGAAACCGCGGAAGGCATCCACGGCTGGGGCGAAGGCACCACTCCTCCCAATGTACATCCGGTGGTCGCGCAGATCCGGTCTTTTTCCGGACTGCTCACCGGCCAGAGCGCGTGGGACGTCGAGAAACTGTGGCGTCGCATGTACATCGTGGAGGAGAACACGCTCGGAGGCGCCCTGTTCGCCGCCATCAGCGCAATCGACATCGCCCTCTGGGATATTCTCGGCAAGAAGTTGAACGTGCCGGTCTACAAGCTGCTCGGCGGCAAGATTCACGACCGGCTGCGTATTTACACCAGCTACCGGTGGGGAAACATCCCGCGCACGGCGGACGCTTATCGTAAGCGAACCCGGGAGCTGATCGAGCAGGGCGCCACCGCCGGCAAGTACGATCCTTTCGGCGCCTATCCCGGACCGGACCGGCAGCTTTCGACCGCCGTCCTCAATGAAGTCAGGGAGATGGTCCGGGGGATCCGGGAAGGTGGACCGTCTTTCGACATCTGCATCGAGGCGCACGGGAAATGGAACATGGCTTCGGCGGGACGGATCGTCAAGATGCTGGAGCCGTTCGATCCGTTCTTCCTGGAAGAACCGGTGCCGCCGGAGGACGTGGACGCCATGGCGGCGCTGCAGCGCTCGACCAATATCCCGATTGCAACAGGCGAAGGGCTGCAATCGCACTGGAATTTCCGGGAGCTGTTGAACAAGCAGGCGGCCCGCATCATCCAGCCGGATGTGGCGCGCACCGGCGGAATCACGTCGATGAGGAAGATCGCGGCCATGGCGGACGCCCATTATGTAACGGTGGCTCCCCACAATCCGAACGGGCCGGTCTGCACCGCGGCCAGCATGCACGTGGCCGCTTCCATTCCGAATTTCGTGATCATGGAGGAAGGCGCCCGCGACACCGGGGAGTATCAGGAAATCTTCGTGGACGGGTGGAAACAGGGTCTCGCAGATTGGACCATCCCCGAGAGCCCGGGCCTGGGCGTGGACTTCTCACCGCAGTTTCTCCGCGACCACCAGATCCGATGAGCCTCCGTCCGCTTCTGCTGCTGTTCTCAGCCACACTGGCGGCGCAAACGCCATTTCCTCTCAGCCTTAACGGCGACGTGAACGGCTTTGCTTTCCAGCCCGATTTTGCGCAGGACAGGTATATCTGGAACTCTTATTTCCAGGGAGCAGAACGAATCCTGACCGCCACGGCAACCCGGAACGGCCGCGGGCGGGTTCAGGAGCTTTCGCCCGGCCGGGGGGTGTATTACAAACCGGTTCTGGCGGGCCGGTGGGCGTTCTGGTCGACTCAACGCGGCCGCGAATGGAAGATCACGGGGCGCGAGCAGGAGGGCGCATCGTGGAAACCGGCGGTCGATCTCGCCGACGGCCTGATGCCGGCGGCCATTTCCACCCCGGCCGAAACCGCGCTGGCCTGGGAAGACGGAGCGGGGAGAATCCGGGCTCGGGTCTTCGCCCGCAGAAGATGGTCGGCGCCGGTTCCCGTGTCCGATGCGGCGGACTCACACCGTCCGGCGCTTTCGATTCTTCCGGAAGGCGAGGTGTGGGTCTTCTGGGACGCATGGACCGAAAGCGAGTACGCGGTTTATGGACGGCGTCTGCTTCCGAGTCTGGGAACCGCGGCAAGACTTTCTCCAACCGGCCGGAGCTGTCTCAACACGGCTGCGCGAGGAGCGCTGGCGGCCTGGGTTTCGACTCGCGACGTGGAGGGTGGAGGTGTTCTCGATCATTGGGATACTTTGCAAGCCACGGTGCGCCGAAAGGGCGTCTGGATGCTTCCGGACGACGTGGCAGACCTGCGATTCGGCCTGCTGGCGCAGATCGAACCGCCAGGACACATGTCGGGCTACTCAGGACGCAGGAGACATCCGATGCTGGTGGAAGCCGCCGGCGCACAGTGGGTTTTATGGGAGCGGAAGAGCATCCACGACGGTCCGAGCCAGACTCCCGGACAACTCTGCGGGCGGAGCTGGCGGAACGGAGAGTGGTCGCCGCCGGTTGTTCTGCACGAAGGCATGGTCGACTACCGCGTTCCCTCGGACGGCCGGGCGGAGCATGGAAAGCTGACCGTCCTGGCCAAGAACACTCAGCACGGTTACTCCAGTTTCGGGGTGGATTTGAACGCGGGCCGCGAGATCCGGTCCGGCGAATGGCCGGGATGGAAAGTGACCCGGCTCCCCGCCGGTCCGGCCGCGCCGAGGCAATCCATCATGGTGGACGGCAAGCGTCTCAACCTTTACTGGGGCGATCTGCACGTGCACTCCGCGCTCACTCCCGACGCCGAAGGCGAACCGGACGAACTGCTCCATTACGGCCGCGACAAAGCCCGTCTCGACGTCATGGTCATTTCCGACAATGACGCCAATTCCTGGATGAACCGCCACGGCTCGTACCGCAATCATCTGCTGACGGCGTCGCGCTTCGCCCTGTCCGGCTATTACAGCCGTCGCTTTACTCAGCCCGGCAGGTTCGTCGCGCTGCCCGGATACGAGTGGTCCCAACGCACCGATGACGACAAGCCGAATCACCGCACGATCATTTACGCGGGCGATTATACTCCCATCGTGCGGCATCCGGAAAACGGCGGCGATTTCCAGGATCTCTGCGACGCGGTGGAAGCCGCGGGCGGCGTCATGAACACGCAACATGAGGTTTACCGGCTGGTGAACCGGCCTTGCGATGCGAATATCGAAGTCGCCTCGGGCTGGAACATCTTTTTTCAGCAGCCGGAAAAAATTCACGGCGACCTCACGGCGGGCTACCGGGTCGGCTTCGTGGCGACCAGCGACGGGCATCGCCGCGATCCCGGAGCGGGCGGCGGCCTCACCGCGATTTACGCGCCTGAGCTGACGCCGCAAGCCGTCCTGGAAGCCCTGCGGGAGCACCGCGTGTACGCCACCAACGGCTCGCGCACGTTTCTCGACGCGCGGGCCAACGGCCGGATGATGGGACAGGATCTGGTTTCGAGCGGTCCGGTGGAGCTGTCGCTGAAGGTTACGGCGCCGGGAAAGATTGCGCGCGCCGTGCTGGTGCGGGACAGCGCCGAGATTCATGTCGCCGCCGGAGACGGACGGCGCGCCATTGCGGCCAGCTTCACGGATCGTCCGGCGGCGGGAGCGCACTGGTATTACTGGCGCGTCGAGCTCGAGGGCTCCGTCCCGGGTTATCCCGGGAACATGAAAGCAGCCGAGGGGACGCTGGCCTGGTCGAGTCCTCATCGCGTGGTAATGAAATTCAACTAATGTCCACAATACGCAGGAGAGACCTGTTGCTCGGCGCCGCGAGCCCGGCATCACGGACCGCCGGCGCCGCGGATGGGCGTCCCAATATTCTGTTCGTCATCAGCGACGATCTGAACAACGATTTCGGCAGCGACGGACGCCTGGCGGAGGTCCGCACTCCGAACCTCGACCGGGTGGCGAGCCGGGGCGTAAGGTTCGAGCGCAACTACTGCCAATATCCGGTGTGCAACCCTTCGCGGGTATCGCTTTTCAGCGGCTTGTATCCGACCACCACCCGAGTTCTGGATAACCTGACTCCGCCGCGATACACTCTTCCCGATTTCGTGACGCTGCCGCAGCACCTGCGCGCCAATGGCTACGGCGCGGCGTTCACCGGTAAAGTCTTTCACTTGCAGGATCCCGCCAGTTGGCTAGACAATGCGCCGCCGGTCCGGCAAAGGAGCAAGGGCTTCAACTACTGGATGGATCCGGTGCTTCCCGATAACAAGCAGGTCATCGACAACCTGCGCAGCTTCATGCAGCCGAAAAGCGGGCCGCCGGAAACGCTCGAAGATTACAAAATCGCCAGCGAGGCGATCGGCCTGATGCAGGGACTCCACGCGGCCGGCAAGCCCTTCTTTCTCGCGGTAGGGTTCCGGAGGCCGCACGTGCCGCTGGTCGCGCCGAGGCCGGTTTTCGAGCAGTACTCGCCTGACGGCGTCCGGCTGCCCGTGGACTTCGGCCCCATGCCCGCGTGGAAGGACGTGCCGGCAGACGCGCTGCGGCCCAATCTCGATCTGTTTTTCCAAACCGAGGCGAGCAAAGCCAAAGCGAAGGAGCTGATCGCGGCGTATTACGCCTGCGTCACCTTCATGGATTCCCAACTGGGGCGCGTGCTGGACGAACTGGAGCGGTTGGGGATCGCGGGCAACACGATCATGGTGGTGGTCGCCGATCACGGCTGGCACCTGGGGCAGAAGGGCATGTGGGCGAAGATGACGCTGTTCGAGAACTCCGCTCAGGTACCGCTGCTCATCTCCGCGCCCGGAAAGCGGACGGGAGCGCGGTGCCAGGCGATCTCAGGGTCGATCGACATCTACCCGACGCTGGTGGAGCTCTGTGGATTGCCGATGCCGAAGGGGCTGCAAGGCCACAGCCTGGCGCGGTTCCTGGTGAATCCGGCAGCCACCTGGGACAACCCGGCGTTCACGGTGATGCTGCGGAATCACCTGCTGGCTAAATCGGTTCGGACACGGCAGTGGCGGTACACGGAATGGGATCAGGGCCGCCGAGGCGCCGAGCTGTACGATCACGATCGGGATCCGATGGAGCTTCGCAATTTGGCGGACGAGCGGAAGCACGCGGCGACAGTGGGAATGCTGAGGAAGCAGTTGCAGTCCATTCCGGGCGAGTAGCGCCTTGCAAGGCCGGGAATTCGTTCCAGGCGCGGCCCGGCAGGCAGTGGCAGCGCCCTCCGATCAAATGCGATTTCTGGGGATTGATTTCGGTTGGCAGGGAAAGCCGAGCGGCCTGGCTTCGCTGGACTGGAACGGCCGCGGCCTGCGGCTGGTTTCCATGGAGCGGCGCACCACCCTCGACGACGTCCTGGCCTGGGTGGATCGCGAATCGCTGGGCGGTCCCTCGCTGGTGGCGGTCGATGCGCCGACGGTGATCCGCAACGCCGCGGGGATGCGTACAGCCGACCGCCTGATGCATACCCATTTCGGCAGGTATCACGCCGGCTGCTATCCCGCCAATCTGGGACGGCCGTACGCGGCCCGCACCAACCAGCTGGGCGCTTCCCTCGAATTGCTGGGATTCGGGCACGCCGCCGTCATTACGCCGCGACAGCCGGGCCGCTATCAGATCGAGGTCCATCCTCACGCGGCAACCGTGCAGTTATTCGATCTCGACCGCATCATCAAGTACAAGAAGGGACCCCTGGAGGGCCGGCGCGCGGAGCTGAGCCGGTATCGGCATCTTCTCCTGACCCGTCTAAAGGCGCTGCGTCCGCAGCTCGCGCTTTCGGACTTGCCCGCCATTCCCGCCCGCGGCGCGGCGCTGAAGGAACTCGAAGATCAGATGGACGGCGTGCTCTGCGCGTACATCGGCGCGCACTGGTGGTACTGGGGGCTGGAGCGGAACCTGGTCTGTGGATCGAGCGCGGAGGGCTATATCGTCGTGCCCGGCCGGGAGGCAGGATCTATATGAATTCCGGGTGTGAAGGCTGGGGCCGCCTCCCTGCCTCACCGGCATGCGAGCGCCTTAGATAAGTACTGGGACTTCTGCTGATTGTAGGGACTAAGCTTTTCCAGTACAATACTCCAGCAGCAAAAAGGAGCAAAATGCGTCGGAATGTGCTGGTGTCACTTTCAATAGGCCTGTTGTCTCTTAGCTGCCTCACGGCAGCCGACGACCGAAACGGTAACGGAAACGGCCAACTCCCGAACGGCAAAAGTGGGGAGACACTGCTGGGGAACGCAAAGGGGAACGGCAAAGGCGGTTCGGGGCCGACGAATATCTCGTACCATGGCGGACCTGTGATGACCGGCACGACGAACATGTATTACATCTGGTATGGTGACTGGAGTGGCAACACGGCCACCACCATCTTGTCGGATTTCGCAAAAGGAATCGGCGGGTCACCTTATTTCAACATCAACACGACTTACTACGACGGGTCGGGGACCAAGGTGTCCAACAATGTGGCTCTGGGTGGTTCGACGACTGACTACTACTCTCAAGGCGCCAATCTGACCGATGCTGGCGTCAAGGCCGTTGTGGCGAAGTCGCTCGGCAGCAACCTGGGCGACCCGCATGGCGTGTACTTCGTGCTGACCTCGGCGGACGTCAACGAAACGTCCGGCTTCTGCACCCAGTACTGCGGCTGGCACACGCACGGCTCGATCTCGGGCGCCGACATCAAGTACTCCTTCGTCGGCGATGCCGCGCGCTGCCTCTCGGGTTGCGCCGCGCAATCCACCAGCCCGAACGGCAACCCCGGCGTGGACGGCATGATCAGCGTGATCGCCCACGAGCTCGAGGAAGCCGCGACCGACCCCGACCTGAACGCCTGGTACTTCGCGACCGGCGCCGAGAACGCCGACCAGTGCGCGTGGACGTTCGGAACCGAGTACACGGCGGGCAACGGCTCGAAGGCCAACATGAAGCTCGGCACCCGCGACTACCTGGTCCAGCAGAACTGGATCCAGTCGTCGGCCGGCAAGTGCGCCCTGCACCTGTGATCTGACGACGCCCTCGCGGTGTCCCGAAAGGGCCCCG
>DATJFH010000232.1:0-4771 GCA_035495815.1 Bryobacteraceae bacterium
CCCTGCTCGAAGCCGCCGCGCTCAGCGCTTCGGCGCCTACCGTGATCAGCAGGCGGTCGGAACCCGCATGTATAGCCTCCGCCAGCAGAGCTTCGCTCGAGGACTTCAAGTCCACCAGCAGGAGATTGGGAAACTGGCGGCTCAGTCCCTCCCTCAGCCCGTTCACGGACTCCATGTAAGCCTCGACGCCCGATTCGTATAACACCCCAACGGTAGAAGCTGGCCGAGTCTGGTCCGCCCGCGCCGGTACGCGGGGCAGCAGCGCGAGGGCGGCTGCGCTAAGAAATGCGCGGCGCGGCAGCGGCTTCGCTCGAACCTGCCTCCGCGGGTCGAGGTCCATTTTCTATTCCCGGGACCGCCAGATGAGCTTGACGAACGCCGACCTTCCATCCCCCTGCATCCGGTCCACGGCCAGCGCGACCGGATCGTCGTAAGCGCGGTCGAAGAGATTTCGAATTCCGAACTGGAGTTCGAACTGGTCGGCCAGGTGGTTCGTGGTAGCCGTAACGTCGGTAAGATAAACCGGCCGAACGACGCCGCCGGCGAGTGTGGGTCTCGACCCCAGGTATTGCGAACTTGCGCTGACTAGCAGTTTCTCGCGGAACAGGGCAGTCGACACGCGCAGCTTGGCCACCTGGCGCGGCGAATTGGGCAGGCGGCTTCCATCCGGGTTCGCGGTTTGCTGCAGCGACAGGCTGCCCCGCGCTTCCAGCCGGGCCCATGGTTTACCGGTCAGCTCGAATTCCACGCCGCGCGCGTCCACGTTGACGCTGTTTCGAAACTGCTGAAGTCCGGCGTCGAGGTACGCAGCCTGGATCAGGTTTCGCGTGCGGTAGTCGTACAGATTCGCGATGAAGGTCAGTTCGCCGGTGAGCTTGTGCTCGACGGAGCCTTCGAAGGTATGCGCCGTTTCCGGGTGCAGGCCAGTGCTGGTCGCAATCGACTGACCGGTATAGTATTGCTCAAAAACGCTGGGATTGCGGAAGGGATGCCCGTAGACGACCTTGTAGACGGTTCTTGGGGAGCGCTGGTGCACCAGGGCGATGCGGGGCGAAAGCGAATCGTCGAAAACGTGTGAGTCGTCGAAACGCAGGCCGATGTATGCTTTCCATCGTTCCGAGAAGTCGATCTCCTGCTGCGCGAACACGCTGAATACCCGGTCCGGATGGTCCTCGTGGAGGAGATCGATGCGCTCCGGGACCGTCGCATAATTCTCCTGTAGATTGCGCAGGTCCCAGTTCACTTGAGCTCCCAGCGTTAGTGTTCCCAGTTTCGGCGCCTGAACGCTGTAGGTGAGCTGCGAGCTCAACCAGTCGCCATAGGCCAGGTCCCTTATGACCTGGGCCTGTTCGCTCGAAGGGTAATTGAACCTGTCTGCGTAACGATAGCGGTCGTAGGAGATTTGCACCCCGATCTTGCCGGTTTTGCCGACATCCCGGGAGTGCGACACCCGCAGAAAGTCGCGCTGGTCCAGGACCCGGTTTCCCCGGTCGCCAAAGAGGCTGATGTCGTCCCAGGCAACGGGCGGGCTCTTTTCACGGCTGTTGACATACGCTACCACGTCCCAGTCGCGCCAGATCAGATTGGCGAAAGTGTGATAGCCGCGCTCGCCGTCGACGCCTCTGGCGATCCCGTTTCGCGTTTCCGGGGAATCGAATTCGGGAAAATACAGTGTCTGGCCCCGGTTGTTGAACGCCGACGCCGAAACCAGCAGGTTTGCGCCATGGCCGAGGTACACGGAAGAGGACACTACAGCTTTTCTTCCCCCGAAGGTGTCGGTTTCCGTGCTGACGCGGGCTGAACTCTGATCCACCGGCGATTTCGTCACCACGTTGATGGTGGCGAACATCCCGTTGCTTCCGTACAGGGCCGAAGACGGCCCGCGGATGATCTCGATCCTCTGCACCAGGTCCATGTCGAGGCCGAAATCCTGACCCCAGAAATTATTGGAGCCGAACACGTTCTCGGTCATCGCATGGCCGTTGATCATCACCAGAAAACGTGTGTTGTAGTCGCCGGGAAGAGAGAAGCCGTGAACCCCCACGTAGTGATAAATGCGGTCGTAGCTGAGGTCGAATCCACGCACCGTCGCCAGCGCTTCTCCCAGCGTGCGGTAGCCGTACTTCCGGATGTCGGCAGCCGAAATGACCGTTACGCTGGCCGGCGCTTCTTCGAGGTTCTGGACGTGCAGCGAAGCCGCTTCCACGACGGGCAACTCTTCGAACAGAGCCTTTTCGCCGGAAGCCGCGGACGGATCATCCCCTGCCCAACCGCGGGAAATGACAATCAGTAGAATTCCTAAAAGGCGGCAATATCGATGATTCACACTTAACAGCCCGAAGGGGTCTTATCGGCCTGGCTGCGAATTAGGTGAGCCATTCGGCGGGCGGGAACCTCCGGATCCGGATGGGCGTCGGAAGCGCTAGACGCCGGCGGAGATCTGGCGGCGGCGGGACCTGTACACCAGCCACGCGGAACCGATCATGACAAGGGCGCCGGCGGCCAGTTTGGCTTCGAAAATCCAGACGGATCGGACCGACCCCGTCGGTATGGCGGAGCACGCCAGCACGGCGATGGTAACCAGCATACCGGTCACCGCCGTCAGCCGCCGCCGAGCTTTCCACGCGCAGGCATAAACGTATAGGAACGGCAGAAAGCTGCCGATCACCATCAGCGAAACGAGGGCCTGGTAGGCGCCTCGCAGGCTGTCTCCGGTTTGGACGGCGACGATCAGAACGGAAGCGACGATTCCCAGGAGAAGGATGGAGTAGTGCGGGGTCGCCCAGCGCGGGTGTACGCGGGCGAAGACCGAGGGCAGAAGATGATCCACCCCCGCCGCCAGCGGGAGCCGCGAAACGGCTGTGCCGCAGCTGCCGAACTGCCCGATCGCATTTCCGACCACCAGCGCTGCTACCAGCGGACCGAGACCCGGCATGTCCAGCATTCGCGCGGCGGCGCCCCCGCCTTGAGCCAGGCCATACAGTTCACTGATGCTATCCGCCCTCATCAGCACCAGAAGCGCGAGGGTCATCGAGATGTAAAAGACAGCGGCAAAAACGGAGGCGACCCAGGAGGCGCGGGGTACATTCCGCGCGGGATCCACGATCTCGCCGCCGAGCATTCCTACCAGCTCGATACCGGTCAATCCAAGAGCGATGTTGGGCCAAAAGCTGGCGGTAGTCCGGTTCCACTCGGGCAAAAGGCGCATCTGTGTGGCGCTGCCCCCGCGCAGCCAGACGGTCAGGGCTGCCATGCTCAACACAACGCACAGCAGCCATCCCGAAACCGCCCCCAGGTTTTCAGTCCATTTGCCGATTCGCAAACCGACCAGATTGGTCCCAAGCGCGATCCAGATGGCTCCCAAGGAAACCGCCAGGACGCAAAACCGGTCGTCCGCCAGGTGCGCGTAGTTCGGGCCCAATCCATAGATTCCGACGCTCACGTACAACATCGCGGCGCCGGGAAACCAGAAGGCGATACCGGTCCAATAAATCCAGAAGCAGAGAAAACCGTGCCAGGGCCCGAAAGCATCGCGCGCCCAGGTGTAAAGTCCCCCTGATCCCGGAGAGCGGGCGGTAAGAACCGCGCACGCCGAGGCCAAGGGAAGGAGGACGCCGATCGTCGCCAGAATCCAGAGCGCCACGGATCCGGGACCGGCGTGGGCAGCTTCCGCGATGGGACGTGTCCCCGTTACCGCGGCGATCGCGAAGAGTGTGAGATGGCGCGGGCCGAGTTCACGGCGCAGGCTGGGCGCGTGTGCTGATACTGCCGCGGGCACTGGCTACAGCATTATAGCCGCTATCCCTCAGAAGACGATTTTCACCCCGAGCTGCAGCTGGCGGTTGGGCACGGTGGTGGCGCCGAGGACCCCGGCGCTGGCCGTCCCGATCGTGGACCCCGGCAAGTCGAAATGCGGGCGGTTCAGAGCGTTGAACGCTTCGCCGCGGAACTGCAGTTCCGATACCTCGTTGATGGGAAGACGGAAGCTGCGGTGTACCGAGAAGTCGAAAGAATTCGTGCCCGGACCGACCAAGACGTTGCGTCCGGAATTACCGTAGGTGAACTGCGCCGGGAAAACAAACGCGTCCACGTCGAAGTAGCGCTGCACGGTGGGGTTGTCCAGTTTGCCGCTGCGGATGCGGTTCGGCCGGTTGGGGCCGCCCGTATTGGCATTATCGAAAGACAGCGACGGTGTGAACGGAATACCATCGGCCATGGTGACGATCCCGCTGAGCGCCCAGCCTCCGAGCAGGTAGCGCGCGGCCCCGGTCTGAGCGAACGGCTTGTTGTGCCCGAACGGCAGCTCCCAGCTTCCGCTGAAAACAAATCTGCGTCCCACGTGATGATTGGCCAGTCCCTTCTGCGAACCTTTCAGATCGGATGGATTCTGCACCTGGTCGTCTCCGGAAGCGCCGCACGCGTCGCAGACGGCGAACTCGCTGGCGGTATCGAGCGCCCGGCCGAACGTGAAGCTGGCCAGATAGGAGAATCCGCGGCTGAAGCGCTTTTCAAACCGGGCCGAAATGCCATGGTAGTAACTGGTGGCCCACGGCGCGGCGCGGAAGACCGGTCCGCGCGTGAACGCCGCCAGCGGACGCCGCGCCGGGATTGCCCCCGGGCCCGGCGGCGGATTGTTGGCCGGATAGGTGGCCCCCAGGCCGAGCGCGTGGTTGCCCACGTAGTTCACCTCGAGCAGCGAGTCGCGGATCAGCTCCTTCTGCAGGCTCAGAATCCACTGCTGGACATACCCGGTCCGGAAATTCTGCTGCCA
>DATJFH010000233.1:0-26765 GCA_035495815.1 Bryobacteraceae bacterium
GATTTCTTTCGCGACGGTGCGGGCTTCGAGGTGCACTAGGCCGGCATTGCCGCCCTTCGGGGCAATCACGGCAAGCACGCCTTTCGTGCCCGCCGCATAGAGGAAAATCTGTCCCTCCGTGCCGGTGACACTGATTTCCACCAGCGCGCCCACGCTCAGGCTCTCGCTTACGCGCTTGCCCAGATTCACGGCGGCCGCGGCCATGGCCGCGATCCGGTCCGCCATCGCCGCCACTCGCGCCGGGTCGGCGCCGCCTGCGATCGAATGGGCGACCGGGAGTCCCTCGGTCGATGCGATCAGAACGCCGCGCAGCTCCGGAATCGCCGCCCGCAGCGTTTCAATGTTCTTCTGTAGTGCTTCCAGCTTTGCCATAATTTCTCCTGAATCCGAATTTCTTTTTTGGGTCTTAATATGTGTACCCAATATGATCGCCCGATAGGGGCATAACTTTAGGCGGGCCTCGATTTTTTTTGAACTTTCAGAACGGGAAAGCCGATGAGTTCAACGTGGCAACCCGTTGAACCGACGCTTGAAATGCAATAATGCCTTTGCGACCTGAGACTCTAGGGCCTGAGCCTCACGCTGGTAGTAAGGCCGCCTACTTAGGCGTCAAACAATAGGGGTTTTAACGACTAGTAATGATTTCGGGGGTCACTTAAGATGGGTCAATTGGGAAAACAGTGAGCCAGATGCATTGCTTATATTGCGACCGGCCGCTTGCTCTCCTGAAGAGGTTAACCGGTGACGGCGCGTTTTGTTCCAAAGAGCATCGCAAGATCTACCAGAAGGAGCACAGCCAGCTCGCCGTGGCGCGTCTGCTCGAATCGCAACCCGGCAACAAAAGCCGCCGGACCGCGAGCAAGCCGGCGCCGGAGAGCAAGCCGGCCCAGGAGAGCAGGCCGGCGCCGCGCGTGGAGCGTCTGCCGGAGCCGGCGGAGTTCGTTTCAGATTTCTTTCTTGGGGCGGTCGCCGCTGACGGCGGCAAACGCGGTTCCGGAGCTCCGGTCAACCGCGCCCGCGTTCCGGAATGGGCCGGGTCTTCCTACTTGCGAATCTCCGGTTTCAGCCCCCAGCCCCAGCCGCGGCCGAAGCCGGCCGGATTCCATGCGGGACTGCCATCGGCGACGGCGCAGGGCCAGACCCCACGCGTCCTGCCCGGTGTCGCGCCCTTGCCGGGAGAACTGCGGCTGGGGGAGACCGGCGCGCACGCGCTGGCACGGCTCCAGCCCGGCCGCGCGGCTTTCCTCGCAGAACCCGCCCGCCCGGCTGCCGGTACGACGGCGGGAAGACCCCACACGGCGGCCGGACCGCGGTGGAAACCGGTCGCGGCGGTTATCCCCCGCCGTCCCATGGGTAAGATCATTCTGGTTCTCGAATCTTTTCTGCGCCGCCCTGTGCGCATCACCGTTTCCGACAGCCTGCCGGAGAGCTTCGAGTTGCGAATCCGGGCAGTCTCCTTTCCGCGTTACTCGCCGCGCATGGGATTGCTCGAGGAGCGGCCGCTTCGGACAGATAGCCTCGAGAGCGTCTGCTCCTAGCGGTCACCCCCCGCGGAGAGCACGGAGTCAACTGCATGTCTGATACAAAATTGGATCTCAAGAATCTGGGTTCGGTACGGCTGATGGAGATCGATACGTCGACTCTGTTCCTGCCCTTCGGCCGTCCGGTAAGCGATTATCTGCTGGGCGCGGCGGGACCTCAGAACGGGCAGAGGACGTTGCTCAAGCCTGTTCCCGCCGATTTTTCTCCGGCCGTGCGCTGGACCAATTCGACCGCCGCCTGTCTGCGCACGACCGGTTTCGGGGAGCTCGAACGGGAAGGCCTGAGCCTGCCGCCGGCGACGGCCGATCCGGCGGTTGCGGACTTTCTCGCTTCCGAGCGGCCTCCGGCGAGCTCTCGCGCGGCCAGTCAGGAGAAGATCGCGCCTGCCGTCGAGCCGCAGGGCATTCCGGTTTCTAAGCCGCGAATCTCCGCGCTGCCCCTGCGTCCGCGGATGACGTTCGGGCCGCCGCCGGCGGAGAAGAACAAGCCGGCGCCGGCGCCGCCCCCGGCCCGATCCGCGGCTCCGGCCGCTCCGCCGGCCGCCAAGTCCGCTCCGCCACCGCCGCAGCAGAAACCGGCGCCGGCTGTCACCGCCAAGCCCACTCCGCCGCCCAAGCCGACGGCGCCGGCCACGGTTCAGCCCAAGCCCGCCGCGGCCATTCCCCCGCCTCCACGGCAGACGCCCGCCGGCGCGCCCAAGCCGGCCGCGGCCCAGCCGGTGACCAGAACAGTGAGCGCTCCGCCGGCGCCGGCCGCTTCCCAACCGAAGCCCTCGAGCGCGCCGCCGCGAGCCTCCGCTTCCCCGCGGCCCAGTCAAAATGCGGCAGCCGCGGCCGAAGAGCCCGTGGTCGTTCCGGTCAAGCCGGCCGCGCCGCAACCGGCGTCCAAATCGCCCGCGGCCGCGCCTGCCGCTCCGAAACCGGCCCCGCCAGTCCCCCCCGGACGCCAGCAGGCTTCGACCATCAGCGTCATCGAGCAACCTCCCGCGCCGCGCCCCAAACCGGAACCCGAGCCGCCGGCCCCCAAGCCGGCTCCCGCGCGCGAGGACGTGGCCCCCCGACCGCTGTTCGAGCCGCACCTGACGATGGGCGCGGAGGCCGAATCCACCAGCTTCCTGGAACGGGTTCCGCTGCCCGTCAAGATCGGCCTCGCGCTGCTGATGGCGGCGCTGATCATTTATTTCGCCTTTCTGCGGACCGGCGAGAAGGGAGAGGCCCAAAAGGTCAGCGTGGGCGAACAGGGCTGGTCCACCGAATGGGCTTCCGACGCCAACGGCTCGCGGCGCGGACGTCAGATCACTCTCTACCGGCCTTCCACCGGCCTCGGCGACTACCAGATGCAGTTCACCGGACAGATCGAGAGCAAGGCGCTGGGCTGGGTCTTTCGCGCCGCCGACACCAAGAATTACTATGCCATGAAGCTCGAGAACCTCCGCCCCGGCGCGATGGCGCTCACGCACTTCGCCGTGGTCGAGGGCCGGGAAAGCTCGAACTCCCAGCGCCCGTTGTCCATCGACGCGCGCCCGGGAGCGGTTTACCGCGTCAAGCTGGACGTCACCGGGCCCCGGTTTACGGTCTACATCGGCGGCGAGCCCGTCGATTTCTGGACCGATAACCGACTCAAGGCCGGCGCCGTCGGCTTCATGAACGAAAGAGACGAGCGCGGCGCCACCAGCTCGGTGCAGTTCTCATTCCCCAAAGGCGTGAAGTAAGACACGCGAAGACACGGAGACATATATCGATGAGCGACAACGAAAAATGGGTGTGGTCGAGCGATGATGAGCCGATAGCGGCGCTGTTCCGTCCGGAACCTTCGACCTCGAAGGCCGATCCCGGGCTGCATCTCGACCTGATGGCGCCGGAGACGGCAAAAAGCCCGGCGGTGTCGGCCAGCCTCGGCAAGGCGGTGGCGCTCCATCTGGAGGGAAAAACCGAGGCGGCGTTGAAAGAGCTCACGGCGACGATCGAAAGCGGCGAGAATCTGGCGGAGCTGCACGCGGCGCTGGGCCACATCCAATTCGAGCTCCAGCGCTATGACGACGCCGCCAAGAGTTATCTCAAGGCGGCGCAGGCGGACGCCAAAAGCAAGACCGCCAGCTACAACCGCGGCGTGTGCCTGGAGCGGCTGGAGCGCTGGGCGGAAGCAGTGGACGCGTTCCAGAAGGCGGTCGAACTCGACCCCAAGCGTCTCGAAGCCCGCCTCGGCGCGGCCGTCTGCTTCCTGCACGCGGGCTCTTTCGAAAAGGCCCTGGACGCCTTCGAGCAGTGCCTCAAGGCCAAGGCCGATCTCGAGCCGGCCCAGTTTGGGAAGGCGGTGGCGCTGCACCTGGCCGGAAAGACGGACCAGGCCGACGCGCTCTATCGCAAGCTGCTCGGCCACAATCCGAACTCGGAAGAGCTGCTCGGCAACATGGTCGCGATCGGGATCGCCCGGAAAGACAAGGCCGTGATCAAGGAGTTCTCCGAGCGGCTGTTCAAAGTCCTGCCGAATTCCGCGGCGGCGCTCGAAGGACTGGCCACGCTCGCTTTCGCGAAGGGGGATTTCGAGACCGCGGGACGGCATTGCTCGAAGCTGACGGAAATCTCGCCCAATTCCTTCGAAGCCTGGTACAACCTGGGCGTGGCCGCGCAGGAAACGGGCAAGCACGAGCAGGCGGCAAAGGCTTTCTCCCAGGCGGTCCGGATCCGGCCCGATTCCGCGGCGGCGCACGCCAACCTGGGCGCGCTCCTGCAGCAGCAGGGTGACCTGGCGGCGGCGCGCAAGGAGCACGAGCGCGCTCTGCAGCTCTCCCCCGACCTGCCGGCGGCGCTCTGGAATCTGGCCCTGGTGACCGAACGGAAAGGCGAGATGGAAGATGCCGAGAGCCTCTACTCCCGTCTGGCCAAAAAGTATCCGGATTGGGAAGACGCCTGGTTCCGCCTGGGTTATCTGCGCCTCCAGCGCAGCGATTATAAGGGAAGCGTCGAGGCATTCGAAGCCTGCTTGAAGCGCCGTCCCGAATGGGTGGACGCGCAAATGAACCTCGGGCTTTCGCACTGGAAGCAGGGCGACGTCAACGCCACCCGGAAGTCGTTTGAAAAGGCCCTGGCCGCCGACGCCAAGTCCGTGGACGCGCTGCGGGGCCTGGCGGCGCTGGCCATGGAGCGGCAGGATCTGGAACAGGCTTACGAGCTGCAGAGCAAACTGATCGGCCTGGGCCAGCGCAGCCCCGAGCTGTTCTACAACACGGGACTGCTGCTGCAGAAGTCGGGCCAGCTCGAAGACGCGGTGAAGCTGTACCGGCAGGCGCTCCACGAGAAGCCGAATATTACCGAAGCCCTGCTGAATCTCGGCCATGCCTTGAAGGCTCTGGGTCAGGAAGACGAGGCCCGCAGCTGTTGGCGCAAAGCGCTCGAATCCAATCCGGAGCTGGCCTCGACTTACTTCAAGAGCTAGCTCCGCGCTAAGATAATAGGCGACGAGGTCGCGTGAATGGTTGAGCGCGTCAATGATGGATAACGACAAGTGGGTTTGGGAAGATCCGGAGGAAGTCAGCCCTCTGGGCGCCCCGCTTCTCGACGCGAAGCTCACGCCCATCATGGACTGGGTGGAGAGCGAACGGGACGCCGTTCCGCCCGCCGAGTCCGTCCCGCCGCCCGCCGAACCTGTCGCCAATCCGGAACCCTCTCCCGTGGAGACAGCGGCCGACGCCCCGCCTCCAGCGCCCGTGCCGGCGCCCGCTCCCGCAGCCGAGGCGCCGCGCGCCGCCGGCAGCGGTATTCCGCCGAGCGTGATGCGGGCCATCGTCTACCATCTGGAAGGCAAGCTCGAAGAAGCGGTGGCGGAAATACGGATCGGTCTCAAGGCCGGTGAGCCGCTGGCCGAGCTGCACTCCGCTCTGGGCGCGCTGCTGATGGAATTGGAGCGCTACGAAGAGGCGGCGGCCAGCTACCGGGAGGTCCTGAAAGCAGATCCGAAGAATCAGACGGCCGGCCCCCACCTGGCCGCCTGCAATGAAAAGCTGAACGAAGCCAGGCAATCCCGCAAGCCGTCGCCGGCCGTGGTCAAGGCGCTCGCGCTGCATGGCGAAGGCAAGATCGAAGAAGCAGTCAAGGAATTGCAGAGAGGATTCAAGAGCGCCGCCGAGCCGCCGGCCGACGTCTGCGCGGCCCTGGGCCACCTGCTGTTCGAGCTGGGACGGTTCGAGGCCGCCGCCGACTCGTATCGCGAAACGCTCCGGCGCGAACCGCTGCATAAGACCTGCCACTACAACCTGGCGGTGTGCCTGGAAAAAACCGGCCGCCACAAGGACGCGCTGGTCTCCTTCCGGAAGGCGCTCGAGCTCGACCCGGGCCGTCTCGAAATCGGCATCGGCGCCGGCGTCTGTCTGCTCCACCTGAAACAGTTCACGGAAGCGGCGTCGGCGTTCGAAGCCGTGCTCGCGCATCACCCCGAGGACCGGACGGCGCTGTTCGGGAGCGGCTTCGCGCTGCAGTGCGCGGGCCAGCCGGCGGCCGCCGAAGCGGCCTACCTCCGCTCCCTGGAGAAGGATCCGGCGCAGCGGGAGACGCTGCTCAACCTGATCGCGCTGAGTGTGGAGCAGGGCAAGGACGCGGAGACGCGAACCTACGCCGGGAAGCTGCTGGCGCTCGACCCCGATTCGAAAGTGGCGCTGGAATCGTTGATGACCCTGGACCTGGCGGAGGGCCGTTACCAGGAGGCTTACACACGGGGCGAGAAGCTGACGCGGCTCACCCCAGATTCGTTCGAAGCGTGGTTCAACTTCGGGGTGGCGTGCCAGGGCGCGAAAAAGCAGGAGCACGTGCTGGCGGCGTTCGCCAAGGCGGCGCGGCTGCGTCCGAAGTCCTTCGAGGCGCTTTCCGGCCTGGCCCAGGCGATGCAGGACCGCGGCGACCTGGCGGGGGCCAAGTCGGCCTATGAATCGGCGTTGAAGAACTCGCCCAATCATCCCGGCGTGCTGTGGAACCTGATCCTGCTGGCGGAGAAGAGCGGGAGCACGGGGGAGGCGGAGCGGCTGTGCGAACTGCTGGCGGCCAAAGGGCCGCAGCCGGAAGCGGCGCAATTCAAGCTGGGCGCGCTGCGATACGAGCGGGGCGACTACGCGGGCAGCGTCGAGGCTTACCGGAACTGCCTCAAGGAACGTCCGGACTGGCCGGCGGCGCAGCTCAATCTGGGAATGGCTTTGTGGAAAGCGGGCCAGCGCGCCGAGTCGCGCCAGAAACTGGAGAGCCTGACGGCGGCCCCGTATTCCACCGACGCGCACCACTTCCTGGCCATGATGGCGGCCGAGCGGGAAGACTACCAGAGCGCCCTGGGCTATTACAGAAAACTGGCCGAGGCCGGAGAGCGCTCTCCTGAGCTGTTTTACAACACCGGCCTGCTGCTGCAGAATCTGGGCCGGACGGACGAAGCCGCCCGGCAGTACCGGGAAGCGATTGCGGTAAAGCCCGATCTGGCGGAAGCGATACAGGCGCTGGCGCAGGTGTCGGCTGCTCCGGAAAAGGCGGACGAGTCGAGAAGGAACGGCCGCGCGAAACCGGCTCCGCAGCTGCTGAAGTCCCGGTAGCACCGGATTTTCGGACCTCCGGCGGCATTTCCGGCTGCCTGCTCCATCGATGGTCTAAAATGAGAGCGGGATCACTTGAATCGAACACTCTCCCTCTCCGTCATTCCGCTGATGCTGGCGTGCCGCGCGGCCGCGGCCGACCAGCCCGGCCAACTGGACGCCAGCCGGACTCTTTTCAGCGTCCTGGCGGCGATCAACGCCGCCGGCTACGACGCCGATCTGGATTCACCCGCCAACCATCCCCTGCGGCGCATCATCCGCGAGGAGATCGCGAAGAAGAAACTCCCGGTGGTGGAGGACCTGAAGTACTTCTACGGCAAGCACCGGCGCAGCTCGCCGACTTACGATCTCAGCCAGTACATCTCGTTTGCGCTCTCGGTCAACGGGCCGCCCAACTTTGAAAACAAGTTCCGGAAGGTCGAGCTGCCGCCGGACGTGGAGGCCCTGGAGGGTTTCCAGGAGCTGATGGTCAAGTTCGACAAGGAAGCCAATATCGAAGACCTCTGGAAACGTTCGCAGCCGGCCTTCGACCGCGTGATCGAGCAGTATCACGAGCCGGTGGCCAAGGCCGTGCTGGAGGTCAACGCCTACCTGCGCAACACCACCAGCGGCTTCCTGGGCCGGCGGTTTCAGATCTACATCGACCTGCTCGGCGCCCCCAACCAGATCCAGGTGCGCGGCTACGTGGACGACTATTACATCGTGCTCACGCCTTCGCCCGAGCCGCAGATCGACGATGTCCGGCACGCCTATCTGAGCTATCTCATCGATCCGCCGGGCATCAAATATTCCGACCTCATCCTGAAGAAGCGCGGCCTGATCGACTACGTTCAGAACGCGCCGGGGCTGCCGGAGCTGTACAAGGCGGATTTTCTGCTGCTCACCACCAAGTCGCTCATCAAGGCGATCGAGAGCCGCCTCAGCCCGGGCAACCGGCAGCAGCTGGTCGACGAGGCCCTGCGGGAAGGATACATCCTCACGCCGCATTTCGCCGAGCAGCTTGCCGTCTTCGAGAAGCAGCAGGAATCGATGCGGATCTACTTTCCGGAGCTGATCAAGTCCATCAACCTCAAGAAGGAAGAGGCGCGGCTCGCGGACGTGAAATTCTCCGAGCCGCGGGTGCGCAAAGCGCGGACGGCGCCGGCTCCACCGCCGCCGCCAGCGCCCTCCGGGCCGCGGAAGACGCTCGAAGACGCCGAGAACGCCTACCGGGACCGGGATCTGGAAAAGGCCAAGCAGCTATACGGCAGGCTGCTCGAGGAGACGGAGGAAAAAAACCTGCACGCTTCGTCGTATTATGGTCTGGCGCGCATCGCCATCCTGCAGAAGGATCCGGAACTGGCGGAGCGGCTGTTCCAGAAAGCGCTGAGCTCGTCTCCGGACGCGCAGGTGCGAGCCTGGGTCGAGGTATACCTGGGCCGGCTCTCGGACGCGGCCGGTGAACGCGGCGAAGCCGTGAAGCATTACAAAGAAGCCCTGGCCGTGGAAGGCGGTTCGGCGGCGGCCAAAGACGCCGCACAGAAGGGGATGCAGCAGACCTTTACAAAATAACGCTAACGGGCGCGAGCGGACTCGGCCCGTCTCAGGAGCATTTTCACGATGAATCGACTACTTTTGGCCGGCGCGCTGGCGCTGATTTCGGGAGTGACGGGTTTGATGGCCCAAAAGCAGCCTACGCCGAAATCGCAGAAAGAGGTGGAGGCCATTCAGAAGATGTTCGGCGCACAGGATCCGGACGCCCGGATCAAAGCCGCCGACGAGCTGATGACCAAGTTCGCCGACACCGAGTTCAAGACGCTGGCGATGTACCTGACGGCCGCTTCGTATGAGCAGAAGAACGATTTCGACAAAATGATCATCTGGTGCGAGCGGACGGTGCAGGCGGATCCGAAGAACTACGCCTGCATGCTGATGATGTCCGGCGGAATCGCCAAGCGCGCCAGGGAAAACGACCTGGACCTGACCGAGAAACTGACCCGGGCCGACACGCTGGCGAAGCAGGCGCTGGATGCGTTGAAGGACGCGCCCAAGCCCAACCCCCAGATGGCGGACGCGGATTGGGAGGCGGCGAAGAAGGACTACGTGTCGCAAGCCCACGAGTCGTTCGCCCTGGCGGCCATGCTGCGCAAGAAATACGACGTGGCCATCGCGGAGTTCAAGCAGTCGGTGGAAGGCGCCGCCAATCCGGACCAGGCCACCATGGTGCGACTGGGGCAGGCCTATAATCTGGCCGGCAAGTACGACGACGCCATTGCCATCCTCGACAAGGTGATGGCGGATCCGAAGGCGCATCCGCAGATCAAACAGTTCGCGCAAGCCGAGCGAGTGCGCGCGGTGCAGGGCAAGGGCGGTCCGGCCAAACCCGCGGAAAAAAAGTAGACCTGGCGCCATGAGCGCGGACCTGGAAAAGCTCGAGGCCGTTCTCGGCCATCGGTTCCGCGACCGGGAAATTCTGGTGCGCGGCCTGACCCACAGCTCGCTGGTACACGAGCAGGGCGTGGAGCAGCCGGATTCGCCCACCCGGCCGCGGGCCGACAACGAGCAGATGGAGTTTCTGGGCGACGCGGTGCTGGGCTTCCTGGTCAGTGAAGCGCTGGTCCACCGCTGCCCTTCCTACTCCGAGGGGCGGCTGTCCAAACTGAAAGCGCACCTGGTCAGCGCGGCGCATCTGTGCGAAGTGGCGCGGCGGATGGAACTGGGGCAGTTCCTGATCCTCGGCCGGGGAGAAGAATTGAGCGGCGGACGGGCGAAGCGCACGCTGCTGGTGAATTGCCTGGAAGCGCTGATCGCTGCCTTGTTCCTGGACGGCGGCATCCAGGCGGCGCGCGCTTTCGTGCACCGCACGGTGATGGGTGACGGCGACAGCGAGGCCCCACCGCCGGGCGTGGAGATTCTGGGCGCCGAAGTGAATTTCAAGGGAGCGCTTCAAGAGCTGGCCAGAACCCTGAACCTGCCGCAGCCGCGCTACGTAATCCTGAAGGAGCAGGGGCCGGAGCATTCGAAGACGTTCACCATGGAGGTGCGGCTGGGGCGGGACTGGAGCGGACAGGCGGAGGGCCCGTCCAAAAAGAGCGCCGCGCAGAAGGCCGCCCGGGAGGTCCTGACGCGCCTTCTCGAGCAGGGTTCGTGAATGGGGCGTCCACCCGCCGGTGCGCAATTGTGGGGGATGCGGGAGACTCGCGCCGTTCGCTCGAGTCGAGCAGAATGGCGCGAACGTGCGGCAGTGAACCCGGAGTCCGGAAAGACAGCGGTCTAGTTGTTTTGCAGACACAACTTCAGGTGAAAAAAACACTTTTCTGATCGCGGTTCTATGATACATTAGTTCTGGCGGTAAAGTACTAGAACTATTAGTACCATGCTTGACAGGCGATATGGCGACCTTGGACCGGTCTGCTCGGCCGGTGCGTGACTTCCTATAAAGCGCCCTCGTCGGGGCGTTGTTTGCCGCAGGTCCGGCTGAAATCGCTGTAAATAAACGATATCGGCGCGAATATAGGTGTGTCTCCATTCGAATCCAGTCGAGCCGCTCACAGCTTCGAGGGCGCATGAACAATATTCTAGTCACCGGCGGCGCAGGGTACATCGGAAGCCACACATCCAAACAACTCGCTCGTGAAGGCTATTCGGCCGTCGTTTTTGACAATATCGGTAAAGGTCATCGCTGGGCGGCACGCTGGGCGCCGCTGGTGGAAGGCGAGCTCGAGGATACCGAGCTGCTGCGGCATACAATTCGGTCCCACGGGGTCGAAGCGGTGATCCACTTCGCCGCCAGCGCCTGTGTAGCCGAATCGATGCGAGATCCGCAAAGGTATTTTCGCAATAATGTGGCGGGCACGATCAGTCTGTTGGAAGCCATACGCGACACCGGCATTCGCTATATGGTCTTTTCTTCGACGTGCGCTACGTACGGCTGTCCCAGCGCGATCCCCATCACGGAAAGCGAGACACAGGCGCCGGTCAACCCGTACGGCGAGTCGAAGCTGTTCGTGGAGCGCATGTTGCACTGGCACACTCACGCCTATGGACTTCGATACGTCAGTTTGAGGTATTTCAACGCCGCGGGCGCTGATCTTGATGGCGAGCTGGGCGAGGATCACGATCCGGAGACCCACCTGATTCCGCTGACCATTCAGACGGCTTTGCGGCAACGCGAATACCTGGAGGTCTTTGGAACGGACTATCCGACCCGGGACGGCACAGCGATACGGGACTATATCCACGTTTGCGACCTGGCGCACGCGCACGTTTCCGCCTTGCGGTATCTCGAGCGTGGCGGAGCGAGCGACGCATTCAATCTGGGAACGGGTCGAGGGATTTCCATCCGGGAAATCATTGAATGTGTCGAGGAGGTTTCGCAGCGAATGGTGGCCGTGAGGGAGGCGCCCCGCCGTTCCGGAGACCCGAAAGAGCTGGTTGCCGATCCCAGCAAGGCCGAGAGGCTACTGGGCTGGCGCCCGCGGCACTCTGATTTGAGAAACATCGTGGAGACGGCATGGAATTGGCACCGGCGGCCGGGATCCGAGTCCTGCAAAACGCCGGGTGGGTTCGCCCGCGCGGCCGAGCAGCGATCGTAACCAAGGAGCGTCATGGTCGAGACAATTTACACACACGCAGGTATCCTGGCCACTCTGCTGCTGATGCTTTATGTCGGGTATCTGCGGACGGACTGGCTGTTTACTTCAGCCGCTGTGGTGTTCGGCTCAATGGGTGTGCATGAGTTCGGCATCGGCGCAGGTTCTCCGCGCACGCTTGTAATTCTCAGCGTGATGGCGGTTGTGTTTGCAGGAGCGTTGTTGCGGAGGAATCGAGGCGCGGCCGCGGTCGCCTTTGCCATCTGGCTGATCCTGACACCGGCGCTGACACAGGCTGTTCAGGGCGGAATATCGCCCTCGGCGAGGCCGGGCGGAGCAGGTCCCGATTCCGGAATCTCCAAGACCGGCTTCATCTGCCTGTTGGGCCTGGCGACGCTGGTGGTGGGGACACGCAGGCGCGCGGCCCTCGCCGGCGAGATGCGGCAGGCGTGGGATATCAACCGTCGATTATGGGACGGAGCAAGCGACGGAATCGTGCTGGTCGACCGCCACTCGCGCGTCGTGGAGTGGAATCCGGCAATGGAGCGGCTCACCGGCGTCACGCGCCGCAACGTGGCTGGAACCGTGCTGACGGAATGCCCCGGGTTCGAGAACAGTCCGAATCACAAGGAGTGCCTGCGGCTGGCCAACCAGGGAGTGGAAATCGCGTCAGACGCCATTTCGGCCGGCGGCGCGGCCGTCTCGTCGCCTTTCCGCGCTTACTATTCGCCCGTGCTGGGCCAGCACGGCGAACGAGCCGGGGTTTTGGCCATTGTTACCTCAAACCCTGCGCAGTATACTCTCGCGGCTCTTCCGGCGTGTAGCCGCATCGACCCATTCACAGCGTAATCGGGCGAAGGTATGTTCCCGGCAACCGCAACTTCACGGGAAGTCCCGCCGTCAGCGGCCACCGCGGCGGGACGCATTCGAGTGGCGGGGAAGTTCCTGTTCCAGGGCCAAGAAAAGTATTACGTCAAGGGCGTGACGTACGGCACGTTTGATCCCCGCGAGGGTAACGTGCCGTATCCGGAGCGCGCGGCCGTCGAGCGGGACTTCGCTCGAATGTCGTCGAGCGGCTTCAATTCGGTAAGAGTTTACACCCCGCCTCCCGAATGGCTACTCGACGCCGCTGCCGGTCACGGGCTTTCCGTCATGATCGGTCTTTGCTGGGATCAGCACACTGCTTTTCTCGCCAACCGCGCCCGGGCACGCGAAATCGAGAAGGGAATGCGGGATTGCGTGCGCCGCTACGGGGATCACCCCGCCATCCTGTCTTACGCGATCGGGAACGAGATCCCCGCGACCATCGTCCGCTGGCACGGCGCCCGAAGGGTCGAACGCTTCTTACAGGGTCTGTACGAGGCCGTCAAAGAGGAATCGCCTGAGGTTCCGGTAACCTATGTCAATTTTCCGACTACCGAATACCTCGAGCTCGGCTTCCTGGACCTGGTCTGCTTCAACGTGTACCTGGAGTCCCGCGGTTCATTCGAAAGCTATATGGCCCGGCTGCAGAATCTGACGGGAGAGCGGCCGCTGATCCTGGCCGAGCTGGGGTTGGATAGCCGCCGCAACGGCGAAGACCGGCAAGCGGACAAGCTTGCTTCGCAGATCGAAGCCGGTTTCGCGGCCGGGTGCGCCGGCGCGTTCGTGTTCGCCTGGACCGACGAGTGGCACCGGGGCGGGTCCGAAATTGAAGACTGGGATTTCGGACTGGTGCGCCGCGACAGAAGCTCGAAACCGGCGCTGCAGGCTGTCGCGCGGGGCTTCGAGCGCGTTCCCTTCCCCGCCGATCTGCCCTGGCCCCGGATCTCGGTTGTGGTTTGCACGTTCAACGGACGGCGCACGATTCGGGATTGTTTCGAGGCGTTGCAGCTCCTCGATTATCCGGACTACGAGGTGATCGTGGTCAGCGACGGATCAAGCGATGGTTGCGTGGCGCTGGCCTATGGGTACGGGCTGCGCGTTATCGCCGGATGCAATCGCGGCTTGAGCGAGGCGCGGAATGCGGGCTGCCGCGCCGCTACGGGCGAGATCGTCGCCTACATCGATGACGACGCCTACCCGGACCCGCACTGGCTGCGCTATCTCGCTCACAAATTCCTGACGACCTCGCACGCGGCGGTGGGCGGGCCGAATCTGGCGCCGCCCGGCGCAGGCTGGGTAGCGGACTGCGTCGCCAATGCGCCCGGAGGCCCGAGCCACGTCCTGGTGTCGGACCTCGAGGCCGAGCATATTCCAGGATGCAATATGGCTTATCGCAAGCGCTGCCTGGAGGAAGTGGGGGGCTTCGACGCGCAGTTCCGGATCGCCGGAGATGACGTGGACCTGTGCTGGAAATTGCTGGAACGGGGGCGCACGATTGGCTTTGCGCCCGGAGCGATGGTCTGGCATCAGCGGCGCAACTCGGTCCGCGCTTATTGGAGGCAACAGAAGAACTACGGCAAGGCCGAAGCCATGCTGGAGCGGAAATGGCCGGAGAAATTCAGTTCCGCCGGTCATCCCTCCTGGGCAGGCAGAGTGTACGGCAGGGGCCACACGGCGGGCGTGCAGATCTGGCGCAGCCGCATCTACCAGGGAATCTGGGGCAGCGCCCCGTTTCAGGCCATTTACGAGCCTCCGGCGACTCTGTGGGATTACCTGCCGCTCATGCCCGAATGGTATCTGGTAAATGCCGCTCTGCTGGCGCTGGTACTACTGGCTGTGTTATGGACCCCGTTGCTGGCGGCCGTGCCCGTGCTGGTCCTCACCGCCGGCATGCCGTTGCTGCAGGCGATCACCAGCGCTCTCAAAGCCTGTTTCCCGACCGAGCCGATCGGCACGGCGCAGGTGATCAAGCGCCGGATCCTCACAGCATTCCTTCACATCCTGCAGCCTATGGCGAGATTGTGGGGCCGTTTGAGTTTCGGGCTGTCGCCTTGGCGCACCCCAGGACGAAGCGGATTGATGTGGCCCATTCCCCGCCAGCGCTGTTTGTGGAGCGAACGGTGGAGGCCTCCCGAGGAAAGGCTTCAAGCGCTTTACAACACCGCCAAGGCGGCCGGGGCGCGGATCGCGGCCGGGGGAGACTTCGATGACTGGGACCTGGAGATACGGGGCGGATTGATGGGTTCGGCGCGTGCGCTCATGGCCACCGAAGACCACGCGGCGGGACGCCAGCTCATTCGATTTCGACTGAAACCGCGCGTCTCGCTCACCGTATCCGTTCTGATCGCAATCCTCGCCATCCTGGCGACGGCCGCCATCTGCAACGGCGCGCGGGTGGCCGGAGCGGTCCTCACAACCCAAGCTGTTCTCTTGGCCGGCCGGACCCTGATGGAGCAGGCGGCGGCGCTTGCGGCCGCGATGGCGGCGATCCGGGCGCTCGAGCAACAGCAGGAACTCATACCGCTTTCCGCGGCGGAGCAGGAATGAACCGTTACCGCCTGCCATTGATGTACATTGCCCGCCAGTGGCGGCTCCTGTCGGGGATCCTCTTGATTACGGCGGTCTACTCCGCCGTGGCCGCGCTCGAGCCATGGCCAATGAAGCTGCTGATCGATCATGGACTCAAGGGGCAGCCGCTGCCGCGCCAATTGGCGACTGCGCTCGACGCCCTCTCCATTCCGCGGACGCCCTTGGGACTGATCTCCGTCTCGGGGGCAGCCAGTCTCGCGCTGTTTGCAGTTGGCGGCGGTCTGAGTCTGGCGCTGATGTGGTTGTGGGCCGTCGCCGGGCAGCGCATGGTCTTTGATCTCTCGACAGACCTGTTCCAGCGATTGCAGCGGCTCTCCTTCGGATATCACGCGCGCCATCCGGTCGGAGACTCGCTGTGCCGATTGAGCGGGGACACATGGTGCGTGTACAACCTGAGCAGCCGGCTGTTCTCTCCATTCGAGCAGATCCTGATGCTGGCGACGGTCGGAACGGTGGCGTGGCGGTTAAATCCGCGCCTCGCGATTTTTGCGCTGGCCGCGGCCCCGGCGCTGGCCGCTTCTTCTGTTTACTTCGGCCGGCGGCTGAAAGCGAGGGCCAAACTTGGGCGCGAAGCCCACTCGCGGCTCGCGAGCTTCGTTCACCAGTGCCTGGCTTGCATCCCCGTGGTGCAGGCGTTCACTACCGAGAAGCGCAACGCGCAGCAGTACAAGCAGCTCTCGGCCGACGCGGTGGAGCTTTCGCAACGAGCTTCGCTGGTTGGCGGTCTCTACGGCATCGTCAACGGCCTGGTGAGCACCGCCGGGACCGCGGCCATCCTCTATGCCGGCGGACAGCAGGTGATCGCCGGGAAATTGTCGGTGGGAAGCCTGATCGTTTTCCTCGCGTACGTGCGCAAGATGCAATATGCCACTGAAACCCTGCTGAAAACATACGGCAGCGTCAAGCCGGTAGAAGCCAGCATTGAGCGCGTCATGGAAGTCCTGGAGATCGGCGAGCACGAAGTGTGCGATTCACGCGACGCAAGACCGCTGCCGCCGCGGGCCGCCGGCCAGGGAGTCTCGATTCGTTTCGAGGACGTTACCTTCGGCTACCAGCCGGGGCGCGCGACACTGAAGCAAATCACTCTCGAGGCGCAGCCGGGAGAGACGGTCGCGCTGGTCGGCCCAACGGGCGCAGGCAAGAGCACGCTGGTATCTCTGATCCCCCGCTTCTACGATGTATGGTCAGGCCGCGTCTGCGTGGATGGAGTGGATGTCCGCAGCTTGAAGGTGGCCAGCCTCAGGGCGCAAATCGCCATGGTGCTGCAGGACCCGTTCCTGTTTGCGATCAGTGTGGCCGACAACATCGCTTATGGGCGTCCCCACGCGACCCGCGCGGAAATCATCGCAGCTGCGGAAGCCGCCAATGCCGACGCGTTCATACGCCAGCTCCCCGAGGGGTATGACACCGTTCTCACCGAGCGCGGCCAGACTCTGTCGGGCGGAGAACGTCAGAGGCTTGCCATGGCGCGAGCGCTTTTGAAGGACGCTCCAGCGCTCCTTCTCGACGAGCCGACGTCCGCGCTGGACACCATTACGGAGGCGTCCGTTCTGGAAGCCCTGGACCGGCTTAGGATGAACCGCACGACATTCATCATCGCTCACCGGCTCTCGACCATACGGCGGGCCGACAGGATCGTTGTCCTCGATGAAGGTAGCATCCTCGAGACCGGAAGCCACGTCGAGCTGGTGGCGCGATCGGGCTTGTATCAGCGGCTTGACGCGCTGCAGTTCGGGGATGTTCTGCGGGCAGGTGTGGCGTGAAGCGCTGGATCCGCCTGTTCGGTTTTGCGCGGCCGCACCTGGGCGGATCACTTCTGCTGCTCGGGAAGTCCTTTGTGGGCGTGGGCCTCGACCTGGCAAAGCCATGGCCGATGAAATGGATCATCGATTCCGCACTGAGCCGGCAGCCATTGCCGGCTGCCGCCGCATGGATCGCAGCGCTGCCGGGGGCCGGCGCTCCCGCCGGTTTGCTGGCGTGGTTATGCTCCGGAGTTGTCGTCCTGTTCCTTCTGGCCTGGGCCAATCGAGTGACGCAGGCCTATATTCAGGCCGGGGTCGGCAGCCGGATGACGTTCACATTGGGCTCTTGCCTTTTTGAGCGCCTTCAGGAGCTTTCCCTGGGGTTTCATTCCCGGCGCAACAGGGGAGACCTGGTGCAGCGCGTTACCAGTGACAGCGCTTGCCTTCGAGCCCTGATGTTCGAAGTCTCTCTTCCGCTGCTAACGTCGGCGGCGACGTTGATCACCATATTTTGGGTAATGTGGCGGATCGACCCGCCGCTTGCGCTGCTGGCCGCCGCTGCCGCGCCGCTGTTCGGCTTGTGTCTCAGACGCTATGTCCGCCCGATGGAGGAACGCAGCTACGAACAGGCGGAGCTCCAGGGCCGGATCATGGCCGCCGCCGAGCAGACGCTTACCGCTCTACCGGCCGTTCGCGCGTTCGGACGTGAAGAACACGAAGATGACCGCTTTTCAGCGCTCTGCGCGCTGAGCGATCGAGCTTACCTTCGAACGCTGACCGCGCAACTCAAATTCAAGTTCAGCACGGACGCCGTGATGGCCGCCGGAACCGCCGCGGTGATGATCGCAGCCGGAATCCATGTGGTCTCCGGAAGACTCTCGATAGGCACGCTGTTCGTCTTTACCAGCTACCTGGGCGCGCTCTACTCGCCTCTCGAGACGCTCGCCTACATATCCCAGAGTCTGGCGACGGCTTCGGCGGGCGCGCGCCGGGTTTTCGAAATTTTCGATGAAATGGACGAAATTCGCGAGGCTCCGGGCGCGATCGAAGCTTGCGCCGGATCCGCAGGACAAGGCGGCCGGGTCCGGTTCGAGGGCGCCACGTTCGCCTACAGTTCGGCGCGGCCCGCGGTCAAAGACGTCTGGCTCGACGCGCATCCGGGCGAGGTCGTAGCGCTCGTCGGCGCCACCGGCGCGGGTAAGAGCACTCTGCTGTCGCTGATCCCCCGGTTCCACGACGTGATCGAAGGTCGAGTGCTGTTCGGCGGCGTGGACGTTCGTGAGCTTCGGATCGCGAGTCTTCGTTCACAGATCGCAATCGTTCAGCAGGAGTCGCTGCTGTTCCGGACGACCGTTGCAGAAAACATCGCTTATAGCAGGCCTGAGGCCGGGCACGATGAAGTCATCGCCGCTGCGGTGGCGGCAAACGCGGACGGGTTCATTCGAGGATTGCCGCATGGCTACCAGACCGTGATCGGTGAGCGGGGCGCCACACTCTCCGGCGGCGAGCGCCAGAGAATCGCCATAGCACGCGCGCTGCTAAAGAACGCGCCGGTGCTGATTTTAGACGAACCGACCGCTTCACTCGACGCGCAGACGGAGGCGCTGATTTTGGAAGCATTGGAGCGGCTCATGTCGGGCCGCACGACATTCGTCGTCGCTCACCGGCTGTCCACTATCCGCCGGGCCAGCCGCATCCTCGTAATGGATAACGGACGGGTGGTCGAGAGCGGCCAACATGAGCAGTTGCTGGCCGGCGGAGGCCTGTATGCGCGACTGCACGACGCGCAATTCCGCCGTTCTAACCGCAGTGCCGTAGAGGCGCTTACATGAGCGAAATAACCACGAAAGCGGCGTATTGGACCGACGGGGAGCTGCCTCCGAACGTGATCGCCGGGCCCGGCGCCGTGCTGACAGCGCCCCACGCGTTTCGCAGGTTCAAGAGCAGGCGGGAACAGGCGCTGCGGATCGGCCGCGATTGCATGATGGATGGGGTTCACTTTGCCCTGGGCGAAAACGCGGAAGTCAAGATCGGTGATTTGTGCTACTTCACGAACGCCGTCCTGCTGTGCGAGCTTCAGATCTCGATCGGCGATTACGTGACCATCGGATGGAACGCCACCATCGCCGACAGCGACTTCCATCCCATCGCGCCGGCGCAACGTATCGCCGACGCCATCGCCTGCTCACCGGCTTCAGACGGACGGCCGAGACCTGAAATCCTGATGCGGCCCGTGACGATCGAAGACTATGTATGGATCGGACCGAACGCGACCATTCTGAAAGGAGTTCGCCTCGGCGCCGGCTGTTTCATCGAGCCTGGGGCGCTGGTCACACGGGACATTCCTCCGCGCTCGCGCGTGCTGGGGAATCCCGCGCGCATCATCGGGGAGGTCTAGCGATGCCGACGACTTTGCCATGGGACTGGTACCAGGGTTCGATACCCGATAACGTCCTCCTCGAGGAGGGTTGTTATGTCGAAACGTCATTCAGTTTTCTCGTCTTCCGCAGCCAGGCAGCCGCCGGTCTCCGAATGGGCGGGGGAGCCTCAGCGTACACGGGAACCATGTTCGATGTCGGCCCGGAGGGTGTGGTAGACGTCGGGCGTTATGCGCTCTTGAACTCCGTGCGCATCATTTGCGACTCGAAGATCGAAATTGGCGACTATGCACTCATCTCCTGGAACGTTGTCCTGATGGATACCTACCGGGCGCCGCTCGACTCGGGAAGCCGGCGCAGATATCGGCAGGACGTGGCGGCGGGCCGCACGCCGGAGCCGGTTCCGGCAAAGCCGATCCATATCGGCTCGAACGTGTGGATCGGGTTCGACAGTTGCATATTGCCCGGCGTGACGATCGGAGAAGGATCGATCGTCGGCGCCCGTTCGGTGGTCATGGAGTCGGCTCCGCCGTACAGTGTGCTCGCGGGGAATCCCGCGCGCGTGATTCGTCAGCTAGAGAAGTCCTCGGATTCATATGAACTCGCAACCAGGTTCTAAAGGCAAGATTATCGTCACCGGCATCGTCTTCTGGTATCCGCTGGCGGGAGTCACCTATCAGTTTCTGCACTACCTGATCGGGTTGCGCCGGCTGGGGTACGACCCGTATTACGTCGAAGACTCCGGGCGGTATGTCTATGACCCGATCCTCAACGATCTGTCGCCCGATGCGGAGTCCAACGTGCGGAGCGTCACGCCGGTATTGGAGAGGTATGGTTTTGCCGGCAAGTGGGCTTTTCGCGGGGCCTACCCCGGCGGGAAGTGCTACGGCATGCCGGAACAGGCCATCCTGCAGCTTTACCGGGAGGCCGATGCGCTCTTGAACGTGACCGGCGCCCAGGAGATCCGTGAAGAGCATCTTGCGTGCAGGAGGAGGGTTTACGTGGAGTCCGATCCGTTCGCCTCCCAGGTTCGCGCCGCGCAGGGGGATAAAGCCACGGTCGCCGCCATCGCGGCGCACGATATTCACTTCAGCTTCGGAGAGAATCTGGGGAACTCCGATTGCGATGTGCCGATGAATGGAGTGAAGTGGCACGCCACGCGCCAGCCGGTCGTGCTCGATCTGTGGCGGCACACCGCGCCGGCCGGCGCCGCCTACAACACCATCACTACCTGGCACAACAAAGCGAAACCAATCACCTATCGCGGCAACCAGTATTACTGGACCAAGGACCGGGAATTCGAGCGCTTCCTGGATCTTCCGCGCAGATCTGCCGCTTCATTCGAGATCGCGGCGACGGTGAACAATCAGATACGGGACTTGCTGCAGAATCACGGATGGCGGCAGCTCGATTCGGTTTCCATCTCCCGTGACATGGATTCTTATCGCCGGTATATCCAGCAGTCGCGCGGTGAGTTCACGGTCGCCCGGGATCAGTACACCCGTCCGAACACCGGATGGTTCAGCGATCGAACCGTCTGTTACCTCGCCGCGGGCAGGCCCGTGATCACTCAGGAGACCGGCTTCAGCAAGTTTCTCCCGACAGGCCGCGGGCTTTTCGGCTTCAAAACGATGGAGGACATTCTGAAGGCGGTGGAGACGATTGAGTCCGATTACGAAGGAAACTGCCGGGCGGCTTCCGAGATCGCAGACGAGTATTTCGCTGCCGAGAAAGTCGTGGGCCATTTGATGTCCCGCGCGGGATTGTGAGTCACTCTCATGGCGCGAATCATTGTGACAGGCTACATGGTGCGGTATCCGGTGGCAGGAAATCTCCTCGCCTTCCTTTATTATCTGGTCGGCTTACACCGGTTGGGCCATCAGGTTGCGTATCTCGAAGAGAGCGGCTGGCCGGCGTCATGCTTCAATCCGAACTCCGGTGAATGGCAGGACGACCCAAGCGTGGGATTGGATGTCGTTCGAAAGCTGCTGGTAGCCGCCGGAGTCCCGGGCTCGCCCGTTTACGTGAATTCAAGCCACGCCGGTTTGTACGGGCAGAGCTGGCCGGAGTTGAAAGAGCTGCTGCGCTCCGCAGACCTGCTTCTCAACGTCGGCGGAGTCTGCTGGCTGCCCGAGTTTTCGTTGTGCGCGCGGCGCGCCATGATCGATATGGATCCCCTGTTCACGCAGGTCGGCAAGTTCGGCGCCGGTATCGCCGCCCACCATCAGACGCACTTCACCTACGCGGGCAACATAGGACAAGCCGGCTGTAGCATCCCCACCCAGGGAGTGGACTGGTTGCCCACGCGGCCTCCGGTCGTGCTCGATGAATGGGAACCGAACGGCAGCCGGCCTGACGCTCCCCTCACCACGATCGCGCACTGGAACTCGTACGGATCAGTGGTATGGGAGGGGGAGAGATATGGCCAGAAGGACGAGGAGTTTCTTCGTCTCGTGGACGTTCCTTCAAAGACGCCGCAGGCGCTCGAACTGGCGCTTTCCGGGGCGCCGCGTGACGTGGTTCTCCGATTTCGTTCGAAAGGCTGGTCCATACGCGACCCGGGCCAGGATATCAGTGCGACACCGGCATCGTACCGCGGATACATAACCGGCTCGAAGGGCGAATTCAGCGCCGCCAAGAACGGATACGTCAAAAGTCGCTCGGGCTGGTTCAGCGATCGTACCGTCTGCTACCTGGCTGCCGGACTGCCGGCTATTGTCCAGGATACCGGCTTCACCGACTATCTCCCGAATGGCGAGGGATTGGTCGGTTTCACCAATGCCGACGACGCTGTGGAAGGGATCGAAAGAGTAAACGCAGACTACCCACGCCATCGTCGCGCCGCGCGCAAAATCGCGGCCGAACAATTCGCGCACGACGTCGTGCTGCCAAAGCTGGTGGAGAGGGCGCTGCCGCACGGCGCATAAAAGGAACAGCGCATGATCATCATCTTTTCCGGAAGTATCGGCCGTTTCCCGGTGGGTGGACACGCATGGATCAACATGCAGTACCTGATTGGATTGCGCGAGCTGGGTCATGAAGTCTTCTATCTCGAGGAATGCGGACAGGAGTCCTATGTGTACGACTGGGAGGCTCAGCAACTCACAACCGATCTGGCGTACCCGGCGTCTTATGTCCGCGCCTGCCTGGATTCCGCCGGTCTAGGGGACCGCTGGATCTATCGGGCCGGCGAACAGTCGATCGGGATGGACGTCGAGAAGTTCCGTGACGTATGCAGCCAGGCTTCCCTGTTCCTCGTGCACGCCGTGCCGGTTGCGATATGGCGGCCGGAATACCTCCGGGCGCGCAGGCATTCGTTTATCGATACGGACCCCGGATTCGTGCAGATGAGCCTGGAAAAAGGAAACCCGGCGCTGAAACAGACCGTCGACCGGTGCCAATCGCTGTTCACAGTGGGGCAGCATATCGGAGCGCCTGATTGTCTGATCCCGACGGCCGGACGCCGCTGGCTCAAGACCGTGCCGCCGGTGGCGCTGTCGCATTGGCCTGTGAAGGAAACTCCCGCTGACGAGTTCACGTGTGTGATCCAGTGGCGCGGATTTCGGGACGAGGTTTATCAGGGCGTCACCTATGGCCAAAAGGACCGGGAATTTCCGCGCTTCATCAATCTTCCTCAAATGACGACGCAGCCGATCCGCATCGCGGTCACCGGCGCGTCCGAGGAGAAGCTCGCGCCGTACGGCTGGCGCGTCGAGCAGGGCTGGTCAGCCTCTCGGACTCCCTCCTCCTATCGCGATTTCATTGGCCATTCCCGGGCCGAGTTTAGCGTCGCCAAGCACGGCTACGTCACCACGCAAGGAGGATGGTTCAGCGACCGTAGCGTCTGTTATCTCGCGTGCGGCCGGCCCGTTCTGGTCCAGGATACCGGTCTCGGCGACTGGTTGCCGACGGGCAAGGGCGTAGTCGCTTTCCGCGACGTCGCCGAAGCCGCGGAGGGCATCGACGTCATCAACTCGGATTATGACGCTCATCGCGCCAGCGCGAGGCGCATCGCCGAGGAGTATTTTTCGAGCGGCCGCGTTCTGCGGGACCTGGTCGGACAGGCAGCGGATTGATCCGCCTGCGCCCGGTGGGCTTATGAGACTCTACTTCTACCAGGATGCGGCCGGTAACTTCGGCGATGATCTGAACAGCTGGCTCTGGCCCCGCCTGATTCCGGAGCTTCTCGATTCGGACGACGGTGCGCTGCTGGTCGGAATCGGCACCTTGTTGAACGACCGCATCCCGGCTGCTCCAAGAAAATTCGTATTCGGATCCGGCGCCGGATATGGCGCGAAACCTCGTATCGACCAATCCTGGAGTTTCCTCTGTGTTCGAGGCCCTCTGACCGCTGCGGCGCTCGGTTTGCCTTCCGAACTAGCCGTGACCGACAGCGCCGCGCTGGTGAACCGTCTGGCAGTGGTTGGCCCCAAGCGTCACCGGGTCTCTTTCATGCCGCATCATGCAAGCAAGATCCGAGCCGAAGTTGACGGATTGGATTTGCCGCGTATTTGTGAACAAGCCGGCATTCACTACATCGACCCGTGCGCTGAGCCTGCCGGTATCCTGGCGGAGATCCAGGCTTCAGAGCTCGTTCTTGGGGACGCGATGCACGCTTGCATCGCCGCCGATTCGCTGCGCGTGCCCTGGACTCCCGTCCGGTTGTATGACCACATCTTTACCTTCAAATGGCGGGATTGGCTGCGGTCGCTCGAACTGGAGTACGACCCGGCCGATTACAAAGGGGAGCCGACCGGCGAAGCGGTCTGTGAATTTCTTTACGACCTTCGGTCCTGCGGCCGGCCGCGTTTGAGTGAAGCGGCCGTATTTGACTCCAGGTTGGAAAGGCTCGTTGAACTGGTGGAAGAACTTCGTGAGCGCTGTTCCATGCCGCCGGCGGGTCATCAGGCATCACGAGGGGCGGTGGCCGAAACGAATGGCAAGCGCGATTCGGCGGGTTGGCTTCGGGCTTGTTATTCCGGCATTCGGGAGCTATCCATGGCCGTCCCCCGGGACAGTCTGCTGGTCCTTGTGGACGAAGACCAATGGGGCGCGGGACCGATGGTCGGAGGCAGCCGCCGGATTCACTTTATCGAGAAGGAGGGCGGATACTGGGGCCCGCCGGCTGACGGTGCGAGCGCCGTCGAGGAATTGCGGCGTGTTCAAAGAGCCGGAGCGGGGTATATCGCGTTCGCCTGGCCGGCATTCTGGTGGTTCCAGCATTACGAGGCCTTGGGCGAGTACCTGTCCTCCCGATGTCGCGAAATTTTGAGCACACCACGCGTGCGTGTCTTCAAGCTGCCCGCCGAAGAAGGGATATCCGCATGAGCTCGGCGTCAAAAGCGCGGATGGCCGCGGCGGTTCTTGCCGCGCTCGCATTCACTCTAAAAGCTCAGGATCCGGCCGGTTTGTCGATGGTATCCGGCGTCGTGTTGGACTCGAGCGAGGCGGCGATCGAGGGTGCGCAAGTGACGGTGCGCGGCGCCGGCTGGGAACTGCCGCGCTCGACGATTACCGATCAGACAGGAGCTTTCCGCGTGGAAAGCCTGACGCCCGGCAGCTACGAAGTGAGGGTGACCCACAGCGGCTTCCAGGAGGCAAAGGCTCGAGTGAAGGCGGGGCCCCGCGCGCCCGGCCGGGTGCGGATTGTCTTGTCGATCGCCAGGCTGCGCGAGGAAATCACTGTCGACGGCGGCGCGGGGCAGATCAACACGGAAGTGGGCGAAAACCTGGATGTGGTCCGGCTGGATCGCGGCGCGCTCGACAGCCTGCCCATCCTCGGCGCCGATGTTATGGGGGCGATCTCCAGGCTGGTGGGCCCCGGCGGCCCGCTCACGCTTGTTGTCGACGGCATGGTGTCGTCCGGGCTCGGTGTGCCCGCGTCGGCGATTCAGGAGATCAGGGTCAATCAGAATCCCTATTCAGCGGAATTTTCCAGCCCCGGACAGAGTCGTGTGGAGATCATCACCAAAACCGGTTCGTCACAATATCACGGCTCCCTGAAAATGGACCTGCGCGATTACCGGCTGGATGCCAGAAACGCCTTCGCGGTGGATCGGCCGCCGGAGCAGCACCGGCTGGTCGACGGCAGCTTTTCGGGACCCCTCGGCAAGGGCAAGAAGACCACTTTCCTGCTGAGCGCCTATAGAGAGGACGACGATCAGCAAGCCGTGGTTTATGCCCAGACCGCCTCCGGTCCCGTCCGGCTGAATTTTGCACGGCCGCTGCGCAGCACTCTGGCGTCTGCCAGGGTCAATCGGCAAATCGGAAAGAGCAATACGCTGTCGGTTCGCTACAACTTCTTCGACTGGTCCGACAAGGGAGAAGGCGTTGGAGGGTACGGCTTGCCGGAAGGCGCCGTGGACAGCGCCAGCCGGCAAAGCCAGATCATCGTCACCGATAGAGCTGTGATCACAACCCACATGTTCAACGCAGTGTCCTTGAGGATCGGGACTCAGGACACGTCCACGCGCAGCCGGTTGCAGGGTGTCCCGAGGATCGTGGTCCTCGACGCCTTTGCCGGCGGAGGCGCGCAGCAGGATGTCAACGATGGCAGAACCTCATTCCAGTTCTCCGACGCGCTCTCCTTCTCACACGGGAAGCATCTGTTAAAGACCGGATTTGAGGTACCTGATTTCACAAGACGAAGTCTCAATGACCAGGGCAACGCGACTGGTACTTTTCAGTTTTCCTCGCTTGCGGACTACGTCGCGCAAACGCCGTTCTCCTTCTCGCGGCGGCAGGGCGACGGCAGGCTGGCTCTCGAGCAGGGGAAAGTGGCGTTATTCGTACAGGATGATATCCGCCTCCGGCCCAATCTCTCTCTCGGGGTGGGACTCCGGTACGAATGGCAGAGCCATGTTGACGATCTCAATAATCTGGCGCCGCGGCTCTCGTTCGCTTTTTCCCCTGGAAAACGGCATAAGATGGCCCTGCGGGGCGGAGTAGGAATCTTCTACGAAAGCGTGCGGGGCGACGCGATTGCGGATACACTCCGGTTCGATGGGCTCAAGCTGAGACAAATCCTGCTCTCCAATCCCGGTTATCCCGACCCGTTCTCAGGTGGAGCTATCGCCGCGCTGCAGCCAAGCAGCCTGGTGCGTTTTGCTCCCGATCTTCGATCTCCTTATCGCGTGCAATACAGCATCGGCGTGGAAAAAGAACTGCGAAAAGCGATGACTATGACCGTGACTTACATCGGGGTTCGAGGCGTCAAGCTGTTCCGCTCCCGCGATGTGAACGCTGCATTCTTTCCGCCCTATAGACAGCGGCCGGATTCCTCCATCGGAATGCTGCGGCAGATCGAGTCCTCCGGTCACTTGGAGAGCCATTCGGTCAAGGTCGCTCTCGGAGGAAGCTTCACGCGCTTTTTCGAGGGCAAGGTGCAGTACGCGACAGGGCGGGCTTACGACGATACATCGGGGATGAATTCTTTTCCAGCCAACCAGTACGACCTTTCGGGTGAATGGTCCCGGGCGGGGAACGACGTGCGCCATTTCTTCTATGTTTATGG